>JAZKEA010000077.1:4705-5600 GCA_040387315.1 Armatimonadota bacterium | reverse complement strand
GTGAAGCTCATCGGGAAGCCCTTGAACTGGCCAATGAACCGGATGGCCTCGCCTAGGCCGGTGCCCGGCGAGGTGCCCAGCATATCCTCGCGACAGAACTCCTCTTCCTGCTCATCCACATCGATGGTGAAGGCAGCCTGGACAGTCAGGGTCGCGGTACGGACATCGGCCCGCTCGGAAAGATGAGGCAGGGCTCCCTGCCGCTTGATAATCCCGCGAAACGCCATGTCCTGATGCCAGCGGTTCTGTGTCTCGACCCGGCTGATCTGCCCAATCACGGCTATTCGACAGCCATCGTGGGGAAGCACAAGGTATACCATCTGGCCTCGAATACGCTGCGCCTCCGCGGACTCCAGAATATCTATCGTGATCTCCGTGGTGTCTGAGGGCGAACCGACGACGCCAATAGGATTGGCGCGCATCTCGTCAAGCAGAACAGAAAGGACCTTGCCGCGCTTGTTCACGCGATTCGATTCGCTGGTGGTGAGCATAGCCTATTATTCTCCCTAACTTCCGTTACTGCCTTCTCGGAGCGGAAACAGGAAAGTGCTTGACATATCGCGCACCTCAGAACCTTTATTTATCGGGAACAGGTTCATCCGTCTCTTCCCATTCGTCCCACGTCATATTATCCTTGTGGTGCATCTTCTGATTTTTTACGTAGTCCCTAATGCGTGCGCGATGAGAGCGGCTAAAGGAAAAGGCCGCATATCCTTCCTGCCACGTGAAAAACGTTTCCGCTCCGAAACGCGTCTTTACCATGCGGGACGAGGAGCCTTTTAGACGCTTGACCAATCGCTTACTGATACTGTTGCCGGTAGCATTAACGCGATATGTAAATGATCCGGCATTCCACCGATTGCCAAAGTCTCACATCCCAGTGACTTAGCCTCCT
>JAZKEA010000077.1:0-4695 GCA_040387315.1 Armatimonadota bacterium | reverse complement strand
TAAAGGAATAAACTGCCTCTTCGATGGACTCGGTTAGAAGCGGCATGCGTTCATAGGTCGCCCACACGAGATGAACCGCGACCTCGATCTTGCTGCGCCGCATGATTCGCTGCTCCTCGCTAACTTCGAGTGATTGAAATCACTCGCTGACAAATACAATCGTCCTGTCGGACGAGAGAGTTTAACGCCTGTGTCTGCGCGTCCATGAGGACGCTTGTTCTTTCCAGCGAGTGATTTCAACCACTCGGATGTTTATCAAACCAGTCCCTGACGGGCGGCGAGCAAAGCTGCCTCGGCGCGGCTGTTCACTTCCAGCTTGGCGAAGATATTTGAGATGTGATTCTTGACAGTTTTCTCAGAGATGAAAAGCCTGTCCGCAATCTCCTTGTTGCGGCGACCCTTGCCGATCTCGGTCAGCACCTCACGCTCACGGTCCGTCAATTCCGCGAAGACGGCATTATCGGCTGCCTTCTGGGTCGAGAGCCGCCCGAACTCGCTGAGAACGCGGCTTACCAGAGACGGGTGCAGAAGCGCTTCCCCCTTACCAGCGGCACGGACGGCGGCAATCGTCTCCTCGGGCGGCGAGTCTTTCAGTACATAGCCGCGTGCCCCGGCTTTGATCGCGGCGAAGACCCGGTCGTCGTCGTTGTAGATGGTCAGGATAACCACCTTGATATCCGGCATTTCGCGGCGCAGTGTATTGGTCAGATCGATCCCATTCATCTGCGGCATATTGATGTCGGTCAGGAGAACATCCGGCTTCTGGTGGCGCAGGACCGTTAATGCCTTCACACCGTCCGAGGCCGTTCCAACTACCTCGATATCGTCCTCCAGGGCGAGAAGGCGGGCCAGCATCTCGCGTGTGATCGTTTCATCCTCGGCGATAACGAGGCGGACTTTTCGAGGTGTTTCGTCGGACATGATTCGTCTCCTGGGAACTAGTCGAGAGTGGTGGCTGTGACCACACGCTCGTTGCGGTCGTAAACAACGATTATCCGAAGCGGGGTGAGCGGAGCCTCACGCTTTATCGTGCGTTGCCGTTGATAGGCGATCTCGTGATCCGCCGCCGTACAAACGTCGTTGCCGGATTTGGGTGCCTGTCGCTTCGCCAGCATCTGGCAGTAAGCGGTTCCTTCCAGGCGCTCGGCTTCCCAGCCTGAAAGGAACCGCTCTACCTCGGCACGGGTAAGCAGGGCAGAAATGCTCTGATAGGCGGCCCGATCCTCCGCTCGCTCTCCGCGCCACTGAAGAAGGGGCGAGAGCACCACGGCATACATCTGGTAGAGAACAACGATAACGATCAGAGCGACGCCGAGGGAAATCAAAGCGACACGCACACGAGGAGCCATTACACGATATCTTTCAAGTGACTTATTTCTTCTCCCGCAGTCGTTTCATCAGTGCAACGAGATCGCCATCCAATTCATAAAAGGGGGAACTCAGCGGGGAACCGCTCTTACATCTCCAGCCGCGCAGTGTCCCGTTCCGGGCATCCAAAACCGCAACGCCCCCTGTGTGCGCCATGGCGTCTTCCGATACCCAAACGTCACCGTTCGGGGCAAATCCAAGGCCGAAAAACGAAAAACCATTCCGTGAGCGTGTCCATTGAACGCTCTCACTGTCGGCGAGTCCGACTTTGTCGTCGCGCACAAATGCAAAGCTGCCGGTCTGGGGCAGGAAATCCCAGGCGCTCCAATCAGCAGCGTTCAGTTTATGCTTCCGCGTCGGGCCATCTGCGTTCTTCCAGTAGATGATAGCACCCTTAACATCTCTTCCACAGAATTCCTCGGACGATGCATTCCCTCGAGCGTCCCGCAGCCCTGTAAGATGCTTTGCCTTTTCGGGATCATCGGCGGGAACATACACAACCCCGATAGCGTTCGACAGGCTCTGCTCTCGTCTCGATGATCCCGCTGACGCAAAACTGAGTAGGACTCCTCGGGATGTCGCGTGCAGACGCACATTAGCGGTTTTTGCCGGTATTAGTTTTTTGGCAATCGACATAAAACGCTCTTCGCCTGATCGCGAGAGGCGACATAGTGATTGGTCGCTGGGCGACCAATACCACAATTCGCCATCCCGTAGAGTCCACGATGGAAATCTAACGGATTCATCGCCCGTACGGTTGGACAGTTGGACAACTGGCCGGGGCCAAATGTTGGCCTCGGCCAGTTGAATGCCGGAACTAGTCGTTCCGGCGAACGTCCGGGAAGTGTCAACACTGCCCGCGCCGATATAGCAGGGGCGGCACGCATTACCCAGCCAGAGAACCACTGTCAGCGTTATCCCAAACAGCGCAATCGTCCGGCGACGCGGTTTCCACCGCTCTTCGAAACTGTCCGGGATCGGCGGCGGTGGGAGAGGCTTCATCTCCTTCGTTATACCGGTTCTGTGCGGTAGGAGTGCGCGACCAGGGAGATGTACTCGCCGAACCCGGCGTCCGCGAGATCGAAGTTGACGGCAGCGCGAAGGGCCACCAGGGCATCGCCGACGCTTTTCGCCATTCGGTCGGCCACCCATTGGGGATATGGCTCACGGATTTCGGGCGAAACTACCTGCTTGGTGATGGCGGAGAAGACGGCGGCAAGGCGCTCGGGCGACGCGGCGACGGCAGGCTTTATCTCCAGGCGAAACGCGGGCGACCAGGCGTGGGGGCGGAAGTAGGTCACCAGCAGTCCCGGTTCCTCGCCGCGCACCAGGGTAATCACATCGTTTACGGCAACTCGTACCGCCTCCCGGACCTCATCGGCGGGGTTCAGCGCCTCAATATGCTTCTGGGTCCAGTTGGACTTGCTCTGCTGGGTCAGCGCGACTGGCTGCGGGGCGGTGAATTCCCCCGTTTCCAGCAAAAGGCTCATCGTTGTCCGATCATCGAGGCCGAGGCCGGGGCCGCGAATATCGGCGGGCAGCCAGGTGTGGGAGAGGTCACGTGACCCGTCGTACTTCACGACGGCGATTATCTCCGGCTTCGTCATGACGGCGCGGAGGGCTTCCGCCGTGTCTTTAGCGTCCGGGGCGAAGATTCGGGCCAGTTCTGTTCGAAGTCCCTCGTGCGCGACTCCCAGGGCCTTATTCAGACCGATAACCGGCGTGAGGTGGGAGCCATCGAGCAGGACGACATCATGCGGGGCATCGCGGAGGACTGCCAACTCCAGAGCCGTCATCACTCCCCGGCAGATGGTAGCGGTATCCTCGCCTTCGTGCGGGAGTGTCTTCTGCCAGGCATCGTACTGAACACTGGGCCAGTGGACACTGGGGGCATCGGTCAGCCCCTCGATGCCGACGGCGACCGCGAGGGCCGTATCGGCTCCCAGCGCCTTCTCTATCGCCGCCCCGCCATCAACGGCGGCGCAGCTGGGTGCGACAGAAAGCGTCGGCAGATCTTTCGTGTGCCGGATGTTGCCCCCCAAAACCAGCATTTCTCGCATCGCCTCCCGGCGGTCATCGACACGGGAGAAGAGGGCCCTTACGCCCTCGGCCACTTCTGCGGTGCGCTCCAGCACCTGCAGGAGGACTTCGTCCGGCAGGTCTGCATACGGGTTAAGCGAAAGCGGGTCAGTGGAGGAGTCGGCGGTACGGCGGTGGCGCATGATGCCTCACCGTTCGCCATTCTGTTTGCGGTTTCCTGCCCAACATAAACGCGTACTAGGCGCGGTCTGTCTCGACTTGGAGACGCACGGAGGAGATGATCGAGGCGACACGGTCGCACTCATCCCGACTGCCGGAGAAGCAGATAGCGCGGCCTCGAGTATGCACTTCCAGGGCGACCGCAAGCCCTTTTTCGGCGCTGCATCCCGTCGCTTTCTGGAGGATCGAGATCACATCATCAAACGTGTGACACTCGCAGTTGTACAGAATGACGATCCAGGGGCCGTTAATCTCAGCGCCATCGCGAACGTCATCGAGTTCCTCAAATCCGGGCATGTCGAGCGTGCCCGGCTCAAAAACGGGGGCTTCAATAGAATTGGTAGGCACTGCTGTCTTCTCCCTCAATCCATCCGTGAATCCACTAAATTTCGCCGCTATTGTATCACAGAGGGCGTGTCCGGTGGAGCCAAAAGCGCCGCGGATTTTTGACCGATGCGTGGCAGGAAACGCCCGAAGCAGATGCCAAGCAGCGCCCGGTCTGCCGGGTCGGCCAGGATATCGCCGATTTTCGCGCGGTAACAGATGCGGTAGAGCGCCTCTGCCATTCCACTCTCCTCCCCGTACGAAAAGAGATACTGCGCCTCGGTAAAGCGTTCGAGCGTATGGGCGAGCCCCAAAAGAGGAGCATCACTCCTGTCCAGAAGCAGCCCTGCATCCGAGACGACCGCTTCCAGGTCGGAGGCGGCAAACTGCGCGTAGAAGCGGAGGGGCGGACACGCTTCGAGCCCGCAGGCGACCATCCCCGCTGGCAGACAGCAGGTCCGGCAGTACGTTGCCGACAAAGAATGCGGGAGTGTCCTCTCCTGCCCCTGACGAAACAACGGTGCGAGCAACCACATGATGCGAAAGATAATTCAACGAAGATCTTTGACTGAATCGTCAATCTTAAAGCGGCGCGTCAGTGAAACCGTCCAGCACAGGGTGTACAGCAGATAAGTACCGAGAATAATCCAGGTCAGGGAACTCAAACTGGGAAGCGGGGTGAGATTCGCGCGATACACAAGATGCATGATTGCGGCGAGAAGCGCATTTGTCGCGACAGCAAAC
>JAZKEA010000076.1:0-2414 GCA_040387315.1 Armatimonadota bacterium | reverse complement strand
GTCCGCGGACAGCGCCTCACGGACGCCTTCCAGCCACGCGTCCTCGGCGCGTTCCGGCTGAACGGCGCGGGCATCTGCAAGATCCAGCAAAAGCTGCTCAAGCTGGTTGACGGCCCGCATCTGACCACGGGGATCACGCCGCTTGGTCTGCGCGATCACCGCGTCAAAAGCCGCTGCCCAGTCACGGCCCGGCGGCGCGGACCAGGGTTCCTTGGGAAGGAGCCCCAGAGCCATCCAGCGACCCGCGCGAGGACCGGTGAACCCGACATGCCGGTGAAACCATTGTCCCGCCTCACGCGAGGCGTGAAAGCGGACTCGGGGTCCGGGCAGTGCGGTCCAGAACCAGGCGCCCCTCAGCGAATAATGCCGATCATCATAGCTCAGGTCAACGCCGCCTTCCGACATGAACTGGATCGTGTAGTAACCGACGATGTGTTTGTCGATATGGATTCGGCACTCCGGCTGATAGCTGGTCGCTAAAATCGTTAGATGGTCGCTCAACGGCATTTCCTTGGCCAGAGATTGGGATGGTTGCAAAGTGCAAAAACACAGTTTGTCTGTGTATTTCCCTTCTCCTTCCGGCTCGTTACAATCATGCTAACGATTATCCTACCCGCCTGTTACCGTTCACTGCAAGTGATGGCAGAGTGCAAACGGGCAATGAGGACCATGCAGGGAGGAACCAGAGTGACAATGCAGAACACACTTACCGAAGAGCAGTGGCAGTCGTATCAGGACAAGGGGTATCTGCGTCTCGGAATGACCCTCGGACCGGGGGAGCTTTCCGCCCTTCAGGAACGCATCGACGCTATAATGTTCGGCACAGCGACCGGTATCGATTACGACCGCCTTCTGATGCAGCTTGACAGTAGGACCGGCAAATACGAGGATGCAGGTCAGCAGTCGATGGGACACAAGGGGGCGACGCTCGCCTACCGCAAGATCCAGAATCTGGAGAACGATCCGCTTTTTCTGGAGTACACCGAAGCACCAATCTTCAAAGATATCTGCGACCGGGTCTACGGCAGCGACACGCCGATTTCCTGCTTCCGTGCGATGTTCATGAACAAACCAGCGAATCAGGGGACCTGGCTCCCCTGGCATCAGGATCGCTGGAGCAGCCTGGACCGCGACCCGCTGGTCACGCTCTGGACCGCGCTGGACCCGGCGACCAGAGAGAATGGCTGTGTTCAGATCATCGAGGGCAGCCACAAGATGGGCCTGATAAACCCGGATCACCCGTCCGGTTTTGTTTCAGAGGAACAGGCGGCGGAGCTTCTCAAAAATAACCCCGTCGAATTTCTGGAGCTGGAACCCGGCGAATCGGTCCTGCTGCATAACTGGCTGCTGCACGCGTCTGATGTAAACCGCTCCAGCGTCTCTCGCCGAGCGTATAGTGTTTGTTATATGGATGGAAATACCGTCACCGCTGGTGGTGGAAAATTCCCGCGTCTGTTTGAACATTAACCGAGGAGTAGCAACGAATAATGAAGCTGACCGATGAACAGGTAGCAAAGTTTAAGAACGACGGCGTTCTGGTGGCTGAGGGCGTGGTGACCGAGGAAGACCTGGCGCCGATGACGGCGGAACTTGAGGTATGGGTCGACCGGAAAGCTCATGTCCTTCAGGCGGAAGGTGTCATCACCGATCTTGCCGAGGGGGAAGATTTTGGTAATCGCATCGCGCGGCTTTATGCCCAATCGCCTCGTATCACTGAGGGTCTGGATGTGATGCAGTCACTGGGGCCAAAGCTGTTCGAGTTTTTGCGCAATGACAATGTGCTCGACGCGGTCCAGAGTCTGCTGGGAACGCCGGAGATCACCTGCAACCCGATCCAGCACCTGCGCGCGAAAGCCCCCGCCTCCGCTACCGGCGAGGGAGCCAGCTTCTTTAACGTTCCCTGGCATCAGGATAAGGCAGTGACCTGGGAAGAAGCGGACGACTCCGACATTATCACCTGCTGGCTGGCCTTGGTCGATGCCACGGTGGAAAATGGCTGCATGGAGGTTGTTCCCGGTATCTTCAAGCAGGGACTGCTGGAGCATAAAGCCGGCGCGGGCGGCCCCTCGATCCCGCCGGATGCCTTCGGCCCGGACGCGGAGATTCGACCGGTTCCCGTAAAGCGCGGTGGCTTCGTGTTTATGCACCGCTGTACACCGCACCGCTCCACGCCGAACTTCACCGAATCGGCACGCTGGAGCCTGGACCTTCGCTACCAGCCGACGGGACAGCCCACCGGGCGTCCCTTCCATCCGGAGTTTATCGCCCGAAGCGCGGCGCATCCGGAGACGGTGCTTACCGACCATTCCGTCTGGGCGAAGCGCTGGACCGAGGCGCTGGCGTCGTCCAAGGGCATTCGGGCGCACCGCGTCTGAGGCGGTCTGAGGCGTGAGCTAATTCACAACGACGAGCGA
>JAZKEA010000075.1:1116-34656 GCA_040387315.1 Armatimonadota bacterium | reverse complement strand
GGCGCGGGCGTTCTGAGCCGGCGTTCCGCCAAAGAAGCGGACACTGGAGACCTCCTTTGGCCCCTTTCGCTCGCCGTGATACGGCAGGGTAATGATGACCGCGTTCAGCCCGTGACCCGCCAGATACGCTCCGAACTGACGGATCGTCGGGCTGCCTTTGTAATCGGCCCCCGTTTGCGGCACGATGATCACGGAAGGTGCCGGGGTCCCAAAACGCCCTGCTGCGGAAGCGGCATAAAGGCGAAACCGGATGAGATCGACGCGTGCCTCTCCAGAGGGTGCGGTACTGGGCAGAGTCACATCCTGAAAAGCAGCGGGTGTTGGCTGACCCAAGGCAGGTCGTACCAGGGCGGAAACCAGGCAAATACCCGCCAGAAGCGCGAGCACGGACGAAACAGAGCAGCGAATGCGCGAAAAAATTGATGGCATGATGAGTGAAAGAGCGAATGGCAAGGGGCAGACTTGCAGTTTTTTGCCCAGACTATTTCGTCGGCAAACCCTTTTGCGGCTCGCGGAGTAACTTCAGGTCAATTAAGGGTAACCCTTAGAGGTTAGTCCGACAAGAAGGCTTATAAAGCAGTGAAAGGCAGTATTAAAATGAACGTTTTGGATATTATGACGAAAAGCCCGGCTGTGTGCACCCCGGATACCCGGCTTACGGATGTGGCGCGTATGATGGTGGAGCATGACTGCGGTGCGATTCCCGTTGTCACCAGCCAGAATAACCCCTCACCGGTTGGAATGATCACGGACCGGGATATTGTGGTCCGGGTCGTCGCCGAGGGCCGATCTCCCGCTGAGCACATCGTTAGCGATGCGATGAGCCATAGTGTCGCCACGGTGCATGGCAGTGACAGCCTCCAGACAGCTCTCCAGGTAATGGAGGAGAATCAGGTGCGGCGTCTGCCTGTCGTTGATGAGCAGGGGCATGTAATTGGGATTCTGGCGCAGGCGGATGTCGCGCTTAATGCCTCCTCCGATCAGACAGCAGACGTTCTTCGTGAGGTCAGCGAAGACGAGGACGCATTGTTGAGCGCTCCCATGGGAGGCACCTACAGCGGGTAGTTGAAATGCAGGTCGGCCACCCTACGCGGTTTCTGCCAGGGTGGCCCTCCGAAATGGCTGCGCCAGCAGACCCCCCAGAGCAGCGATTGTCATAGCCGCTCCCATCAGCGCGATCATGCCCGCCGGACCGATCTTTGCGATGACAAGGCTGCCAAGACCAATACCTACCGGCTGAATCCCCCAACCCGTCATCGCCAGGACGGCATTGACCCGCCCCTGAAAAGCATCCGGCACAGTCCGCTGGATAAAGGTTGTCATTGG
This sequence comes from Armatimonadota bacterium, assembly GCA_040387315.1. Taxonomy (GTDB): domain Bacteria; phylum Armatimonadota; class Armatimonadia; order Armatimonadales; family Armatimonadaceae; genus JACMJB01. Next base: position 33,330 of record JAZKEA010000075.1, on the reverse strand, counting down.
AATCTGTGCAAAAGGAAATGCCAGACCGGCAGCAAAATTCCAGAATGCGAAGAGCGCCACGGTTCGTGAAACAGCCATAAACATGACCGTGACACCCACGATGGCCATTCCCCCGATAAAAGCGAGTCCGACCCGGTTTACCTTAAATCGCTCAATGAAAATGCTGCACAGCACCACGCCGACAAAAAAGGAAACCTCGCAGATTGCCAGTGAAAGGTACTCTCCCCCGAACCATTCCCGGTTTACCTGTACATAGACCAGCATGAACGGCGATAGGGAAAGCTGCACCAGAAAGTTCAGCAGCAGCATGGTGCGCAGTACGGACTGCCCTTGAAGGTAGAAATAACCGTCGCGAAGGTCCTGCAGCCCCTGAGACATTTTGCCTTTCTCCGCCTCCCTGCGCTCGGGCAGAAGTGGAGGCAGACGGCGAATAAACACAGCAGACAGCAGAAACGAAAGCGCATTCAGCAGAATTGCCGACAGGAAAAAATACGTTGGCGAGATTACGTACAGTGCGGCAAGAGCCGTGCCGGAGAGAGCGACCCCGATCATAGGCATCAGGTTCTGTGTTGCCATGGAGAGCGCATTGGCAGACGTAAGAAAATCCGGCGGCACGACCTGCGGTATAGCAGCTCCTTTAGCAGGTGCGAAGAACACATTAATACAGGACAGAACAGCCCCTGTCACAATGAGGATCCATGCCGCAGGCGACGGGTATTGCCAGACAAGCGCCGCGAACGCCAGCAGTGTCGCCGCGCTGAGCATATCTGCGGAGAGCAAGATGCGGCGGCGGTCCGACCGATCTGCCATGACCCCGGCATAAGGGGATAACAGAAGGTACGGCAGTGACTGAGCGACCCCGGTGATACCAACCATCATGGGATTTCCGGTCAGGCGATCCACCATAAAGAGAAAAACGAGGTAGTAAAGCGAGTCGCCGAGCTGCGAAATCGCCTGACCGATCCAGAGGTTGCGAAACGCGGTGACCCGAAGAAGTTCACGATAGGTTGTTGTCACGTTAAGAAGAGACCCGGCAGAGGCTACTTAGTTCCTTACCCCCGCACCTTACGCGTACCCTATCGCTCCTGACGTAACGGATGATAAACGCAGGACGAAACCTCAGGGATCAAAAAGCGGCCTGAGGGTTTACGGGTGCCCCGTTCTTACGGACTTCGAAGTGAAGGTGCGGACCGGTCGCAAGCCCGGTGCTGCCGACGCGAGCGATGATCTGCCCTTTTGTCACGGCTTCGCCGTCGCGAACCAGACGGGCGGAACAGTGCCCGTAAAGCGTCGAGACTCCCCCGCCATGATCGATGACAACCACATTGCCATAGCCGCGCATGACGCCTGAGAAGACCACGATTCCATTACCCGAGGCGGCAATCGGCGTTCCCGTGCCAGCGGCAAAGTCGACTCCGGCGTGCAGGCGGGAATAATGGAGAATAGGATGAAATCGCATTCCATACCCGGAGATGATGGGCGCGGCTACGGGCCGGATCAGTCCCCCGCTGAACGCAATGAGACGGCGGGCACGACCAACCGGGGTTTCCTGAAGCGCATGAAGGCGGACGGTAATGGCGCGGGAGTCATCACGGAGCGCGTCCAGACTGTCCTCGAACTCGGCACGCCGCGCACGGGCCTCCGCCAGGACCTGACGCTGTCTCAGCACATCCTGAGTCTCTTCCTCCTGACGGGCGGAGAGGTCTTCCTGGAGAGACGCCACCTGCGACGTTTTGCCGTCTACCTGTGCCTTCCAGGCCAGCACTTCGGAACGGCTCGCCTTGATCTGCGCCACAAGGCGGGCCTCATAGTTGACCACGGAGCGAACAAAATGGGCGCGTGTGACCATTTCGCCCATGGAACGTGCCCCAAGCAGCACCGAGGCATAGCGAACCGGGCCCTGCCGATAGTTCGCCGCCATGCGCTGGGCGAGCTGCATCTCCTGGGCATCCAGTCGTCGCTGAGACGCTTCCAGCGCCTGAGCCACCTTTTTCTGCTCACGTTTGGCTGCCCCCAGATGCGCTCTGGCATCGGAAAGACGGCGGCGTGTGGCTTGAAGACGAAGACGAATGCTGCCCAGTTCCTGGGCTATATCCGCCTCGCTGCGCTTCGCCAGCTTCAGCTTCGCACGCACGGACGTCATCTGACGTGAGACGCGCGACAGCTTTCCTTTGAGCGCCACGCGGGCTTGTTTACGCTTTGCCCGGCTCGTGGGGCGGGAAGACTTTCGGGGGGCGGAAGAATAGGCGGAATACGGCAGAGCCGCGGCAACGTATGCCAGGAGCAGAAGGCTTATGACGCCAACTGCGGGCCGCCTCACGAACGGTTCGTCTCCTGAGCAGAGGTGATCAGTCGCGACAAATCTGTGGTCAATTTTTCCGGAGGAAGCGCATCCCAGAACGCGATAAATTCCGCATAGAGCCGGTTTCGCTCATCGCGAGTACGCGCCGTCAGGGCAGCGAGCCCTTCGGCGGCAAGAAAGGGAGGTGGGCCGGAGACAGCGCCACGTTTTTTGGACGCTCGCTTCTCTCGCTCTGTTTCTGCCTCCAGGGTGTCCTGAACCAGAGGAAACAGGACATCCCGATCATGGATAACGCCGATGCGTTCCTGAATCTCCGTCACCCGGTCAAGCAGATCGGACTCTCCATTCTTGTCGAGAGCCGGTGCAAAAAGTTCCAGTGTGTACCGCAGTCGCTTAGCGGCAACGCGCATACGGTGCAGATCTTCAACATTCTCCGGAGAATGAATGGCATCCGCAAAGTCCATCATCTCCTGAAGCCGCACCATCAGCACGAGAGCGCTGTCAAGGAGCAGACCCTTTGTCTGTGTCAGCTTGTGGATTGGGACCGCTTTCGCCATAACTACTCGCCGTCTCCGCTTCTCTTTTTATTCTTTTCTGCGGGCAGAGCACGGTCGAGGGCCTTCTGGAACTTCCGCTCGAATCCCGACTTCTTCATGCGGTCCAGTGCGACCTGAAGTGCCCGCCGTTCGATATCCCGCTGCTCCCTCTGGCGCGCGATCAGCCGGGAGATCCCATAAGCCTCGTTCGACGGAACACTGGACTCCAAAGCCCGGAGCGCATCCAGCTGTACATCCAGGTCGCGAACCGCACCTAATGCATCGGTTATAGCGCCGACCTGCCTGTCCAGGTCGCGGAATTCGGCACGGGGAAAGACCCCGGCAAACAGGGCGAGAGCGGCACGAAGACGCCGCGACCCTACCCGCATATCATGAAGCGCTTCGACCTCGTCGGCATTCGGTTCACGGCGCCGGACGCCGGAACGTGTCCCCGAAACGTTCTTAAGCATCTTCCGGAAGCCGCTTTCCAATGCGGAGCGAGCCGCATCCCGGAATGGAACATCAGCGGGATAATCGTAGGAGGCTTTTGCCATAGTTTTTGAAGCGGGAAAACAGGTTTTGTGGGCCGACAGCCGCATCTTCTGCTGGAAATTATCTTAGCACGGGCCCTTTAGAGCGTCAACTGCACGAAAACGGGAATGTATAACCATATAGAGCCACAACTACCTCAGAAACGGGTAAAATAGCGCCACCAATGTCTAACCAAACTATTACTGTTCGATCTGCCCGCCGGGAGGATGCCGGAGCCCTCCTCAATCTTATCGATGCCCTTGCCGCTTACGAGATTCTGGACCCGCCCGATGATGAGGCCAAGGTCCGCCTTATCTATGACGGATTTGAAAGAACCCCTGCTCGTTTCGATGTCTTTCTCGCCTTCGAGGAGGGAAGTGAATCGCCGATTGGGTATGCTATCGTCTTCGAGACATACTCCTCATTCCTCGCAAAGCCGACGCTGTATATCGAGGATGTTTTCGTTATTCCGGACGCCCGTAAGAAAGGGACCGGATCGGCTCTCTTTTCTCATCTGGCAGCCGAAGCGGTACGACGCGGTTGTGGTCGTATGGAGTGGATTTGCCTGGAGTGGAACACGCTCGCCATTGATTTCTACGAGAAGCGCGGGGCGAGACACATGGATGAATGGCGTGCCTACCGTCTGACCGCACCGCAGTTGGAAACGCTGGTAGCGTCTTCTCGCGTACTTTAAGGAAAAGACATATCCAGCGATGACGGCCCACGGGAGCGTTATCGGAAAGTAGATTTATGAGCGTTCCTAATCCCCCGGCGCAGAACAGCCGTGGTAACGATAACAAGAACGGGCTGAAACCGACGGAACCGGAGGTGCGGGACACCTGGGCGCTACGGGTCGCCACGGTTTCGGGGATACCGATCCGCCTGCACTTCACGTTTCTGCTGATGATTATCTGGTTCGCCGCATCCAGTTTTGCGGGAACCGGAGCGGGCCTGGTACTTTTCACGTTAGGTTTGTTTACCTGTGTCGCCCTCCATGAGCTGGGCCATGCCCTGGTCGCACAGCGGTTCGGTTACACCGTCAGCGATATCGTCCTCTATCCGATTGGGGGAATCGCTTCGATTGAGCAGAGTCCCCGAGCACGGCATGAGCTTTTGATAGCCATCGCGGGACCTGCGGTGAATGTCGTTATCGCCCTCATTCTTGGGGGGATTCTGGCGGCGATGGGTCAGCTTCCGAATCTGGCAATGACTCAGGGCGGAACGCTTGCCGGATTCGAGAAGACGCCGCTTCGGCTGCTGCTTTACGCGAACATCGCCCTGGTTGTATTCAATATGATTCCCGCCTTCCCGATGGACGGCGGACGTGTTCTGCGCGCCCTGCTTGCGCTCCGCATGGGCAAGTTTCGGGCGACGCGAATCGCGGCGGGCATCGGGCAGCTCGTGGCGGTGCTCATGGGGCTTTATGGCCTGGGTGTTTTCGGAAACCCATTTTCCAACATCCCGTTCTTTCCCGCACCTGGTAACTTCTCTCTGGTATTTATTGCCCTGTTCGTCTTTTTTGGTGCAAGCCAGGAATCTCATGCCGAACAAAGCCGGGAGGTTGTCGAGGATGCCATCGTCTCTGAAGCGATGGTACGCGAGTTCGCGACCCTGACGCCGGGGGACAACCTGCGCCGTGCCGCCGAAGTACTGCTTGCCACCAGTCAGCAGGACTTCCCCGTTATTCAGGGAGACGATGTCGTCGGGGTGTTATCCCGAGACCAGCTTCTGCGTGGGCTGGCGCAGGAGGGCGACACGGCCTACGTCGCGGGAACCATGAACCGCGAGGTTGTCTTTGCCGGACCTAATGATGACCTGGAACCCGTCATCATGAATCCAAACGGCGTTCGAAGAGCGCCGGTACTGGTTCGTGGCGATGACGGCAGACTCGTTGGCATGGTAACCATGGAAAATCTGATGGAGTTCCTGACGCTCCGCCAGATCGTCCGCGCCCGCGATGAGCAGGAGCGGGACCGAGCCTAGTGGACAGAGAAGAGCCGCCCATCGCTCTGGCAAGTTACGAGAGGATGGCGGACCTTTATGCCAGCCAGCTTGCGACAAAACCGCACAATGCGTACTACGAACGCCCTGCCCTTCTCGCCCTGCTGCCTTCGCTGAGCGGGAAGCAGGTGCTGGACCTCGGCTGTGGCCCCGGCCTTTATGCCGAGCACCTTCTCACGGAGGGTGCCGCTCACGTAACCGCTGTCGATGTCAGCCCGCGCATGGTGCAGCTGGCATCAGAACGGCTGGCACAGCAGAAGGTCGATGTCCACTTGGCAGATGTCAGTGAAGGTCTGCCTTTTGTTCCTGCTGCACAATTTGACCTCGCCATCGCTCCGCTCATGATCCACTATCTCCGGCATCTCGATACCGCGTTTACCGAGATAAACCGCGTGCTGAAGCCCGGTGGTAGATTTGTCTTCTCCACCCACCATCCGATGGCGGAATACCCAGGCGATTCTGCGTCCGGTATTTATTTTGACACGGAACCGGTAGAGCAGATATGGGGCGAGCTCGGCTCCGTCCGGTTCTTCCGGCGACCCCTTTCGGATATTACCGAGGCGCTCTCGAGCAGTGGATTTGTCATTGAGCGGCTGGTAGAACCAAAGCCAACAGAGGCATTCCGCGAGGTCTCTCTCCGAGGCTACGAGGGACTGATGCGTTCACCGAACTTTCTGCTGATTCGCGCCCGCAAAGAAACACTCTAAATCGCACAGGCTTCGGGCGAGTCTCAGGTTGTCTCTATTGCGTTTCTGTGTCAAAATTGCAGCAGAGCAGCCGATCTGATCACTCCGTATTTCACTCTGAGCCTGAATATGTCCCTAACCTGCCAAACGAGCCGCGCGGCACTCGCGCTTTTGTTAAGTTTTTTCGCATGGATGCCCGGTTCGGTTCAGGCTGCCCTGCCTCCCTTACTGGAGGCGAAGCCATTGTTCGGAGAGAAGCTGGTTCAGGGACGCTGGCAGCCAATAGTGGTCACGGTCGCTAACCAGGAGAATGGGGATGCGCTGACGGGCGAAATTACAACCTCGCTGCGCGACCCATTAACGACAGAACTGCTGGGTTCCTGGATAGTTCCGGTCACAATGCCGCGGGGAGCGGGCACATCGACCGCAACCGTCACCGTGTTCGTCCCGGAAAGGGAACAGCCTGATCTCTTCATCTCGCTCCAAAAGGGGCGTGATGGGCGGGGCGATATTGTAACCCGGCGCACGTTCGGTGAGCAGCGCTATGTTGATCCATCTCTCACGATTCTCGCGGTGACAGCGCAGCCGGATGCCATCGGCTACCTGCGCGGGGAAAAGCTGGGTGTCTCAAACACGACAGGCGTACTCCGGCCCGCACCCGACAACAAGTCCGTCAAGCCGAAGAATCAGAACATCCAGCAGAGCACAGCAGGGGCAAGTGAGGTCCGTGTCGAGAACCTGCCGGATGCCGGTCTTCTGCCAGGCACGGCGACGGGTTATGACACCGTTGGTATCGTTTATCTTGGCCCGGATATCGGCCCTTCCCAATTTTCTGACTCCCAGATTTTGGCGCTGCGCGGATGGGTAGCGGGTGGTGGACTCCTTGTTGTCGCGTCACCCACTCTGCGTACGGACGAGCGGTTCCGAATCTGGCTGCCCGTGGGTCGTCCCTCCGCTGTCGGGTCCGTTGCGACCACCAATAGTCACATTGGGCGTGGGACCGTCGCTTCGGTTACCGGTGACCTGATGGAGGCGGGATTCGCGCGTTCGACCGCCGCGCTTGACTTCTGGCGAGGTCTTGCTCGAGAAGCCTCCGCGGAACCTCTTGCGGGCAATCTGATTCAGGGGCGTGGCCTGAATTACTTCTATTCGTCGGAGTCACTCTGGCAGTCAGTGATCCGAGCGCCTGGTCTGAAGGCCCCGCCCGCCAGTGCGATCGCTCTGTTCCTTCTGGTCTACCTTCTTCTGCTGGTACCTATCAATTACATCATATTAAAGCGGCTGGATCGGCGGGAATGGACCTGGGCAACGGTCCCAATCCTCGTGACACTTTTTTCCGTGGGGGCCTATGGCTTTGGGTATGCCCTGAAGGGCACCCAGATGCTGCAAAATACAATAACCCTTTGTGAAATGGGTCCAAACCGGGGAGATGCCGTTGTGACCGCAAGCATCGGTGTCTTCTCACCGCGTCAGGCGAAATACGACCTTTCGACACCGATAAAGGATGCAAGCTTCTGGTCCCCGCAGAACTCAGGACGCTACCGACAAAGTGCTCAGGAGTATGGGCCACTTGATGTCGCGATGGCGGGAGATACCAGTCGTGATTCCGCGGTTCATATTCGAAATGCCGATATCTCGATGTGGGCGATGCGCGTCTTCGCGGCACGAAGCTATCAAATTAAGCTGGGGAACGGTATCGCCGCGAATCTCGTCCAGAATGGCACTGAGTTAAGCGGAACGGTGACTAACAACACAACACGGCCTCTGGAGCAGGGGACGCTGACGTTTGGGGGAGGCAGAACGGATATTGGCTCACTCGCTCCCGGTGAGAAGAAGACGGTGCGCCTTCTCCTGCCCAGAAGGGAAAGGGCTCGCAGAAATTCCTACAGAGCAAGGCCGACGCCTGATTATTCGACCTATGGGGGAACGCGGGAATTTCAGCAGCCTGTTATGAGCAGCATCAACGCGGCTAGGGAATCACTCAGACAGACCGAACAGAATCAAGGCACGGGTAATGGCGGGCGGAACACGGCGCTTTTTTCCGCCTGGAACAAGGACGAGATGTTCCCGATCAAGATCGATGGTCAGACGATCTCGACCGGGACAAACCTCAACCTTATAACGACGTCTCTGCCCGTCAGAAACCAATAGTTGCGGGTTAAGCGGCAGTCACCTGTGCGACAGCACTCTCGACGATCACCCGGCTGCCTTCGACACTGGAGACGACAATCGGCGTTCCCTCAGCCAGGAAGTCGCCCTCGGTCACTACCTCTCGCTTGATACCGGCGATATCCGCCATACCGTAAGGGCACAGGGGAGACAGCACAATGCCGTGCTGCCCAATCGGGCTGAATTCCGCTTCGCCGGCAGGTATCTGCTCGTGGTTGGCCCGCTGCCGCATCTGTTCACCCAACTGCTGCCAGACCGCGGATTTTGGGAGATACGCGAAAAAGGCGAGCAGGGTCACCACTGCGAGAACACTGGATACCGGCAGCGCAAACGCCACATTGCGCGGCCCGCCCAGTGACCAGAACATTCCCAGAAACAGGAGAAGCAGTCCGCTGATGCCGGTCATGCCGAAGCCGGGAATCACATGGATCTCCAGCAACAGTAAGGCGAGGCCCACAAGAAGCAGAAGCACCCCAATCCACCCACCCGTATGGCCCGTGACATGCGAGGCGAAGACAAGGCCAATCAGAAGCACACCGGCGGTGCCTGTCACTCCCCACGTCAGCGGGGTGAGCAGATCATGAAAGAGCAGAGCGCACCCGGCCACCAGCAGGATAACCGTCATCCAGGGTGTATCGACGAACGCGGCGATTCGGCCCCAGGTGCTGGGGTCCGCCGATGATGGCGCTCCCGATTGTGCCCAGCACACGCCACCTAGAGAGGCGAGCAGGAAAGCGGCAGCCATACGAAAGGCATACCATTTACTCCTTCCTACCCCGCGGAGTTTCCCTACTACATTCTCCACGAACGCCCCGAGCATAACTAAGCCTCCTGATGAAACGGGTCCGATAAAAGATACTTACGAAGCCGTGCCTCTGTATTCATCGCGAGGGCCGAGGTAAAGAGAATCGCACCCGCCGCGACATTGTTGCAGAAGCGACTGCCGCGAAGCCTGAGGCGATCCATTACGCCCAGACGTTCCTCCATCATTACCTGTTCGACTTTCGGCGCTAACTCTGCCCAAAGATCCAGCGCTGGCTCACGCCGAACACACTGATCCTTGAACAAACTCAGCATCACCTTCATCTCGCGCAATTCTCGGGCGCATTCCGCGCAGTTTACGACATGCGTCTCTACGCGCTCCCGCTCCGACGAGGAGAGGCTCTCTTCCAGATACCCTGATAATAACTCCTGGGCATGGTGGCACGTCATCGTGCCGGGAGCCCCACCGCGTAATGATGCCGTTTCCGGTACCACTCGCTTATGCCCAAAGTTTAGTCCGCCGCTCATTGTCCGACACCCCCTTCCAACAATTCCAGGTACGGCTGAAAACGCTTCTTGAACGCCAGCCGCGCCCGGTGAATCTTTGACTTTACGTTTACAATAGAAAGCTCGGTAACATGCGAGATCTCGTCGTAACTCAGCTGCTCGAAATCGCGCAGTATCAGCAGGAGCCGCGCCTCCGGCGGCATTGTCGCCAGCACATCATCGACGATGCGCTGCAGCTCCCGCGTCTCACAAAGCCGACTCACATTCATCGTGTGGTCAATCAGCTCCGTGCCGCCGCCCGGATGATCCTCCTGCTGGCCTTCGATACTGTCCTCGATAATGACCGCCTTGTGACGGATATGGTTCAGACAAGTATGCCGCGCAATAGTGAACAGCCAGGTCGAGAACTTCGCGTCGCCTCGGAAAGTCTTCAGCGAGCGCAACGCTTTCAGAAAAACATCCTGCGTTAAATCGTACGCATCCTCGCCACGAACCATTCGGGTCACCAAATTAAAGATGGGTGTCTGATATCGGCGAAACAGCTGTTCAAACGCCTTCGGATCTCCGGAAAGGTGCTGACGCACCAGAAGCGCATCAGGATCAACCGGACGTGCGGGATTGTTAACCGCCGCCGAAAGCGGTGATGGCTTCGCGGACAGAGTGTCACTGCGACCTCTTCCGATATCTGCGATACGTCCAAGGACGGGTAGTGGCATCTCAGTCAGAACACCCCACATGTTCGTCATACCCTTTGTGGCGCCGCTTTAGACCAATCAACATTTGAACCATGAAGATTTCCCTCTCCCGCAGTGAACTTCCTATGCAGGATGCCGAACTAATCTATGTCAGGGCCAGGTTCTATATCCCTTGTGACCCGTGAACAGAAGATTAGGTTGCAGTTCCGAGCAAAATAAAAATCACCGACCAATGAGGTCGGAGCTATTGACTGCCTTAATGCTTTCTGGTACCATTTTATCGTCAGTAGAGACGGCGATGGATGCCGCCACTGGAAGAGGCTCTTTACCCTTTTGAAACTAAACAGCAGTAAGCAGGCTCCGCCAGTGTGCCCTGTGGACAAGACGGAGTGTTCTCTGGACTGTCTCGGGCGCGGCCAGAAGGCACGCGTGACCGCCGTGGGTGGTCCAAACCGATGTCGCCTTCTGGAACTCGGCTTCACGAATGGTACCGAAGTCGAGATCGCTCGGCGAGCGGCTTTCGGCGGTCCTCTGGAGATTCGTATCCGTTCGTACCGACTGTCGCTGCGAAAAGATGAAGCCGCGACTATTCTGGTCAGCCTTCCCGTAGTGGAGAGCCCATCGTGAACCGCGGCGGCAAGGCCGCCGCACCCGTTTCCCCGTCTGCGACGACCGTTTTTCCCACTTCGACTAAGCGTCCCGTTATTGCCATGGTGGGAAACCCCAACTGCGGCAAGACGACCCTTTTCAATGCCCTGACCGGCCTTCGCCAGAAGGTCGGCAATTATCCCGGCATCACCGTGGAGCGTAAAGAGGGCACCGTGACGTCCGAGAGCGGCGTTGTGATCGGCCTGATCGATCTTCCCGGCCTGTACTCCCTGACGCCGCACTCACCGGATGAACGTATCGCCCGTGATGTTCTGCTGGGCTACCGAGACGATACCGCCCGTCCCGACGCCATTGTCAATGTGGTCGATGCTTCCAACCTGGAGCGCAACCTTTACCTGACCTCCCAGCTTCTTGACCTCGGCATTCCCGTAATCGTCGCGCTGACCATGGGCGACACCGCTCTGCAGCACGGTGTCCGCGTTGATGCAGCGGCTCTTGAAAAGGCGCTCGGCGTACCGGTCATCCCGATCATCGCGTCCAAGCGTCAGGGTTTGCGTGAGATCACGGAAGCGTTTACGACGCTTCCGGACGCCCCACCTCCCCCGCCACGACGCTGGGAGCTGCCCCCTATTGTCGAGGACGAGGTTGAGGAGATGGCGACGCTTCTCATGCAGCACCATGACCTGCCGCCCGCGACCGCCTTCACGGAGGCGACGCTCCTGCTGGGCCTGCCGGAAAGCCGGGCATTCGAGGATCAGGTAGCACGGTGGGCACCCGCGGTTCAGGAGCATCTAAAGCAGGACCTGGCCGGTTTTGCCGTGGAAGGCATCGACATTTCGACATCGATCGCCGAGGCGCGTTACGGTGATGTAGGCCGGGTCGTCACTCAGGCGATGCGCCGCGTGGAAGCCCCACCGGTCCCTATCTCCGACAAGCTGGACCGAGTTTTCCTGCACCGGATCTGGGGGTACGTCATCTTCCTGGCGCTGATGGCCCTCGTCTTCCAGACAATGTTCACCTGGGCGGGGATTCCCCAGGGCTGGATTGAAGCGGGTGTCGATGCGGTCAAAAATCTGGCAGTGACACGGCTGCCCGCGGGCGATCTGCGAGATCTGTTCGTGGAAGGCGTTCTTGGCGGTGTTGGGAATTCCATTGTTTTCCTGCCCCAGATACTGCTGCTGTTTTTGTTTATCGCGACGCTTGAAGACACAGGGTACCTTGCGCGGGCTGCCTTTCTGATGGACCGCCTGATGAGCCGCGTGGGACTGCATGGCAAGTCGTTTATCCCCCTGCTCTCGTCGTATGCCTGCGCCATTCCCGGCATCATGGCGACGCGGACCATAGATTCGCCCCGTGCCCGCCTGCTGACCATTCTGGTGGCTCCCCTGATGAGCTGCTCGGCCCGCCTGCCCGTTTACGCGCTGATGATCGGCGCGTTCATCCCGCCAACACTGGTTCTCGGGTTTCATCTGGGACGCTTCGAGGTGGGGCTGGATATGCGCACCCTGACCTTGTTCTCGATGTACGCACTGGGTACCACCATGGCTTTTCTGATGGCGGCGCTTTTCAACCGAACGATTCTCAAAGGGGAGCCACCGACGTTTCTGCTGGAGATGCCGCCGTACCGCCTGCCATCGCTTCGCACCGTAATCTACCAGATGTTTGAGCGAGCGTGGCTGTTTTTGAAGCGCGCGGGAACGGTTATTCTGGCGATATCCATCGTGCTCTGGTTTTTGGCGACGTATCCGAAGTCACAGAGCGCAAATGCCTCGGAGCAGGTACGCGGCAGCTATGCCGGTTTGATCGGACGGGCTATCGAGCCTGCCATTGCGCCCCTCGGCTTCGACTGGAAGATGGGAATCGGGTTGGTCTCGTCGTTCGCGGCCCGCGAGGTCTTTGTGACGGCGATGGGCACCATTTACAACGTCGATGCCGCGGCCAGTGAGGATGAAGAAAAGCTCTCGATCGCAATCGACGAGCGGATGAAGGCGGATGTGGACCCTGTGACCGGGAAGCACACGTTCACGCCCCTTGTTGCGATTGCTCTGATGGTCTTCTACGTCCTGGCGATGCAATGCATGAGCACGATTGCTGTCGTGAAGCGGGAAACAAACGGCTGGAAGTGGCCATTGTTCCAGATCGCCTATATGACCGCTCTGGCATGGATCGTAACCTTTATCGTTTACCAGGGTGGTAAACTTCTCGGCTACAGTTAAGGCGCAACCATTATGTTCCTTACCGGAATCGCGGGCGGGTCAGCCTCGGGAAAAAGCACGTTCGCGAAAGCTTTAACAGAGACACTGGCGGCACGTGAGACCCAACTGAGCGTGCAGGTGATTAGCACAGATCATCACTGGCGGGATCGGAGCGGCCCGCCCCGCTTTACGTCTCCCTCCACGGGTCAGGACGTCTTCAATCACAACCATCCTGACGCGCTGAACACGGAATCCCTTTTTGCCGCGCTGGATGCCGCGAATGCGAATATCGTGCTCCTGGAGGGCCTGATGATACTGCACCTGCCTGAGCTGCGGGAGCGAATGGATCTGCGCCTCTTTCTGGAGTTGGATGCTGATGAACGGGCACTGCGTCGGATGCTTCGGGACATGCAGGGCGGACGCACCTTTACCGATCCCCAGAAGATAGCCAACTATTACCGGGAGAGCGCTCGGGTTGGTCATGCGGCCTATGTGGAACCGTCACGGGTGTATGCCGACCTGATTTTGCGCGGCGATGCGGACTTCGCCCGAACGACGACAATGATAGCCGCGATAATTCAGGACCGAATCAGAGCAGCCTAAAACGGGTAACGTGAACGAAAGGAATAAGCCATGGTAGATATACAACAGCTAGGCGCTTTAGCCATTGTCGCGGCGGCCGCCGGTTCTCTTGGAGTTCGTGCCTGGAAGCATGCCAGGGGAACGAGCGGTGGAAATTGCCCCGGCTGCGGTGAGTGCGGTCGCGAGCCGAACCCGAACTTGCGTCCGGCTCCAAAAGCAACACCGCTTGTGACACTTTCTCAGGGAGCGCCACCACGCCGTTTTACGCCTCCGAAGCCGGAACATTAGACGCGAATTACTGACAGCTACAACAGTATCTAAAACAATAAACAGCCGTTTGCCGTTTTCGCGGTCAATCGTCGACTTTCAAACAGTTGCTTGCCAGTGCAGCATCTTAGCCTGTTTTGCCGGGATTCCTGCGGAAACGGTCCAGCATGACGGCGAACACAATGATGGCACCGGTCACAATCTCCTGAACCCAGTTAGGCAGGTCCAGTTTGGTACAGCCCACGCCGACACTTGTCATGATGAGGGCTCCGATGATGGTTCCGAAGACGGAACCCTGCCCTCCCGCGAGGCTCGCCCCGCCGATAACAACCGCGGCAATAGCGCTTAATTCATAGCCGGTAGCGGTCGTGGGGTCTCCAACCGTCAGGTACGAGAACTGCAGCACACCCGCAAGACCGGCGAACATCGCGCCCAGTGTGTAGATCAGGAGCTTCGTGCGCTCGACAGGTACACCGCAAAGCCGAGCGGTCTGCTCGTTAGAGCCGATAGCGAAGACGTGACGCCCAAACCGCGTATTGCGGAGCATGAGGCTTACCAGAACCGCCAGCACCAGCATCATCCAGACGCCGGGCGGGACGATCATCCAGCGCTGACTCGGGCTGAGAGCGGTCAGAAGGTTGTTCAGATCCGTTGACGGCGCAATGACCATCGTTTCCTTCGCAGCCCCTTTAGCAAGACCCCTCAGCGCCCCCCACATCCCCAGGGAAACGATGAACGGCGAGAGTTTCGGCCGGGTGATCAGGATCCCGATAAACAGACCGCAGAGGGCGCTGGAAACGACTCCCCCGAGGGCTGCCACGAAAGGTGGATACCCCTTTGCCAGCAGCGTCGCGATAATCACGGTGCAAAAGGCGATGTTCGACCCTATGGAGAGATCTATCCCGCCCGAGATGATAATCAGCGTCATGCCGAGGGCAGCGGTACCGACGACCGCAGTCTGCAGCAGGATAAGCTGAGCGTTGTCCCAATTCAAAAAGGAGGCAGGGCGCAGCGACCCGAAGAGCAGAATAACGAACAGCAGTCCAAAGACCGGGCCGAACTTCCCCAGAATTGTGGAAAAAGAGGCGCCCGTACCTGCGGCGGGACCACGTCCGGTCGGCGCGGGTACGGGAGAATTACTCGGAGAGGGGGTCACTGTCACAACACGGCTTCTTTCTCGGCTAGAGTTTCGATGGCTTCCGCCATTACTTTATGTTCGTCAATCTCGTCCACCGGACGTGCCGGTCCGAGCCTGCCACGGTTCATAACCGCGATCCGGTCGCAGGTTCCCAGCAGCTCCGGCAGATAGCTGCTGACCATAAGCACGGCTTTACCGGACTGCGCGAGCTCATCGATCACACGGTAGATCTCCGCCTTGGCTCCGACGTCGATACCCCGTGTCGGCTCATCCAGAAGCAGTATCTCCGCATTGTGATGCAGAAGGCGGGCCAGCGCGACTTTCTGCTGATTTCCGCCCGATAGATCGCCGACATTCTGTCGAACATCACGATACTTAACACCCATCCGGGTCGCCCATTGACGCGCCTCGGCATCCAGCTTGGTGGGATCGACAATGGGCGAGAGCCGGGTAAGCGTCAGATTGTCCGTAATACTCAGATTCAGGGCAAGACCCTCGGTCTTACGGTCCTCGCTGACCAGTCCCATCCCCTGGTTCCAGCGGCGGGCGGGACTCGCCCCAATCGCGGAGGAAATGCTCTCACCGGTTCCGGAGAACGCGGCGATCTTGACATCGCCGCGCGAGACCCAATCCAGGCCGAACAGCGACCGGAGCAGTTCCGTACGACCGGAGCCGACCAGTCCCGCAATTCCGATGACCTCGCCCTGATGCAGGGTCAGGGACGCGCCCTGAGGCCGCCCCGAACGCCCGGTCAGGTCCCGAATCTCGAGCACCGGCTTTCCCGGCGTTCTTTTGGAGCGAGGATAAAGATCTTCGACGCTTCGCCCGACCATCAGGGCGATTATCTCATCATGCGATGCCGACGCAGTATCTCCCCCGCCTACGGAGCGGCCATCTCGGAGGACTGTGTAACGATCCGTGATCGCGCTGACCTCTTCCAAAAAATGCGAGATGTAGACGATACCGTGTCCCTGCGAGCGCAGGCGTCGTACCAGATCAAACAGGCGGGCGACATCGGGTCGGGTCAGACTGCTGGTTGGCTCGTCTAGGACCAGAACTTTGGAGCCGACCGCCACCGCGCGGGCGATCTCTACCAGCTGCTGCTCCGCCACCGACAACTGGCCAACCGGGGTATTTAGCGCAATCCCGTCCGGAAAGACCTGAGCGACCGCTTCACCAGCACGCCGACGCATCTCGCCATGGTTCAGGAACAGCCCTTTTGTCGGCTCCATCCCCAGCAGGATATTTTCCGCGACGGAGAGGTCCGGAGCAAGGGATAGCTCCTGGTAGATCATCGCGACCCCGGCACGGCGGGCATCAAGAGGATTATTGGGCTTATAAGGCTGCCCTACCAACCACATCCTGCCGTCGTCCGGAGCGTGGGCGCCGGAAAGGACCTTCATCAGGGTACTCTTCCCAGCCCCGTTTTCACCAACCAGTCCCAGGACTTCGCCCCGCCGAACCTCCAGATCCACACCGTCCAGAGCGACAGTCGCTCCAAAGCGCTTCCGTACTCCGGTCATACGAAGCAGGAGATTCGATTCGTCAGAGGCGCTTATCGACATCGCGAGTTACGCGCCTCCCAGCAGCGTCTTTACCTCGTCCGATTCGATGTTCGACGGTTCGATCAGCTTGACGCCGGTATCGACAGAGGGTGGCAGCTTCTCCCCCTTCAGCTGGCCTACTGCCGCTTTCACGGCCTGGTAACCCATATTAGAAGGGTTTTGCGCCACAAGCGCCTGAACCTCGCCTTTTTTGAGGCCCTCAATGAGTGAGGGGGAGGTATCAAAGCCAACAAACTTCACCTTACCGGCGAGGTTATTCTGGCGCAGGGCGAGCAGCATTCCAAAGGTGCTGGATTCATTGGGGCAGAAGATGCCATCCGCCTCTTTGAGCTTGTCGATCATCTGCATTGAGGCTGTCTTGGCATCACTTACCGTCGGCCCGCTGAAACGGTTATCTACTGTCAGCGTAATACCGGGGTTCTTCTTGATCACATCCGTGAAACCGTTTTCACGTTCCTGCGTACTCGCGGAGCCTTCCTGATAGCGAAGCAGAACAACCTTGCCCTTGCCGCCAAGAAGTTTTACCAGCGCCTCGCCGCCAATCGTCCCGCCTTTATAGTTGTTGGTCGAGACCAGAGAGGAAAAATCCTTGCCCGCTTCGCCTTTTAGGGCAGAGTCAAAGATAATCACCGGGATCTTTTTGTCGATCGCGCTCTTAACCGGCTTTACAAGCGCCGTATCGTCCAGAGGAGCAAGTGCGATAGCGGACACGTTATCCGAGACAAACTGATCGACGATTGCGATCTGCTGGGCACGGTCATTCTCCTGAAGCGGACCCTTCCAGGTAATATCTACATCCAGCTCTTTGGCGGCCTTCTCAGCCCCCGCATGAACGGATTTCCAGAACTCGTGGGTGGTGCCTTTCGGGATCACAGCGATGTTCAGACGCTTCCCGGTCGTGCTCGGCGATGCATCGGATGCCGGGGCCGTACCGGTACCGGTCGTGGATGTCGTGCTGCTCTGGGGAGGCGTACATCCGGCTGCCAGCACAGCAGCAAACAGTACCGCACCCTTTGCGGCAAACCTTCGGTTCAACGGAATCACTATTAGGACTATCCTTTCAAGGAAACTTTTACTGAAAGAGACTGTATAGCGGTTTGGCATGCGGCGTCAACTGTTTGTGAGTCGCCGCCACCTCAGCCAGAAAGTGGACGCAGGAGAGACCGATACAGGCGGGGAAAAGAAAGGTATGGAAACCACATTACCTCTTCCCGAATTTCCCTTCAACAGATATATACGCTACGAGGAGCTGACTGCCCTCCTTCGCGCTGCCGCAGAGGCCCGACCCGGCCTTATGTCCATGGAGAGCATCGGGAAGTCGTATGAGGGAAGAGATATCTGGTGCGTCACGCTGACCAATTTCGAAACCGGGCCCGCCAGTGAAAAACCTGCAGTTTATGCGGACGGCAACATTCACGCAACCGAAGTCTCTCCCACGACTGCCTGTACCTATCTTATCCACAAACTGCTCTCCCGCTACGGCAGCGATGACAGCATCACGCGGGCGCTGGACACACGCGCGTTCTACCTCATCCCGCGTGTCAATCCCGACGGTGCGGAGGTCTTCCTTTCTGATACGCCACGCTACCTCCGGTCCTCTACCCGCCCCTACCCCTTTGACGAGGAACCGCTTGACGGCCTGAAGCGCGAAGACGTCAATAATGACGGTCTGGTGCTTCAAATGCGGGTTCCTGACCCCAATGGCGCATGGAAGAAACACGGGGAAGATGACCGGATTCTGATTCGCCGCGAGCCGACCGAAACGGGCGGCGAGTACTTCCGGCTGCTGCCCGAGGGCCGCCTGACCAACTATGATGGCGTTACCTTCGGTCTGCAGAAAAATAAAGAAGGTCTGGATCTCAACCGTAACTTTCCGAACCAGTGGCGGCCCGAATC
The DNA here is from genome assembly GCA_040387315.1 of Armatimonadota bacterium. GTDB lineage: Bacteria > Armatimonadota > Armatimonadia > Armatimonadales > Armatimonadaceae > JACMJB01. The sequence continues at coordinate 14,889 of JAZKEA010000075.1, read as the reverse complement.
CGAGCAGGCAGGTGCAGGTCCTTACCCGACAAGCGAACCGGAAGCCAGGGCAATCGTCGAGTTTGTCGCCAGCCACCGCAATATCTGCGCCGCGGTGACCTTCCATACCTATTCGGGCGTTCTGCTTCGTCCCTACGGGACACAGGCGGATGATGAGTTTCCCGCGGAAGACCTCTGGGTCTATCAGGCTATCGGCAAAAAAGGAACCGAACTGACAGGTTATCCGGCCTGTTCCGTCTTTCACGACTTCAAGTATCATCCAAAATCGGTCATCACCGGGGTTTTCGATGACTGGTGCTATGATCAGTTTGGAATCTTTGCCTGGACTACGGAGATCTGGTCACCGCAGCGTCAGGCGGGTATCACCGAGGGCTTCTCTAAAGAGACCAAGCAGGGCAGTTTCAAATTTACCTCCTGGGGCAGAGACCATGATCCCGCTGATGATCTGGCGATGGTGCGCTGGGCGGACAACCATCTTGGGGGCAAGGGATATTACGACTGGACGCCGTTTGAGCATCCGGATCTCGGCCCCGTAGAAATCGGCGGATGGGACATACTTTATGCGTTCCGAAACCCGGCTCCCCAGTTCCTGGAGGCGGAAATAGCCCCTCATGCGGACTGGCTGATCTGGCAAAGCCTTATTACTCCCCGACTCGAAGTGCTGAGCACTGAGGCAAAGCCGCTTGGCAACGGGGTTTATCAGATTCGTGTCGTGGTGGAGAATACAGGATGGCTGCCATCTTATGGGGCGAAGAAGGCACTGGATCGAAAGGTCGTGCGTCCGGTAATCGCCGAGATACGGCTCCCGGAAGGGGCTGCCCTCGTAACCGGCAAACCGCGCGAGGAGCTGACGCAGCTGGAGGGCCGCTCCTTAAAACCTGCCGGCAACACGGGTGCGAATGCGGATATAACCGACGACCGTGCGAAGGTCGAATGGGTTGTTCGTGCGCCGCAGGGAGGTAACGTCACGGTTTTTGCCCGCCATGAACGGGCGGGTACCGTTCATGTGGAACTTACCCTGCCGTGACTGCTTGAGGGAAGCAATGTTAAAACGTTCGCGCGATCATGACCATTAGAACGAAGTGGCAGATGCTGCCCGCAATCACGAGAACGTGCCAAAGTTCGTGAGCGGAGAAAACTCCCGGCTTGATCTTTGGCCAGTCCGTGACACAAATCACCGCGCCTATGGAGTAAATGATGCATCCGGCAGCGAGCCAGCCGAGAGCGACCGGCGGAAGTGAGGCGAACAGAGGCCGAATCGCAACGATGGCCACCCAGCCCGTCGCGAGATAAAGCACCGCCTGCAGCCAATCAGGGGTACGCTGCCGGGCAATAATATCGATCACGATGCCGGTGATAGCAAGAGTCCAGACGACACCGAAAAGGCCATAGCCCCAGCCCGCCGGAAGAGCAATCAGGCAGATTGGGGTGTAAGTTCCCGCAATCAGCGCGAAGATCGCGGCCCGATCAAAGCCATACAGTGCATTTTCGGCTCGTTCGCTCACACGCAGACTGTGGTAGAGGGCGCTTGCCAGATACAGAATAAATAATGTGGTTCCATAGATCGCGAAGGAGAGAGTAGCCCATGGATTTCCCTTCGCCTCTACAATCAAAAACACCATGCCCGCCAATGCCAGCAGAGCTCCGACAAAATGGGAGATGCCGCAGAACGGGTCTTTGAGCCAGGTTTTGCGCAACGAATCCGCTTCCTAAGTTACCAATGCCAACCGGGGCTGTAAGCTTGCTGCTTGGAGATTAACTTAAACTAGTGATGCCCTTCCCAGGCCAAAGTTGAAACAAAGGAGGCAATCATAGATATCATATCACCGCCTCAAGACGTCATGAGTGCCTGTTTATCCACGGTATACTAGCCGATATGGCACTAGCTCCCGACGTACCCTCACCGAACGCGGATACGACAACTCAGTCCGGCAATAAAGGGCCCACGATGCCCTGGCATTTTATGGGAGCGATGGCCCTTATCGCCCTGCTCGCGGAACTTGCGTACGGCGTTGTCAACAACTCGACCATGCCGGTATATGTCCGAGATGGCCTGGGACTCGGAAAGTTCGTCGGCTTTGTCGGCGCCTCTTTTCTTCTGGCGGAAGCGGTTCTAAACGGGCCCACGGGAATTCTTGCGGATCGCTACGGCAGGCGTCTCCTGATGGTGATCGGACCGCTCCTGTCCGTGTTTACCTGCGTGTGCACCGCGCTGCTAAGGATACCGGAGGGGGGGACCGGTCAGATCATAGGAGTCGGCATCCTGCTGGTTCTCCGATTCCTGGATGGTGCCGGCGCGGCAGCCCTCTGGCCTGCGGTTTTCGCTTCTATCGGGGACCGGATTGACGAAAAACTGCGCTCCACGGCAATGGGGGTGCTGAATGTCGCTTATATGATCGGGCTCGCAATTGGCCCGCTCGTTGGCGGCCTCCTCAATGACACGATCGCCGCCCGGTTCAACCTTGCCCAGAACAACCCCTGGCGATATGCCCCCTCCTTCGGGTTTGCCGCTGCCGCTTTCCTTGTTGCCGCTATTGTCGCGTTCATCGTGATTCCCTCGCGCGAGCAGTCCGCGAAGCATACCCCCGATGCGGACGCGATCGATAACCCGCACGGCGGAACCATAACGCTTGCCGCCGTCAAGGAAGCGCTTCGGAAGATTCCGGTACTCCTGCTTCTCGTCTTCCTTATCTTCTTAGGTATCGGCCTTATCGCGCTGAACATCAAGTTTTACGCGATGGACCGGCTTCACGTGACGGAGACCGGGTTCGGAAAGCTGCTTCTCTGGCCCGCCCTGATCGTGGCCGCTCTATCCGCGCCGCTCGGGCGGCTCGGCGACAAATGGGGCAAGGTCAAAGCGATTCAGCTCGGCATGGGAATTGCCGCCGCCTCAATGTGGCTGATCATCTTTTTTGAAAGCCCCACGGCACTCATCGTTCTCGGTTCTCTGCTCGGAATCGGTTTTGTCCTTGCATTTCCGTCCTATATGGCGCTTCTATCGGATATAGGCGGCACGGCCACACGAGGCAGCGTTATCGGAGCGGTAAAGGCCGTACAAGGGGTGGGAATGCTGATCGGCGGGGTCCTGGGACCGCTGATCTACCAGTACATCCCGCTCGCGCCGTTTTACGGTGCGGGAACGTTGCTGACCATCAGCTTTATACTGGCGATGTTCAGCATCCGTGAGCCCCAGAAGATCGTTTCGGAACAGTAAAAAGTCCGGCGTGGGTATGGGTTTATAAACCCACACCCACGCCGGACTGATGAATGATAGCTTCTTCTTACTTCAGGCCGGTGATATGAGTCCCTTCGGATTCACGCACCGCAAGCTCCTCGATCGCGGCGATGCGCTGCTGTATCGCTCTGAGGCGCTCATTATCGAACTTGGAGGTCCGGTCGAAGTTATAGATGCCATTTTCTTCCGGATAGATATCGGTTAGCTGGGTGTAGCAGTAACCGAACATGTCCGGGTTCTCCATCAGGACAGCACAGACCGCCTCGAACCGGTAATAGAAATCGTCGAGCGATACCGGGTCTGAACCATATCCCCAGCTCGTGTTGGTGTCCCAGTCGTTCCCCTTTCGCTGACGGGCGACGTCCGGGTTCCAGCGGAACCCGCCAAACTCGCTGACGAAATAGGGCTGGCCCTGGTACGGCAAGGACTGTTCCGCTTTGCCTCCCTGCAAATTCCTATGGGGCTTGTCGATAATCAGGTCCGCATGCCGTTTGCGCATCTTTTCCAGACCGACTGTGAAGTCTGAGTCCGTGATGTAGTCATGGGAGTCGTAGACGTCGGTCTCCATGACCCGATGGGCATAGCCGGATGTGTCCAGCACAGGACGCGTCGTATCAATCGCCTTTGCCGCGAGGAAGAAGGCGCGCGTGGCATCATCCAGCACCGTAATACGATCATGCAGCGGCTGATGGGTCTCGTTAAGGCCGCACCAACCGATGATCGCGGGGTGCGAGTAGTCGCGCTCCAGCGCTTCGAGCCACTGGGTGACATAGGTCACACCCGGAAGCTGATGTTCGCTGTTAGGTCCGTAACCGCTGCAGCCCCAGTCCGCGAACTCTCCCCAGACGAGGTACCCCATCCGATCTGCATGGTACAGGAACCGCTCCTCGAAAACCTTCTGATGAAGCCGCGCGCCGTTAAAACCGGCTTCAAGCGACAGTTCGATATCTTTGATCAGTGCCGCATCGGTCGGGGCGGTCATGACACCCTCGATGTAATAGCCCTGATCCAGAACCAGCCGCTGAAAGATAGTCTCGCCGTTTATCTTGACCTTTTTACCGTCAATAGCGATGCTGCGAAGCCCGGTATAACTCGTGATCTGATCGATGATGTCCCCGGATGCGTCCAGCAGCGCGATCTCGACATCGTAAAGGAAGGGGTCGGATGGCGACCAGTAGCGGCAGTGGCTGTCCGGAATCTGGAGCGAGACACGGGGCGCAAGATCTCTATCTGCCCTAGTGGTCACCGTGGCAACGACTTCGCTGCCGCTCTTTAATGTCACCTGGAGACGGAAGCCGGGCCGGTTCTGCGTCAGGGGAAGATCGAGGTGAAACGCACTGTTGGCGACATCCGGCGTGATACGGGGCCGTTTCAGCGCCGCCGCCGACGGCAGAGGCTCCATCCAGACGGTCTGCCAGATCCCGGTAGTCCGGGTGTAGTGACAGCCATGCGGCGCATAGGACGCGGCCTGCTTTCCCCTCGGCTGCGGTATCCGGTTCTCATCACGTGCGCGCACGACTACCACAGCCGTCTCGCCCGGCGAGGCTATACCGCGCAAATTGACGGAGAAGGGGGTGAAACCGCCGCGGTGACGGCCGACTTCGGTACCGTTAACCCAGACCGTAGCATCGTAGTCGACCGCGCCAAAGTGCAGAACCACATCGCTTCCGGTCCATTCCAGCGGCACGTCGATTTCCCGACGATACCATACCGCGTGAAGAAAATCCGTGTTTTCGACACCGGACAGAACAGACTCCGGACAAAACGGGACGGTGATTGTGCCCGCAAGCTCACGCTGGATGAGGCCACGCTCCTTGCCACTATCGCCGCTATCGATCTCGAACTGCCACTCTCCGTTCAAACAGCGCCATAAAGGGTTCCCCGCGAGATCCACGCGCACAAACTGCGGTCGGGGGTACTCGGGCCGAGGGACACTGGTATCAATCATAGTCGGTTCCTTTGTGAAAACCAGCATTGGTCTGGGTTCATATAATATGGTAACACCGGTTTAAGGGATGCGTCCATGCTGAATATCAACCCAAACCTTCGTGAAATGCACATTATCGGTTCGCAGACAAGGGAGCGCATGGTCAGCGCACAGATCTGCCCCGGCCTTGCCCGAAGGGGGATTTACCTCGCAGGAATATCGGAAGCCAGTCCCTCGTTCTTTTTCGCGCGACTGTGCCCGCGCTTCTGCCAGATACTTGTCAGCCTATCCGGCACCGGCCTTCTCTTTTCCGGCGGAGAGTGGCTGCGCTGCGAACCAGGAACAGCGTATCTGACGCCGACCGGGAAGCCGCACGCGTACCGGTCCCTGCCGGAAGGCGGAAAATGGGAGATTGCCTGGGTGCTCTATGATGCCGTCGCCGGCAGCAGAACAGATCCTCTCAGCCATCTGGAGAGGCCGCTTATCACCGACGTAAATCCCGAGCCACTAGCGGCGGTAATTCGAGGGCTTTATGACGAGGCGATGAACGGAGCGGCAGATTCCACCATACTGGAGGAGTGGTCGAGTCTGCTGGATGCTCAGGCGCGGCGGATCGCGCAGCCCTCCGGAATGGACTCGCGGCTGCGACGACTCTGGGCCGAAGTCGCTGCCGACCCGGCGCGGCAGTGGGCTATCGACTCTCTAGCGGAAAAAGCAGCGGTGAGCGGTGAGCAGCTGCGCCGCCTTTGCTGGCGTGATCTGCGCCGCAGTCCGATGCGCCAGGTGACCTACCTGCGAATGCGGCACGCCGCATCACTTCTGGCCTCGGATTTCTACACAATCGAAGCAGTGGCGAGAAAGGTCGGATATGAAAACCCATTCGCTTTCAGTACCGCTTTTAAGCGCGTGATGAGCGTGACCCCCTCCGGCTATCGTGATAAACAGCGTACCGGATCGGGAAAAACAGAAAACTTATGATTTTCAAACCTATTTTTACCCCTGTCGCGAATTTTTTCCGGAAAGGAGGAAGGATACCTGCAGGGCGGCGTTGAAACAGCCAATGACTATGGTGTGCCTGCTGCCCCCTCCAATACAGGGAAGGCAGATGGATTGGGAGGATACCGCCTCGTGGCGTTGACACTGCTGCCCGGAAATGGGCTGAACCGAACTTCGAAGATTCTGCCGCTTCTGCGGACGATTTCTATCTCCTCGTTTTTAACCGCTTCCGCTCTTGCGGTCTCTTTGCCCACCGCTTTTGCTCAGCAAAGCGTCAATGTCGGCAACACCGTTTCCTCCACTCTGCCGTCGCTTTCTTCCGGCAAAGCGCCCGTGCAGGTTGCTTATGCCCCCCCAAAGCGGCGTACCACCTCGCGCAGCAGCCGAGGGAGTCTCGCTTCCCGTGGACGCTATAACCGGGCACAGTCGGCAGGACTCCCCGGAATGGCCCCTAAAACGCTGACCGGGCGCGTCGCGGTTGTCAGTGCGGACCAGGCTATCATGCGGCGCGAGTACGATTCCAGCTCCCGTGTGCTGTCCAAGGTGCCGAAGGGAACGAACCTGGCCCTTGTTTACGAAGCCGGTTCCTTCTACGGGGTCCTGATGTCCGACAGCAGTGTCGGCTGGGTCTCCAAGACCTCTGTCCAGATGATCGACTATCAGGTATCGATCACCCCCACACCAGGAAGCGCACTCGCCGCGGCTGCCGCATCAACGGAGCCTGGCGGAGACATTCCCTATGTCGACGGCAGCAGCCTGCCTCCGGCACTCGATGCCCCTCCGACCAATGCGAACCTTTCGGACAGCGTATCGCCGCGTATCTATAACCTGCTTCAGGAAGCCTTTACCTATATGGGCGTTCCTTATGTCTGGGGGGGTGTCACGCGAGCCGGTCTGGACTGCTCAGGCTTTGTGGGCAATGTGTTCCGGTCTCAGGGAGTGTCGCTGCCGCGTGTCGCCGCAGACCAGTCTAAGGTCGGCGAGCTTGTGGACTGGGCAGACCTTGCGCCCGGTGACCGCCTGTACTTTGATATGGGTCGCAAGGGAAGAATCAGTCATACCGGTCTTTATATCGGCAATGGCTACTTCATCCACGCCTCTACGAACCATCACCGGGTGGATGTGGATCCGCTGAACAAGCCTGGATATCTCAAGGCGCTTGTCTGCGCGAGACGCTCGCTTTAGGCATCAGTCCCGCTGTTCCAAATATAAAAAGACCGTTCCTGAGAAGGGACGGTCTTTTTTGTTCACATCCCAACGACAATCCACGTTATATCTCTATGGAATCTGCCCCTTTACTTCGCCGAAAAGCCGATGCGGCGGTACGCGCCGGACGCTTTGCAGAGGCAGCCTCTCTGTATCGCCGTGAGGCGGCTATTTATCGGCGAATTGGTGATCTGAACGGGGCGAAAGTAGAGGAGATGAAGGCGGATCGCTTCACCAGCATGATTCAGCTTTTCGCCCATCCGCCAAAAAGCATCTGGCGGACGCTGCCCTCCTACGGTCTTTCCAAGCACGAGCCCCTTTCCGGCTGCTACCTCGGCGCGTTCATAGACCGCGACGAGCGGCTCGGTCAAAAATTCCTGGACGAGAATGGACAATCCCATTACGATCCGGAACGATTTGCCGAGATTACCGGCAAAAAGCACGCCTCGGTTTTCTGTTATGTCGCTTACGGACGACCGTTCCCCAGCCGCTGGGTGGAGCGGCTGCGTCGGCAGGGTGTATCACCCCAAATCGCCTGGGAGCCGAACCAGGGGCTGCAGGCGGTTCAGGACGATTACTACCTGCGAGAATTCGCGGCGGCCGCGGCGGAAGCGGACTGTCCGATCTTTTTGCGGTTTGCCTCCGAGATGAACGGAGGCTGGACCCGCTACGGCGGCGACCCGCTGCAGTACAAGATCAAATGGGGAATCGTGCATAAGGTAATGGCGAAGTACGCCCCCAATGTCGCGATGGTATGGTGCGTGAACAGCATCCCGGAAACGACGATGTCCCGCTTCTATCCCGGAGACGATTTCGTGGATTGGGTCGGGGTGAACTGCTATAGTGTCCCTTACCACGACAACAATCCCGCCCGCAGTTCCCTCTGGGAGAACCCTTCTGACCTGGTCAAATTCGTATACGACAACTACGCGCGTCGTAAGCCGATCATGATCTGCGAGTACGGTGTGTCTCAGCGTGGTGCGGCGGACGGCAAGGACCGCTCACGCTGGGCGGCGCGAAAGATAGCCGAGATGTACGCGGCACTGCCGCGCCTGTATCCACGAATCAAGATGGTCAGCATCTTCGATATGAACAACCTGGTATACGCACAGCCGGGTCGTCAGCTGAACGACTACTCGATCACAAGCGATGATTGGGTTCGAGCGGCCTATACGCGCGCCGTACAAACCCCCTACTTCCTCTCGACACTTGGAGAAACCTCACCCGTGCCGCTGACACCTCTCCGTTCCGGCGCAGTAATTCCGCCGACGCTAACATCCGGTGGTATACTGCGAGTGTCTGCTTGGGCACGGTGCCCGTATGCCGCCGAAGTTACGGTACGCTACGCTCTGAACGGGCGAGAGGTCTTTCGTTCCCGCTCCTTTGGGACATATGAAGCGACGATCTCAGTACCCGCCGGGCCTCGTGGGCAGAACAAGCTGACCGCTTCCGTAACGGATGATCGGGGCATGGTCGCCGCCCAAAACGGGTACCGTATTTAACCGTTACACCGCCTAAAAACCTTCCATATCGAGGATTTACACCGCTTATGCCATCCACCTTCGGGGGACAGTCTCAGCAGCGCTGGGGCGACAACACGCTGACCCAGAACGAGTATCTGCGTGACTTTCTGCTTGCCGACCTTTCCGGTAAACCGACAAAGACCATCGACGCCCGCCGAAAGGGCATGTTGCTGGTGGTGTTTTTTCGCACAAACGATGCGAACAGTCAGCAGACGCTTGCCGCTCTGCAGAAGTTTGCCGACGCGTATAAAGAGACCGGAAAGCTGACGATTCTGGCCGTCTCACAAAACAATGAGGACGAGACACGAGATTTTGTTACTGAGTTCGGCATTACGTTCCCCTGCCTGCTGGACCGAGACCAGTACCTGTCGATGACCTACGGGGTCACGGTCATTCCTACCGCCTATCTCGCGGCAGGTGACGGGCTCATCGTGCGCAAAATGAGTGGTTACCGCGGGGGCATCCTGAACCAGATGTCCGCCAAAGTCGCCCTGTTCGCCGAGGTGGAGCAGGTGGTCATTGACGAGAGCGCACCGATGCCCGAGCCGCCGCCACCAGCCCTTCCCGCCCCGGAACCGGAACCCGCCGCCGCGTAGGCGCACCCTTCAGAAGGAGATGTGAGAACGCAGCATGCCCCCAGAGACGGATCACACTGTGCCGAATCGCGCGACAGAAGCCACCCCTCCCGGCGCCGATAACAGCGTCGAGGCGGAGATTCGCCGCCAGATAATCGCGGAGCGAGCGGCGGCACTGCAGGCGTCTGGCTACCGGCCCGGTGCCGTTCCCCCTGCCCCTGTCGTTCCCGGCGCGCCTTATACGACAGACGAACCACCGTCCGGCCTGCTGCACCGTTGGAAGAATGCAGGCGGCATTCTGAGCCTCCTGGCGTCCGGCGCTTTCCTTCTTCTTAAACTGAAATCCCTGCTGGTCGCCTTCAAGTTCTTCGGCATATTAAAGACGCTGCTGATCACAGGCGGCTCCATGTTCGTCTCCATGTGGGCATACGCGAGCGCCTACGGCTGGGGATTTGGGGCCGCCATGGTGCTGATGATCTTCATCCACGAATGCGGCCATGCCTTTGCCGGACATCTGCGCGGCAAGCCCTGGGGCATCATGATGTTTATTCCCTTCATGGGCGCGTTCGTGACCATTCGAGGCGGTAAAGACGCCGTCGAGGATGCCTTCATCGGGATTGCCGGGCCGATTGTCGGGACACTGGCAGGTTTAGTGACCGTGCTGCTGTATGCCCTCACCGGGTCCCCCTTCTGGCTGGCAGTGTCGTCCTGGTGCTTCATGATCAATCTATTCAACCTGCTGCCGGTTGCGCCCCTCGACGGTGGCTGGATTGTCCCTCTCTTCTCGCCGCGAATCCTCGCGATCACCTCGGTACTGCTGCTGCCGCTGACCTACTTCAACCCGCTGATCCTGCTTCTCGCGGCGGCAAGCCTGCCACGCATCATCTCAGGCTGGAATGCAGGAAAGCGCAATGCGAAGATTCCTCAGGCCCAGGCGGAAGCGGAAGCCGCCTATTTCCGGGTGACACCCGCGGAGCAGTGGCGTTACGGAATTGCCTACTTCGGGCTGATCGCGTTTCTGGCGACCGCGGTTTACTTTACACACGATCACACGATAAGCCGCCACCCTCAGCGACGCACCCCCATACCGATTCAGCTTTCCGTTTAGCACCGAGTTTTAGTCTCAACCCGTACCGTTTAAAAGGATGATCATGAGCGCCACTTCTGAAGCGACCTGTTTCTATCACGCAGATAGACCCTCCGTGGACACCTGCACCGAGTGCCGACAGCCGATCTGTTCCGAGTGCCAGACGACGGTCGCCGAGAAAACGGTCTGTCGCCAGTGCGTCAGCGCCATCCGGGAGCGGGTTGCGGCAGAGATGATGGGACCAGGAGCGATGGCGACACTAGCTGCTCCGGTTCAGCCGATGGAAGCATCTTCACCTCTTATTGCCGAGAGCGGCGTCTATCAGCCCTATATCCCTCCAGTACCTGCCCACACGAAAGCTATGGGATTCAAGCACGTTTTTGGTGGCTTTGGCCTTGGCTTTATGGCAGGGCTCTTTGGACTCGTCGCCTGGGTTGCCTTTGTCTCCTTTGCCAAGTTCAACGTCTCTCTTTTTGCTATCGCTTTGGGATGGTTGATAGGCATCGCGACCACAAAGGGTGCGGGCGGTCGCGGCGGCAACGTCGTCGCCATTATGAGCGCTCTTCTGGCTTTCTTCTTCTGCGGAATCGGCTTTGTTTTATTCTTGGGTGAAGCGCAGGCATGGAACTGGATATTTGGCCTCCTCTGTTTCTTCTTCGGAATCCAGCAGGCCTATAAGACTCCTATGGCCGTTGAGAATCACTGGTAAGAAAAACTACAAAAAATACCTTCCCAAGCAGGAAAGCATACAGGGTCTGTCGAACGAACAGGCGGAGATTGCTCGACCTGACCTGTCGTTAGAAGGCGATGCTTTATTCCCTCGTTGTTGCCCGCCCTCTGACCTGGAAAAGGAAGATTATGAGCTCAGTATCCGCGACAGCTGCCCAGAATTGTGTGAATCATCAGGAGCGCCCCTCTGCCGGGGAATGCACCGAATGCCATCAGCCTATCTGCTTCGGATGCCAGATGACGGTTGCGGGGAAAACCGTGTGCCAGAACTGCGTTGCCGCCCTACGCGCCCGTGTCAGCAGCAGCGTTCCTAACCCGGCAGCTACCGTTCCGGCTCAGGGTCCTGACTACAACTACTATTCCGGAACATCCGGAAGCGAGTATTCCTATAAGCCGGTTATATCCACTGTGGAGGATGTAGAGGATCTCCATGCGCCCCCTTCTGCCGTAGGATTCCTGATAGGAAGCGGTCTTGGTCTGGCTGCGGGTGTCTTCTGCGCCTATCTCTACGCCAAATTCATCTTCGCCACCCATATGAACATCACCTATATCGCCATCGGTGTTGGCTTTGTGATCGGCTGGGCCGTTGTCTTTGGCTCCAAACGCGGTGGCTTCATCCCCGGAATGGCAGCGGGAGGCATCACGCTTTTCTCACTCCTCTTGACCCGGTTTATGCTGCTGAACGAATATGCCTCCAGTGAAATCGGGCGTACGGTCTTCTTACCGATGAACGGCGATACGATTTCGATGGCGATCCAGTCGCTCACCCCATTCGGTTGGATCATTACGCTCATCGGTGTCGTTACGGGATTTGGGACTGCTGCCAAAGCGGGCGGGACAGTAGACGAGTAAGAGAGGTTGCGCGGCCCGCCGCTTCGGCTCAGGCTAGAAGATGGGCATATCGTTCCGCATCCGCCTCACGTCCCAGGCGGCGGTTACATTCCATTGCGGAACGCACTATTGAGCTTTGCCGTGAGGCGAAGCGGCTCTGTGCCTCGGGTTGAAATGCCAATGCGGCAAAAACGCGACGGGCAGCAGACAGCGCTCTTTCGTAGGCGATTGCTGCCCCACCATCGTCCCCCAGAGCGGTTCGAGCCAAAGCGATATGACCGTAGACACGAACATCAGCCGACGATGACTCAACGTCGACCCGTGCCGCATCGTACTGGCTCGCCAGCCTTTCAAGAGACGTATAGGCGGCTTCAATGCTGCTTGGCGAGTTCTCTTCACCGCAAACAAGCCTGCTCATCAGATCGATCCGGTCTGCCAGGATAGCCAGAGCGAGCGCGGGCTCTCTAAGGGCCATCGCCTCCTGCTGCAGGACTTCGAATGTGGCATCACGGTCAGGGACGGGGCGAGCGTCAAGGTGTACCACCCGCTCCCGCGCCACCAGCAGAACTCCTGTTCTGCTGCCGATACCGTGAAAGCTGATTTCCGCTTCACCCAGGGTGGCTGTGGGGTTCGCGGCTTCGTCCAACCGAACCGCAAGAAGCTGACTCCATGCCCTTTGGTAGGCAGTAACCCCAGGCATTACCTCCAGGGCGGACAACTCTTTCCAGCAGGCACGCGCGGCGCTCCGGTCATCCAGTTCCCAGTAGGCATCCGCAGCCCGAACAAGAGCGGCGCAAAGCAGGGAGTGGTCTGTAATGCTCTCCCAGAAGGCGCGTTTTTGTGAGAGGGTCCGCAGCGGCGCGGTGACACCCGCCAGCGGCATGCCGCGAAAGCGGCGAGGAAAAAGAACGGCAAGCACATGAAGTCCATCTGAGGCAAAGGTCCCCTGTGCTACACTTAGCGTTCGGTGCGGTACGAAAGACGCAAGCGCAAGAACGGAGTTGACCAGCAGAACAACAACCGTCGGCACCCAAACTGCGAGCAGTGACACAGAGCGCAGTTCGAACGACGCCAGCAGCCTTGATGCCCCAAAGGCGATAAGCGTGTTTGTCAGCATGCCGCCGCTGGCGAGCAGAAGGTCGCTGGCACGCGACGGCGTCCCACTGGGAAAGAAGACCCAGGTCACGCCCGTAAAGCGGAGGCCGAAGCGGCACAGGTAGATGATACAGCCGCTTCGTGGCAGCCGGAAAAGAAGAAGCGGCTTACCGCTGCCGATACCAAAAGAGGTAACTGTATATCCCCCTGCCTTAGCAGCAACGGCATGTCCTGCTTCATGCAGCAGAACAGACAGTACCAGGACAACGAACAGCCACAGCAGCGACACACCGACCGCCAGCAGAAGCAGAAGTATCGGAGGAATCGGAAGCGAGGCCAGCGCTAGCCCCCTTATCGTTCGATGCGAAGCGTCACAGGTTTGCCGTCCACTGTCGCGAGGGCAAGCTCCGCAGGGAGGCTGATGAGGCGATCGTCCTGTTGTCGTATTTCAACGGACTGTGCGAGGTCGGTGGCGTTTGCCGCCAGTGTCCCTTCCGCCTTCGCCGTCGTACCGTCCGACCCATGTAAAACGAGACTCCAGCGGCCCTCGGCTACGGTCAGATCCGTTT
>JAZKEA010000075.1:0-1106 GCA_040387315.1 Armatimonadota bacterium | reverse complement strand
ATTGCAGCCGCCGCGCTCTGTGGCATCGTTCAATGGATACGTGCTTGTTAAAGACGCTGTTGTCCCCGATACGTCCGCCGTGCGCCAGTTCCGCTCGCCGATTACGCTCCACTTCCAGTGACGTCGGCTTGCGGTATTCTCGACCTCCCGGCTGACAATACGAACGTTGCCCTCCGTTGGAATAGAGAGGGAGCCCTGTTTTCGCGGCGCTTTGCGGCAGCCTGTCGCCAGCAGAACCGTAGGGACAAAAACGAAAACCAGCAGAAAGATTCCGGTACGCCAGTTGGCAGATCGCATAACTCTATTATATCGCCGTACCTGCGGAACAGGTAAACCGGTCCGGCGACTCCGCCGGACCGGTTGTCTGTTGATACTCCTGATCTCTCCGCACTGTCAGTTAGGGCTTTGCGGCAATCTCCTTGCCCATCACATCACGCAGATCGAGGATCATTCCGCCGCCCCCGGCTCCGCCCTGAACCGTGGGCAGCTTTCCATCCCACTTATCGATCCATTCACGGGCAAGAACCAGTCGTCCCCCCTGAACCTGGAGTGCCTGGGCGTTGATCCGTCCGGACTCCGCGACACCTTTCGCTTTGGTGATCGATGTCTGCGCTTCCAGTTGGGCCTGCTGCAGCACATACTTCTGTTTTTCCGCCATCTGCTGAGCGACCTGCTTCTGCTCAATCGCCTTGTTGAACTCCTCGGAAAAGTCGAAGTTCGTGATAGAGACACCCATCGGTTCTACGGTGATGTTGTAGACCCCGAGACGCTGGGTGATCTCCTTCTCCACCTCGTTTTTAACTTTGTCGCGGAGTCGGATCAGCTCCTCGGCGGTATAACGCGCGGTCACTACTTTCAGTGATTCCTGAACAACCGGGTCGATGATACGTGCACGATATTCCGAACCGACGTTCTGGTAAAGCGTCGCCGCCTGCTCCTTGTTAATGTGGAAGTTCAGCGCGATGTTTGCCGTTACCACCTGCAGATCTTTGGAGGCTGCTGTAGATTGAGAGACTTCTTTTTGCGTACGGACTTCAAGAAGCACAACCTGGTTCGCTCCCGGAACAACAAAGTGAATACCTTCTCCGAGAACATTGGTGACAGCG
>JAZKEA010000074.1:0-10685 GCA_040387315.1 Armatimonadota bacterium | reverse complement strand
CGGGATCGTCGAGCGGGGAGGCAGGTACGCCTATGAGAAGCTACCGCTTGGAGTGGCGGAGTCGACTCCACTCGATTTTCACAGCCCTTACGGTTGTTCGAAGGGGGCCGGTGACCAGTATGTACGTGATTACGCCCGTATCTACGGCCTCAAGACTGTTGTATTTCGTCAGTCCTGCATTTACGGAACGCGTCAGTTTGGTATAGAGGATCAGGGATGGGTCGCCTGGTTCACAATCGCGACGGTGCTTGGTAAGAGCATTACCCTTTATGGCGATGGTAAACAGGTGCGTGATGTGCTGTGGGTTGAAGACCTAGTGGCACTTTATCAGCGGGCTATCGACAGAATCGACGTGGCAGCAGGACAAGTTTATAACGCAGGTGGTGGGCCCAGCAATGCGATGAGTCTTCAGGAACTGCTAAACTTCCTGTCGGATCTAAAGGGCGGCCGTGTAGAAACAGCAGTGGCGGACTGGCGACCCGGCGACCAAAAAGTGTTTATCGCCGACATCCGTAAGGTGGAGAGTGATCTTGGCTGGCGGCCCACGGTAACGCCGGTACAGGGTGTAAAAAAGCTGTGGGAGTGGACACATCCCAATAAGCAACTTTTGCAAGAAGTCCTTGGATAAACCGGCAACACATATAGATGGCTGAACCAATATCAATACCGCGTACGATACTCTTTCTGGACCACACCGCTAAGTGGAGTGGGGGGGAGATTGCGTTGTTACGCACGCTGGAAGCACTGGATCGAACCCGTGTGACACCGGTTGTAGTGCTTGCCGAGGAGGGGGTTTTTGCTGACCATCTCCGCGAGGCTCAGATTGAAACCCATGTGCTGCCGCTTTCCGGGCAGGCACGTGAAGTGCGCAAGGATACACTCGGCGGATCGGCACTTTTTCGTCACGCGGGAGCGGGGATGGCATTTGCGCGTTATGCATTCACCATTGCCCGCTTCGCCAAGCGTCGCGGTGCCTTCGCACTGCACTGTAACTCGCTGAAGTCTGACCTGTATGGTGGTCTCGCCGGACGTATTGCCGGGATTCCTGTCATCTGGCACGTGCGAGATCACATAGATCCCAGCTATCTCCCTGCCCCCGCGGTAAAGGTGCTAAGAGCCCTCGCACACACTTTCCCGACGACGGTCATCGCTATCTCCGAAAGCGTGTTGGAAAAGCTTTTTCCCGATCCGGCAGACCGTCAGAAACAGCTGGCAAACCGGGTCCGAATCATTCACGATGGGCTCGCGGAACGCGAACTTGGCACTCCCTTGCCGCCGCTAACAACTCAGTGGAAGAACGACCCACCTCGTATAGGAATCGTGGGGCGGTTTGTCGCCTGGAAAGGGCAACATATTTTCCTGCAGGCCGCGCAACAAGTTCACATGTCCGGAAAAGCGGGGGATAATGAAGGTGCCCTTGACCCCGTTATTGCCGAGGCTATTTTTGTACTTGTCGGTAAGCCTCTGTTTGGAGAAGACGAGTACGAAGAAGAACTGAAGCGTATGGCAGCACCGCTTGGAAATTCGGTTCAGTTTTTGGGCTTTCGTAGCGATGTGCCGGAGATTCTGCGAAATCTCGATATTTTTGTCCATGCAAGCACAACGCCGGAACCCTTTGGTCAGGTCGTTATCGAGGCTATGGCGGAGGGGGTACCCGTCATCGCAAGCGACGGTGGCGGAGTACGTGAGATAATTGAGGAGGGAGTATCAGGATTGAGAACTCCCATGGGTGATGCTTCAGCCCTCGCTGATGCTATAAAACAACTCCTTGGTGACCCCGTCCGAGCGAACAGAATGGCACGAGCGGCTCATGAACGGGTGAGGGCGCTTTTTACGGCCGCTCAAAATGCCCGCAAGATCGAGGCGGTGTATGATGACCTGGCAGCATCCGGTCGCTACCGCACCGTCCAAAACAAAACGGAAATGAATAGTACACCCCCGGTGGGATCGGCAGCGCAGCCTGATACCAGCAAGTAATTGTCGGGAGGATTAGGCAAACAGCATGCGAATCGCCATTGTCCATGATTATCTCGCCCAGGCCGGCGGGGCGGAACGTGTTGTGGAAGCAATTCACAACTTGTATCCTGAAGCACCCATCTACACCTCTATTTATGATGCCGAGCATACGCTCCCGTGCTTCAAATCAATGGATGTGCGTACCTCCTTTCTGCAGCGGTTTGCGCTTGCCCGAACGGCTAAGTTCCACAAGCTGGCATTGCCGCTTTTCCCCGCCGCTTTTGAACACTTTGATATGAGCAGCTATGATGTTGTTCTGTCCAATACGACTGGTTTTGCCAAAGGAGTCATTACTGGTCCGGAAACCTGTCATATCTGCTATTGTCACACGCCTGCTCGCTTTGCATGGCGCTATCATGAGTATATTACACAGGGAGGATACGGAAAGACAGCGAAACAATTGCTGCCGTTCCTTATCCATCGTTTGCGTGCCTGGGATTATGCGAGTGCGCAGCGCGTCGATTATTTCCTTTCTAACTCGTACAACATCGCGCGCCGAGTACAGAAGTTCTACGGAAAGCAGTCTGAGGTGCTCCACCCGCCTGTTTCCGTCGATCGATTTTCCATCGTGCCCAAGCCCACTGCCGATTACTATCTGGTGGTATCACGCCTGGTGGGTTACAAAAGGGTAGATCTGGCCGTTGAGGCTTGTACAAAACTCGGGGTTCCGCTGAAAGTTGTTGGTACCGGACCGGATCTCGCGCGATTAAAGCAAATGGCAGGGCCTAAAGTCGAGTTTTTGGGCCGCCTCAAAGACGGCGAAGTGGCTGGTCTGTTCGGTAACTGTCGGGCCTTCCTTTTCCCTGGGGAGGAGGATTTTGGCATCTCGCCGCTCGAGGCAATGGCAAGCGGGCGCCCCGTCATCGCCTATGGGGTCGGCGGTGCATTGGAGACAGTCGTAGATGGGGTTACCGGTGTACATTTCCGGCATGCCACCGCGGACTCTCTCATAGAGGCTCTGCAGCGCCTTGACCGGCTGGAACTGGACCCGGCGGCACTCCGCGCGCATGCGGAGCGTTTTGATGTATCCCAATTTCAAAAGTCACTCAAGGCGTATGTTGATCGCTACCTGGCGATGCACAAGTCCGCGTACGGAAATATCTCGCCGGGGCGGGGGGAAATGTCCTTCCATCATACCTTGCACAATGGCAACGGAAGAAGTGTATCCGTTCTCACACCACCCGTGGTAGATCGAAGTTTAACCTCTCCTGGTCCTGAAATTGAGTCTGAATAAGCGAGAACGCGGAGCGCCGTTACTTTGAGCGATTCACCTGACGCCCGTAAGGAAACACCTTCCCCAATAGACCCCTGGGAGGCAAGAGAACGGGAAAGAGAACGCTATTCTCGCCCCGCAGACACTCCACGCAAGATGTCCGCCGGTGGTAAGGAGAGTATTTCGTTTGAGGCGGGTGGTTACGTTGCCGCAGGCCTTACTATTAGTATTGCACTCCTTCTGCTGGGAGACACTCCGCGAATTCGTGAAGACCTCCGTTCCCTGTTCATCGCCGCGGGAACCATCATACCTTTTCTTCTTTTCGCCTTTATCCGCTTTTATGTTGATGATCTGCGAATCGCCGTGCGACGTGGCCCCAACCCCTGGATACTGGCGCTCCTGGCATGGAGTCTTGTTGCGTTTTACGTCTCCCCCTACCGCCAAATATCCGCGATTGTAAGCTCTGATCTTGTCAGGGTATTTTCCGGAGGCGTGATCTATCTCCTGGCAGCGTATGGTCTCCGATCTCCACGGGAAGTGTCTAATGCCGCGGTCGGGCTAACTTGTTTAGGGGTTCTGGTCGGGCTGGCGGAATTCTACGATATCGGCGGATCCCATAATCTATCAAGCTATGTCCGCTTGAACACGATCTTTGGGAGCCACGAGGGGTTGGGAACCCTTCTGATGCTGGCCCTGCCGGTCCCCCTGGCCTTCGTGCTGAACAATGAGACGGAGGAGAAGCGACGCCTTGTTGGGTTAGCTGCCACTCTGATTCTTGGCGTGGCTCTCGTGATGGCCCGTACGCGTTCCGCCTGGATCGGAATAACAGCCGCTTTTCTGGCGCTGATTTTGTTTAACCACTGGCTGAGCGGCAAATTACCCGGCAGGTCGCAGAGGGGGTCGAAGCCGCAGCGTCAGGGGAACGCGGTGATTTCGTTTTTGACATCACCAGCCACACTACTTGTCCTCACGCTTGTTGGCATTCTTATTTTCACGGGTGTATCGTCCTTTATTCAAAGCCGCGCGAGCCTTCAAACCGCTATTGTGGATTCCGGTCATCGATTCGATCTTTGGAAGGCGGGCGCCCGAATGACCTCGGACCGGCCACTCACAGGCTGGGGACTGGGGAGCTTTCTTATCCTCCAGGGACGCTGGAGCCATATTGGGGACGATGTCGCTGCCATTATGACCCGAGGTGCGGATGAGAGCAACAATGCACACAACTACTATGTGCAGTGGGCCGCGGATACGGGGGCTGTCGGCTTATTCTTACACATTGCTGCTGTCACAGCATTTCTTGTGATCGGCCTTCGTGGGCTGTGGAATTTGCGTCGGACGAGTAAATCCTCTCTTTCAAATGTCCCGACATTCCAGAAGACACTGTTGGCTGGGTGCGTAGCGGCGGTCATTGGTGGCTGTGTTGATATGATCGCTTCTCCTGCCTACACCTTCCACAGTCTCTCCAGCATATTCTGGCTTCTGATGGGACTGGGAGTTGCCGCTCTGCGGCCCGCTACTACAGCGTCCACTGCAGTAAATAGTCGCAATCTATCTTCTCCCGTTCCTGCTCTGCCGTCTGCCTCTCTCTTTTCCGGGATAATCCCACCGCTCGCAGGGGGCGCTGCTGCTGCCATAGTGCTTTTCGTGGGACATCAGCAGACCGCGGTAGGACGGCGACTTCCGCGCGGAACGTTTCAGATAGTCGCCGTAAAGCAAAAACCCGGTCCTGTTCTGGCTGGAGATAAAGTTCTGTGGCAGGCTGTGTACCGGGATCATAAAGGGGTGAGGACCAACACGTATCCGGGGACAATTTGGGAATTTAGTTCTCCCGATGCACTGGCTCTGGAGCAGATGAAACGTTCCGTGGCCTTTTCCCGCTATGGCAAACATCCCGACTTCGACTCTTCCCTGAGCATCACGGCCCCATCCGGTACAGCCCAGCCAATTACCGCCCATGCATCCTTCTATGACGCCTACAGTCGGCGTTATGATGCTTGGTCCTCAGTCTCGGTCTCTCGGACTATACGGTTGGCACGCCCCAAGACAAAGCCATAGGCAGCCCTTCACTCTCGGACCCGTACAGGCCCGTCTGTCGCTCATCTTGCCCTTGCTACATAGTTATACGATTCGCCTTTGATAAGCCCATCTGACTCTCACCCCCGCGCTCCGCGCGACCCCTTCCTCGCCTTCGTGGGTCCCTTTCCCATTCAGCAAAAGAGGGGTGAAGAGAGAAAGTGGTCGAACTAAAGGTGATTGGTATTACCCTTGCTGGTAGTGGCCTTTCATAAGTTGTTGTAAAATCAGCATATGATTTTGTGTTGCCCTGCCTGCCAAAGTCAGAGCATCATCCGTTTTGGACACACCGCTATCGGCAATCCTCGCCTTCGGTGTCGTGACTGCAAAAAGACCTTTTACCAGAAGCCCGACGCTCGTGCTCATCCTGACAAACTCAAGCAACAAGTTTTAGCCGCTCTTCAAGAGCGTTGCTCCCAGCGTGGCGTGTGCCGTATCTTCGGAGTAAGCCGAGCCACCGTGCAACGGTGGTTGCGGGAAAAAAATCAGCCAACTCCCGCCGTTTGAGACAACGATTTTACCAGCCAAGAAGGGCGATAGTCCTGAGGCAGATGAAATGTGGAGTTTCGTCACCAGGAAGAAAAACAAGAAGTGGGTCTGGCTTGTGGTGTCGTGGCGCACCCGTCAAGTTGTCGCTTATGCGGTCGGAGACCGAAGTGCCGAAACCTGCCGCTTGCTATGGCATCGTGTCCCAAAGGGCTACCGCCGCAAGTTGGTTTACACTGACTTTTACGAGGTTTACGTCTCGGCCTTGCCGTGCTGGCAACACCGCCCTTGTGGTAAAGGCAGCTGCAAAACGTGCATGGTCGAGCGCATGAACAACCTGATTCGACAGCGATTGGGCCGTTTTGTTCGCAAAACCCTCTCGTTCAGCAAATGCCCGAAGATGCACGAAGGCTATTTGCGCTGGTTTCTCCAGACCTATAACGAGCGGCAGAAGGTGAAGATAGCCCTGAAAAATTCGAGAGTACATTGCGATTAGGGTATTAGGAGCACTTATTGGAATTCAACCCAAACGATCTGCCATTTGTAGAGACGATGGAAGATAGCGTTGCTTTCGTTTACTTTGCCCGATTAAACTTTTCCCAGTGGAATGTCTTTATCAAATTTCAAGACGCGCAGAGCAACTGTTGTCTCTTTGCTTCGTCACAAGCCTTTCCCAAAAACTCTCCCGACACTATTCCGAGCAAATTTGACAATAAGCAAAAGAGAAATCAAGAAAGGAAAGAATCGAATCGCAAAACCGATCCGATGAAATTTAACGCCCTGCTGACCGATCTCCTGGCACTAGGCATACTCGCTATGCCTGACCAAATTGAATTTGTTCGTACAGGGAACCACACTGATTTCATTGGGGTAAAAACTCACGCAGGCGAGAGCCACTGGTATTCTGTTCAGGGCGGTTACCACTCTCAAGAAAACGGAGATGCTATCATAGCGCTTATCCTGAGTGACCGATTTGGGCAAGCATTCGATAAGGAGACCCGATGATTGAATTTAAGGACTTCGGCCTTATCCTAAATTTGTAGCAAGCAACCGCAAACACTTATGAGGCCACTACACCCTTGCTACATGGTTACCTATTTGTCGCCGATGGTACAGAAAGTGTTGAACCTCTACTCGCTCCCGTTTTCTGGGGGAGTGGCGGCACAAAAAAATCCCCTGGCTAGGGCCAGGGGATTTCTGTCGCTTAGGCTGGTAGTCTATGGTGCTGCAGGAGCCACGGGCGCAGCCGCGGTGCCTGTGTCGCCGGGTGTCAGGATGGTTTCGATGGGATGAATCAGACCGTTGCTGGCCGGAATATCATTCTCGATGACCGGAATCCCATTGATCTTAAGGCCATCCGCATTGGTGATCACAACAATCGTGTCACTGAGGGTTCGCAGGTTCGTGCCCTCGGGGAGTTTCTTGAGATCGTCAATCGTGTAGCGTCCCTTGACCGTATGGTAGCTCAGCTGTGATTTCAGGGCCTCTTTGAGCTCGGTGCTCAGCGCACTCCCGCCCGCGGTCAATGCGAAGAGCGGTTTCAGTGGAGAATCGGCGGGAAGCTTTGCAAAAGCGGCTTCGTTCGGACCGAAGACAGTGAAAGGTCCATCTTCCTTGTACGTCTTCTGCATCTCGGCATTATCCATGCCTTGCGCAAGAGACTGGAAATCAGGACTGTCCTTAGCTACTTCATAAATTGATTTGTTGCCGATAGGAACCACGCCCGATTCAGGTCCTGGGGTTAGGACTTCTCCTACTCCCGCTCCGGCTTTGCTGTCCCGGATAGTCGCGTAGATTCCATACCCGACCAGCAGCAGGACGGCTCCCTGAATAGCATCCCGGTTTGACAAACCGTTGATGCCCAGGAAGTTGTTCTGTTCGCCACCAGAGCCACCCTGATAATCCTGTCGTGTCTGTGCAAAAGCCGTGATTCCTCTGATCGGAATCTGGGCGGAGATGAAGCCAGCTAAGGCCATTGCAACCGCAAACCGAACGAAACGCTGTCCACCAAATCTCATGTATTGCTCCTTATTCAGGATGCCCGCTTGCGCGCGCTCTGCTTAAACCAAGGTGACGAATGTGTTAAAGTAACTGCCCAAAGGGGCGCTCTTTATTTTAATGTGCGATAGATGTAGCGCGGCACTGCGAAACACTACGGAATGGCGAAAAGAATGCACGATCACTAGCCATTATCGCTTCTGATTATACCCAACTTTTGACGGATCATACCAAATTTTATTTTCACAAGCTAAGCACACATTCTATTGTGGCAGCAGACTGGCAAAAGAATAGATTCGTTTACAGTTTATAGCTGATTGTGTCTTTGGTAACATCCGAATTACCAACAATAAACCGCTGTCGTACCATACCGATACCCGGTGCGAACCAGCGTGCCATTGGAATAGATACCTGGCGGCCCCCGTCATTGACAATCAGTACCGTGTCGACTCTATAGGCAGTGACTTTGCCTTGTGGAAGACTGATTTCCTCGGGGCTTCGAATACGACTGTACCCTTGACCGGGATACGACTTATCCGCGAGCCGGAGGATTCCATTCCACCGTATAGAATGGCCCTCTTGTATCGGATAACGAACGATAGGGAAAGGGGGGATCGCTGCCAGTGACTGCTCTCCACTTATGCTGGAGAGAGATATCCCGTGCGTATCCACTTTGAAGACTTCACGTCGACTTGATTTTTGAGCTTCGCCTCGCGTTTCGAGAAGCTGCCCACTGCCTCCTCCACCCGCCAGGGGGGATAAACCACGTGCCACGGTCGTCTCATAACGGATACTCGGCTCTGAACTGCTTCTGATCTGGCGTACCGTTACCTTGCTCCGCCATGAACCACCGTTCTTCGTGGGTAGAAGAGGACCCTGCTTTACTTTTTTCGTCGCCGCTGCCTCTGATTTAATGTCGGGCTCACGAATGAAGCGGTTATCCTCGCCAGTGTTCTGAATCGCTTCCCCACAGCCAGCTGAGGCTATGGCAAGAATGGCGGCAGCGCCAATCAGGGAGAGACGCACACCCCGGCTACGCACTGAATATACGAAACGCATCTAAGATGCCGTCCCTTTGCTGGGGCTGTTTCCACTGCTCTTACGCAGCGATCTGTAGATGGCTTTTGCAACCTCATCCAGGTTTTTCTGTGCCTGGACGCCATTCGGATCGTTTTGAAACCCGTTGGGATCTTCAGGCTCAATTGTCGTGAAGATACGCACCAGCACGGTTTGATTCCCGTTGATCACGGCGCCGTAACCCGTCTGAAGGCGGGAACCTATATCTCGGTAGTTTCCCATACGTGCTTCCGGCGACGTACTGCCATCCCGATTCTGCTGCCAGTAATACATATGGATACGGAAGTTACCATTTCTAAAGATCATCGCACGCATAAGCCCACTGCCAGGACCATCAATACGAAATGTCTTCTTTGCGGTCAGGTTGAATCCACCTCCGGTCACACAGACGGTCGGATCATGATAGTTCTCAAAAGGACCTGCGGAAACTAGAGATGCCTGTACTACCTCACCAAATGGGTTGGAGTAGTTGCTGCCTGTCGCTTTAGGATTCCCAAGTAGCTCCAATGTCGATGCGGGAAGCGGTGCCTCTGTCATCTCCCAGGTGCCTACCTTATCAGGCAGCGCGGGAAGCCACTGCCCCGCGTGTGCGAAGCGGTAGCTGGCAAATACCCCAAATAATGCTGTAGCGCTCACCAGAGCGCCTATCTTTAGAAACGGAACGGGGAGACCCATGAGCGAACCAATCTCTCTTTATGTCTTCTTATAAATCTACCAGCGGCTGCGCCGCTTGTTTTTTGACGCGGGAATCAGTTTCTTGAAGAACGCGTTCACACTCTTTGAGAGTGCACGGTGTTTTTTCGTCAGGTCAAGCGCTTTTTTGTCAGCGGCTTTGAACATAGGGTCCAGCAGTTTCTCTTCCAGGAGACGCGATAACCCTTTTCTCTTCGTTCCATATTTTTCTCGATGCTTCGCCGATGCCCGCATGCGGAGATAAATCAGATCCAGACTCTGCCCGGAGTAGATGATCACCGCTCCGAGAAGCAGTATGAGAAGCCAGGGGCTGAATTTCAGGAGAAGAGTCGCTACTGCGGGAGACCCCATTATCGTCAGTGCGTAAAGACTGACCCGGATCAAATGGACAAGCACGACCAACAAGGCCGTCAATACCATGAGAGAGAACGTATAAAGGGGAGTCCGCCGTTGGTACCAGGCGCTGACAAAGGCAACGAAAAGTAACGCCGCCAGAAGATTGGCCCCATTCAACGGATGGGTCACCTCTACCGCATGATTGGGGAAGCTGATGATCGCCTGATTTACGCTGGTTTGTTTGCCAAGCAGGGAGAGAAGGCTGCTGGTCGCGAAGGCGGTACCGCTGATTGCCATCGAGCTCAATTTGCTGATTACGCTGTCAGGAGGGTTCACCATCAGAAGGAGCAATGAAAGCGGCCCGGCAATCGCCCGCAGAATCACGCCGCCGTAGATATAGTAGATCGTGCCTGCCAGGATAAGCAGGAGCCCGATACCAAAAAAGCTATCTACATAGACCAAATGCCCAATCAGGACTATCAGGCAGCCCAAAGACAGAGCGATCAAATTGCCGCGGCGGCGCTTGTCGGTCACCGGATAGGCTTTAAGCCGGATCCATAAAGCCTGCAGACGCTGTCGTTCCTGCCAGATCAGCAAAGCGACCGCAAAAGGCACCAGGGATTGGAAAAGCAGCAAGCTGTCCGGATTACCCCAGTTACGGTAGGAGTTTTGAAGGGGTTTCCAGCAGGCAAGAGCGAACGGCACCACAAAAAGCAGCCATATACGGTGCTTCCACACCGCTTCTCCTGCCAATCGAAGATTCTGCAGAAGATGCCCTGTTATCCCGGAAGCA
>JAZKEA010000073.1:0-5477 GCA_040387315.1 Armatimonadota bacterium | reverse complement strand
GTCAGTATAAAACGCTGGCAAACGATCCGAAAACGCCCTTTCGTCCGGAGTTCGGGGATTATACAGTGAAACGGACACCGCCAGATTTCGGTGACGAAAAGCTTTACGGCGGGGACGATGACGAGGCGGCAGGGAACGCGCCGGTGCCGGTTTTCCCTAGGCGACCTGTGCCTGTTCTTGCGGGTGGGGCGGCACGACGCTTTGAAGAGTCCGACGAACCGCCAAGGAATCCGTGACATGCTGACGGCAAAGGAGTTCGAGGCACGGATAAGGGCATTTGATCTGCGGCTTGACGTTATGCTGGCTGCAGCAGAGAGAGATAACCGGGACGTAGCGAAAACCATTGCTGAGCTAGAACGAGAACTAGACTCGATTATCGAGAAGTTTTACACGACGTTTGAAGATCCGTCGCCGCCGGACGAACCGTTCGGCAATGCCCCTGTGGGGGTACGACGGAGACCAACGCCGCCCACCCGAACGGGTGCGGGCGCAGAACCGTTTCCGCCGCAAAATGATCTGGCGGAGACCTAAGGAGCTATAGGGAATTTAATGGCAGTAAAAGTTTATTACGAAGATGACGCATCGCTGGACCTGCTGCGGGGTAAGACCCTCGCGGTAATCGGTTACGGAAGCCAGGGTCATGCCCACGCGCAGAATCTGCGGGATTCCGGGATGGACGTCATCATTGGTCTGCGCCCCGGCAAGTCCGCGCAGAAAGCGATTTCTGATGGCTTCGAGGTCGTCAGCGTGGCGGAAGCCTCCAAGCGAGCGGATGTCGTTATGATCCTTGTGAACGACGAGTTCCAGGGGGATCTGTATCGCGAGCATATCGCCGACAACCTCAAAGAAGGCGATGCCATCGCGTTCGGACATGGTTTCAACATCCACTTTGGGCAGATCGTACCGCCTCCCGGTGTCGATGTGTTCATGGTCGCGCCCAAGGGACCCGGTCACCTAGTGCGCCGTGTCTATACCGAGGGTAAGGGAGTTCCCTGCCTGGTTGCGGTCGCACAGGATGCGTCCGGTACCGCCAAGCAGAAGGCGCTTGCCTGGGCCAAGGGTGTCGGCGGAACCCGCGCGGGTGTCCTCGAAACCTCCTTCCGGGAAGAGACCGAAACCGACCTGTTCGGCGAACAGGCTGTCCTCTGCGGGGGCGCGACCGCACTTGTCAAGGCCGGGTTTGAAACCCTCGTCGAAGCTGGATACGAGCCCGAGATTGCGTACTTCGAGTGCCTCCACGAACTGAAGCTGATCGTTGACCTTATGTACGAAGCGGGTATCGCCGGGATGCGGTACTCCATCTCTGATACGGCCCAGTTCGGGGACATGACACGCGGACCGCGCATTGTCACCGATGAGACCAAAAAAGAGATGGGTAAAATCCTCAAGGAGATCCAGAACGGCGAGTTCGCCAAGGAGTGGATTCTCGAAAACAAGGCCAACCGCCCGTCGTTCAACGCGCTCACCAAGCGCGATGAGAACCATCAGATCGAGCAGGTCGGCAAGCAGCTTCGCTCCATGATGAGCTGGGTCCAGAAGCCCGCGATTCAGCAGACCCAGGTCGACGAGACTCAGTCTGTCGGGAGTAGAAAGATCGAATTGTGAGCCAGGCCGGAAACGGCAAAAGCAGTCTGAACGGCCTTAATGGCACCGGAAATGGTGCCGGGCGCGACGGGGAAGATATCCCCGGCAGCGCCCGGCGCCTGGACCGGCGGGTTGTGCGTCCCAACTACCTTCCTGCCCGCATGAACCCGGAACAGGGATGCTATGGCTGTTTGGTCTCGGTTGGAGTCGTCGTCCTGACCGTCCTTATCTGGATCGTCATCTACTGGTACAACGAGCCGAACTTTCATCGTCCTGATGAGGACGCCCCGCCGCCACCGCCCGCACAAACTCTGCGCCGCAGAAACCAGAACCCATGAGTACACTGATATGAACCACGTACAGATTTTCGATACCACCCTGCGAGATGGCGAACAGTCGCCGGGCGCTGCCCTCAACATTGAGGAAAAGCTGGAGATCGCCCGGCAGTTGGAGCGGCTTGGCGTGGATATCATCGAGGCGGGCTTTCCGATTTCCTCTCCCGGTGACTTTCAGGCGGTGCAGCGGATCGCGGCCCTTGTGAAAGAGGCTACGGTTTGTGGCCTGACACGGGCGGTCCGCGGGGATATCGATGTCGCGTGGGACGCGCTCAAAGGGGCGAAACGCCCACGGATTCACACGGGTCTCGGGGTGTCGGAAAGTCACCTGCGCCACAAGCTTCGCAAAACGCCCGACGAAGCCCTGGAGATGGGGGTGGCGGCGGTCAAATACGCGAAGTCCCTGGGCTGCGAGGATATCGAATACTTCACCGAAGATGCCGGACGTGCGGACCCCACGTATCTTTACCGGGTTATCGAAGCCGTTATCAATGCCGGTGCGACGGTAATCAATGTCCCGGATACGACGGGCTACACCTATCCGGAAGAGTACGGGGCGCTGTTCCGTGGCATCCGGGAGAACGTGCCGAACATCGACCGCGCGATCCTTTCCGCGCACTGCCACAACGACCTCGGCATGGCGACTGCAAACTCTCTGGCTGCAGTGAAGAACGGGGCGCGGCAGGTTGAATGCACCATCAACGGTATCGGGGAACGTGCCGGAAATACCGCACTCGAAGAGGTCGTTATGGCGCTGGAAACGCGAAAGAGCTATTTCGGTATCTCCACCAATATTACGACGACGGAGATTTACAAGACCTCACGCCTGGTCTCCAACCTGACCGGTATTCTTGTGCAGCCGAATAAAGCGGTCGTCGGGGCCAACGCCTTCGCGCACTCGTCGGGTATCCATCAGGACGGTGTTCTCAAGGAGCGCACCACCTATGAGATCATGGACCCGAAGTCCGTGGGAATCAATGACAGCAAGATCATTCTGTCACCGCGCTCGGGCCGTGCCGGTGTCAAGCATCGTCTGGGCGAGCTCGGGTATACCTTTAGCGAGGATGCCCAGTTCGAGAAGGTGTATCAGCGGTTCCTGACGGTCGCGGACCGCAAAAAGATGGTGTACGACGAGGATCTGGAAGCGCTCGCCACCGATGAGGCACGTCAGGTCGAGCAGATCTACGAGCTCGTACAGCTTCAGGTAACCTGTGGGGATCAGGCGATTCCAACGGCAACCGTCAAGCTGCGGCACGAGAACCGCGCCATTCTGATGGATGCCGACACCGGAAACGGTCCAGTGGACGCCATCTACCGGGCTGTCAACCGCATCGTACGCGTCCCGAATGATCTGATCGAGATCGCGCTTCAGTCCGTGACAGAGGGAACAGACGCTCAGGCCGAAGTCACCATACGTATTCGTGCGGGTGATGACATCTTTACCGGTCATGCCGCGCACACGGACATCATTGTCGCGGCGACAAAAGCCTACCTGAACGCTTTGAACAAAATGCTCGGTAAAATCCCGGGACGTTCGGAGAGGGTGAACGCCGAATCGAGCAGTTCCGGAGAGCCGGTAACGGTTTAAAGGTTTGACAGCGAGGCGTGGAGAGATATGGTTCTCTCCGCGCTTCAGGCACTTTAGTGGAAGTCCTTGTCCGGCGTCATATTGAGGCGCTTGGCGGCGGCGATCACATCCGCAAGATCAACGGGGTCACTGAACGGATCTTCGTCAAGCTCCGTTACGCGATTTAGAAGCTTCTGCCAGCGGCGCAGTTCGTCGACGTAGGGAGCGAAAGGGGTCCGCTTCAGAACGCCGTTTTCGTCCGCCAGATCGCAAATTCCCATGTTGAGCCAGTTTCCCTTGTGCCAGTCGGGCATATCGACGGCGGGAAAAAGGCAGACGCCGTGAAGGTCTATGCCGCGATCTACCGCAGCGAGCGACTCCTCCATCACATCCTTGAGCCATGCTGACCGCCCGTCGCCCAGACCGCTGGTTTCTGCGATGATCATGGGGCGATGGTAGCGAGTCCAGACTCTTTCCAGCAGTTCACAGAGCGGCACAATTCCGTCCGCGTTTGGTAAGAGCGCCTTATGTGGGCCCGTCTCCTCGTACTGCATCTGCCCAAAGGCGTACACATTGCAGCCGACGATATCGAGGATTTCCAGGGAGCCGCCAAACTCAGGATGCTGCATCCCCGCGATCACGTCCCAGGCGACGAAGGTGTCCTCAAAGGTCTCCTCACGTGCTTTCTCGCGCAGGTCCGGTCTGTCCGGCGGCGCGACCACCTGAACAAGCGGGTCAATGTGAACCATGCGTGCTTCCGGTACGACCTCACGGATCGCGACAGTCCCGGCGATAGCGGCTCGACACAGCGCTAACCGTAATCGATTACGCTCTGCCTCTTCCTTGCCGAAAGGTGCGACCCATCCCCATCCGCCGCCGCATTCCGCGAAGAAGGTTATCTCATTGATAGGCGTAAAGAAGTGGGGGCCATGGACGCGCTTGGTAACATATTCTGCCGCCGCACGGCAATAGTGCTGGAACCGCTCAAGGAAATTATCACTGAAAGGATCAAGGTCATCCGGGTAACCATAATGGCACATATCCCAGATAGGCAGGATCTGATGACGGTTCATTGCCTCGATCATCGGATCGATGAGGGAAAAATCATAGTTTCCACCCCCAGAATCCACCAGGGGCCAGGGGATGCCCTCACGGGCGACAGCAATCCCCAGGTCGTGCAGCAGGCGGTAGTCCGCGTCCGCCGACTGGCGATGCTGCGTCTCGTCTACCAGATCACGACGTCCTTGATCTTTCCAGCAGAAGGTAGAACACTCAAAACCGGACAGAAAGAACGTGGGGAAGATACCCGGAGTTTTCGTCATAGTAATCCCCTTTACCCGTGAAGGGGGCAGTCGATACTCAATTCTTTACGAGTCTATAGGAGTCCAGCGGTATTATGGACAGTATGGAAATAACGGAAACCCTGTATGTCAACCATCGGCAGGAGTGGCGTGCTTGGCTCACGGAGAACCACAAAAAGGCGGCGGAAATCTGGCTCGTTTATCCGCGAAAGTTATCCGGGAAAGCACGACTGGCGTACGATGACGCAGTCGAGGAGGCGCTCTGCTTCGGCTGGATAGACGGAATCCAAAAATCTCTGGATGCGGAGAACTCGGCGCAGCGATTCACCCCGCGACGCGCCCGAAGTAACTGGTCCGAAGTGAACAAAGAGCGGGCACGTCGCATGATAGAGCAGGGTCAGATGACCGAAGCGGGAACCGCTACCCTCTGTGACCTCTCCACAGATTCTTTTGCAGTAGCGGATGATATTCGCGATGCCTTACAGGCGAGCGAGGGAGCCTGGGCCAACTTCCAGGGTTTTCCCGACTTTTATCAGCGCATCCGTGTCGCCGCTATCGAAGAAGTCCGTGATCGTCCGGATGTTTTTGACAAACGTCTGGCGCGATTCGTAGCAATGACCGCGAAAAACCAGCGATTCGGAATGCTGAAGTGAGGCTGCCTCGCCTTCTATGATTCTAGGGGATTACCTG
>JAZKEA010000072.1:5798-6578 GCA_040387315.1 Armatimonadota bacterium | reverse complement strand
GAGAAAGGCCCGGTGACATCAGTCACCGGGCATTCTTTCCCTCACGGAATGACTACAGAATGACTACGGAATGCTTCTCTTTATTCTCGCAGCCGTCTCTCTCTATTTCTCTCTGCTCAATTAGACAAGAACGTAAGAGGCGAGTTCACCGGGTAAAGCCCGTCCGTTCTTAAGTTTCGCTAAAGATTGCGCACTGGCACGCTAGTTGGCTAGTTGGCTAGTTGCGCGGCGTCCGCTCCAGAACGACGCCGACCATCTCGTGAACAACACGCAGGGACAAATCCGCCGTTGTCGTCCCCATTACAGGTACGTATAGACAGATCCATATCTATACGTATAGATATGGATCTGACACAGCGGGAGTAACAGAAAGGGAGTTATGCCCCAGCTCATAACTTTCACGCGAGCATACAGGATCACTCCTCCACCCGATTTTCCCTGCCCACATCACGCTCGCGTGATGGTCCACCTTCTTTGTCACGCACGGCTTCGCCGTGGCGGTTGTGGCTGATTCCCCTCCGTCAAGTTTTCATTTGTTTTCAGTTTTCGCGCAATATAGGTACAAATTTCGCAGGCAGCGTGAGGCAAAAGACAGCCCGGTATAACAAAATTGTTATAACTGGCCGTTCGGTTGTTGGGCTTGGGGTGATTGATGTGACCTTCGGAAATCAGGTGGCATCGATTTTTCTGAAGCATTTGGCCTATCCATCAATAGCCTCACAAGCAGCAAAGAGTTTCACGCTTGCTGGCACTTGAACCTCTGCCTTCAATTACGTTTAC
>JAZKEA010000072.1:0-5788 GCA_040387315.1 Armatimonadota bacterium | reverse complement strand
ATGCAAACGCGTGGTTGATCTTCTATTACGTTTTATGTTATAACAGAAAACGTAATACGTAGTAATGCTATGACTCAAGAACGATTCTCTGATCCCGCCCTCCTGATACTCACCAGCCTCGCCGATGGTGAGCGTCATGGTTATGCCATTATGGAGGACGTGAAAACTTCCTTCGACGTGCAACTGGGGCCTGGAACCCTTTACGGAACCCTCGCACGCCTGGAAGAGCGTGGTCTGATTGGATTGGTCATTGAGCCAGCCCAACCAAGCGCGTCCAGTACAGGTTTGGAACAGCGGCAACAATCACGACAACCTCGACAACAACGACAACAACGACGCCCGTATCGTTTGACAGAAATGGGAAGGACGGTACTGGGTGAAGAACTCAAACGCCTTTCCCACTTGACCCAGGTTGCACAAGGTCGTTTAGGAAAGGTAGCGACGGCGGCATGACACCTGATATAAGCCCGGACCCGCGCAGGGAGGGTTTCAGTCACACATTCGCGGGCCGCCTGATAGCTCTCTACCCTATCCGGTGGCGCGAGCGCTATGAGGACGAGTTCCGGCATGTGCTTGAGCAATGTCCGCCCTCACTTTACCTGGTACTCGATGTCTGCAAAGGGGCAGTTGATGCCCACCTACACTACGAACGCCGCCTGCGCCGTCGCGAATCCCTGTGCCAGGCCCGTTCCCGTCGCGCCCTTTTTGCGGCAGTTCTCCTCGTCTATTTGTTACCGCTCACGGCAACTACTCGCCCGGAAGGGTTGTTCCGTCCCCCACTGCGTCTGCTTCCCTAAGCCACTGCTCTCTTAAACCGCTGCACTCTTAAACAGGATAATTCCCATGCCTTCAGCCTTTGAGTTTGACACTGCCTCACGAGCGGAGGTTATTGATGCTCTGATGAGCACGCTTACCGCTCACTATGTCTTCCCCGATAAGGCTGCAGAGTACACCGAGTATCTGCTCACTCGCCGGGAAGCCGGAGCTTACGACACGCTCGCAAAACCCCAGGAGTTTTGTCACGCACTCACGGTGGACTTACAGCAGGCGAGCCGGGACCGGCATCTGGTCATCCTCTGGCGACCCGAGGAGAGAACCTTAGGAACATCGTCAGGAGCAGAGGATGTAGACGTCGAAGAGCAGGCAAAACAACGAGAAAGGCAGGAGAGACGGGAGAGACAACAGGCGGCTGAAGGCAACCACGGTTTTCGGAAGGTGGAAATCCTGAGCGGCAACATCGGCTTAATCACGTTAAGCGGCTTCGGAGATCCGCAGTATGGTGGTGATACCGCAGTCGCGGCTATGCGGTTCGTCAGCAACACGAACGGACTTATCTTCGATGTACGCGGCAACATGGGAGGCGACGGCAGAATGGTTATACTCCTGTGCAGCTACCTTTGTCCCGGCAACCAGTGGGATCTTTCCGGCTACTATTCGCGCAAAGTTGGACGATTAGAGCCGTCCTGGACCATGCCTTATGTACCGGGTCCCTACTACGAGAAGAAGCCAGTATACGTGCTGACGGGGCCACTGACCTTCTCTGCGGGGGAGCTGCTCGCCTATGATCTGCAGGCGCTGAAGCGAGCTACAGTCGTTGGTGAGGTGACCGGAGGAGCCGCTCACGGCGCGGAGTTTCACCCCTTACCCTATGGCTGCGATGCGCTGATCTCCTTCAGCGCTCCTACCAACCCCCTCACCGGCGGCAACTGGGAGGCGGTCGGTGTGCAGCCCGACATTGCGGTTCCCGAGGCACAAGCCATGGGACTGGCGCATCGCCACGCTCTGAAAGCGGTTCTGGCGATGCGCCAGTCAATCTCGCTGTCAGACGCTCTTCAAACAGAGATGGAAGTGACAGTTGAGCGACTTGAAAGGGCGTAAGCAAAAACAGAGTAATCATAGCGGAGAAAGCGACATAGCCTCGTCGCGCTTTGAGGACTTTTACATGATATCTGCCTGATCACGAGTTGAGGCGACACTGAAGAGCCAACTAATTCAGAAACTAACGGATTGAGCTGCCGTATTACTGTATTACTGGCTTACAGCATTACAGACCGGTTCTACTACAAAACTACTGCGTGAAGAACAGGCTACTCCCCCAACCTTGGTTTTCCCAGTTCCAGCGCAGCAGTCTCAGCAGTCGTATGAAGCGCAACAGATTCATAGAACTCTGCGGTAGTCACACGTCGGCGCGGTTCCCGGTGCAGGCAGGCTGCTCCAGCACTCCCAAATAAGTATGTAGTTACAGCCTTCTTGGGTATGCGTGTTTTCCGCGGTATCCGGGGTCTCCGGGGTCTCCGGGGTTTCAGCGGTCTTAACGGCATAGAAGTTAGAGACGAGATAATCGCCACAAGTGGGGCATTTGCCACGGATCCAGTCCGGATTCGGCCCCGCTGCCCGCTCCTCTGCGGACGACGGAAACGGCTGCCGGACCTGGCTGTGGTCCGTTGTTGTAACCAGCAGCTCTTTTGACTCGTTGGACCCAGTCAACTCGGTCAGTCTGCTCAGTTTGTCTAACCATGTTTTTCTGTTCATATAAATGCGCCCCCTTTTGTCGTTGGATAAAGTTTACTTCAGGGTGCACCGAAAAATAAAACAAATGTTTTCTTTTCGTCCTATTGTCGTATCATACTAACGACATGGCAACACAGATTACACACACGACTCAGATAGACACACAGACAGCCAATGATCGCGAGGAGCTCACCGCTCGCACCGTCGCCGCCGCGGAACTTGCGGCTGCCGAACCGGGTCCCGATGAGGCGAGCACCGCCCTGATGACCAGCACGCTGCG
Source organism: Armatimonadota bacterium (assembly GCA_040387315.1). Taxonomy (GTDB): domain Bacteria; phylum Armatimonadota; class Armatimonadia; order Armatimonadales; family Armatimonadaceae; genus JACMJB01. The sequence goes on along the minus strand of JAZKEA010000072.1, from coordinate 2,997 downwards.
CAGCCAGGGTGTCAGGCCGGTCTCCTCCGACCAGGAAGGCAGCGTCACCTGCCCGGAATGCGGCACGCCGCTTGTCATCGCCCCGAAGAGCGGCAAGCAGTACATCGTCTGCTACTCTGCGCTGGGCGGCGAAGGAGGCTGCTGGTACCACCGCGAGCTGCCCGCGAAGAAAAAGGAGAAAGCAAACTAAATGTCTCAGACAGCAACAGGTTGTGTCCTGCGGAGTAAAAATAGGCTGCTTTGCCTTGCTGAAGGTACTACAATCTGTAGGTAATGAAAAAGAAGCCTGATCTTTCGGGTTCTCATCCCTCCGCTCCACGAATAGCCCGCATCTACATCCGCCAATCGGACAGCGGTGGTCGCGGCAGTGACGAAGACAACCTCTCGCCCCTCCTGCAGCTCGAAGAGGGCCGTCCGTACTGCCCCTTGCACGGACTGGTCCTGGACGAAGAAGCCTCCCTTCGCCATGCGGACGTCGATCAGCGCGCCTTTCGTCGCCCGTGGCGAAAGCGTCCCGGCCTGGTCGGACACTACCAAGACGCCAAAGCCGGTCTCTTCACCGACCTGATCGTCTACAAGCTTTCGCGCCTGGTCCGAAACGCCCGTGAGGGTCTCGAGCTTTTTGCCGAGTTCGAGGCGCTGGGCGTCGCCATCCACGTTGTCAAGGAAGGCATCGACTCCTCCACCGCCACGGGCCGCCTCCTACGAACGATTATGCTGGGTGTCGCGGAGATGGAATCCGAGAACACCAGTCAGTTTATTAGCGACGCCATTCGTGCCCGGCACAGCCAGGGAAAGCCCTGGAACCAACCGTACTGGATTAATCACGCGGTGGAACGGGATGCCAAGGGTAAGATGCTGTCAAGTGCGTACGTTCTCACGGAACCTCAGAGCACGGGAATGCGGCGCCTGGTCCAGCTGCGGCAAGAGGGGCGGAACTACACGGACATAGCCCGCATCCTGAACGCCGAAGGATTTCCGGCGGCACGCGGTACCTGGACAGCACGCGGTACGCGGCACTACCTCCTGCCGCCTTGCATCGACATGATGGAAGGGCACTCACCCGGTGGGCGACACCTTTCCCGTCTGGAGAACGTGTGGCCGCGCCTGCTTTCTGAGAGCGAGGCGGAAGCGATCCGCCAGGTGCAGCGCGCCCATGACGCCGCGGGCACCCGGACCTACCCGGATGGGCGAGCGGGTAATGGTCGAAGCCGCGGCCGATCTGCGGGCTCCTCGTTTCTTCTCTCCTCGCTCACCCACTGCGGGGACTGCGGGGAAAAGATGCGTGGCGTTAATGCCAGCGGCGGCAAGCAGAAAACCAATCGGGTACGGATCTACCTGTGTGATCCAAAGGAAGATCACCGGGCCAGCCTGCACAAACTAAAAGGCGGCGGACTTTATGTCTCTGGTGTCATGCTCGAAGATGCCGTGGCCCGTGTGGTTCGTCTCGCGCTGGATAATCCGCCCGCCCCTCCCCCCGCCCGGAAGACGCGGGAGAAGGCAGCCGGCGCCAGCGGCCCCAAAGTCAAAGATCCCGCAGGGGCGCTGGTCGCTCTGACGAAGCAGCTGGATACGCTGGTTCGGATGCGGATGGAAGAGCGGATCGATGACGGGGAGTACGACCGCCTGCGGGCAGACCTCCTGAAACGACGCGAGACGCTGCAGGAAATCCTTATGGGTAACCCGGCGCAGCAAGGGGAAGCTAGAAGCGTGTACCAGAACACGGCAGCCATGTTTGCCCGGATGGGTGATAGTGGCGGTGGCAGCGGCGCGGAAGGCGACGAGGACTCTGTCAATTCATCGGACACTACAGGCGCTATTTCACGGGCCTGGCGCGAGATATTCCTGCAGGTCGTTGACCGCGTCGACGTCAAGCCGACCGTCCCGGATATTATAGCCGCGAGAGAGCCAACGAATACAAGGGGCAACGCAAGAAACTGGGCACGCATCACCTTGAGGTACCCGTGCGCGCTCGGCGGGGTGTTCTGGGCGCCTCTTTATACCAGAAGCTTCAAAGGGGAAAGAACGGTATATTCGGAGTTATAGCAGATTTAGAGCAGTTATAGTGTTTTGCGACAAAGTAGACCCGTCGATTTGTAGGCGTACTGCCACAGGCCAAATCCCGCCGCATCGCGCGAACGCACGCCATAATAGAACTCGTCCCGCAGGAACGCGCTTTCGCTGTTGCCATCCGTGCTATCGAGCGCCTGAAGTTCCGGCATGACCCGCTGCTGAATGATAAACGGCTTGACGCTGTGGCTCGCATCGAGCACATGCCACTCCGCGCCGGTAGCCAGCCGCGGGCTTATGACGAGTTCCAGAGCGCCCTGCAGTGTGTTCGCCGCCAGCTTCTGCCCGCCGGTAATTGTGTCCGGGTAGTAGCCCGAGTTCAGAATCTCCTTCGCGGTCCACTGCAGGTCGGTGGGAACGACCAGGTGTGTCGGCTTGATATTCATGGGCTCGCCGCCGGGCAGGGTCCGCTTCATCATCAGCGACAAGACCGTCTGCAGGTTCGCCGCCGATAGGGGCAGGCTCGTGAGGTTCGATCCCGCTCCGGCACCGATAGCGTGCGCTGCGCTATAGAACGGCTGACCGTCGAAACAAAGCGCGGTCTCACCGGCCCGGATCAGCTCGAACAGAAGCTGCTCGTAGTGCTCCATACCGGCCTCGGCGAGCGACCGTATCTTGAGCGCGATCTGCCCGGTCTGGTCGTCTTCGAGCATGTCCCGGGTGACGCCGATAGTCGCCTCGTACTTCCGGTTGGTGATCGTGTAGGCGTAGTCTTTGAGCGCCTGAATGGTGCGTTCATCGAGAAACGGGCGCATACTCGGGATCTCGCCAATCCAGGCATACGACTCGCTCTGCTGGGTGCTGGGAAGCCAGGTCGCGATGACTGCCGCGACCCCTGCCTGCGCTTTGTAGGCGTCGGCATAAATGGACTTAACGGTGGCTGAAAGGAGAGCCACATTCTCCGCGGTTACCTGCATTGCTGTTCTC
>JAZKEA010000071.1:0-12966 GCA_040387315.1 Armatimonadota bacterium | reverse complement strand
CTCGGTGGCGGCGGCGATGGTGGCGTCGGTCGCACCCTGCTGTTCGTTGCCGACGACCAGGGCGAGAGGACGAACGCCCAGGTTGACATCGAAGGCAGGATGGGGTGCCTGACCGGAGGAAACGGCGATCTTCACGTTCTTCTCCGCGCTGAGGCGGCGTAAGGTGTCGGGAAGTTTCGCGGTCAGGCAGATCGGAAGGCGCAGAACCGAACCGGTGGTGGAGCGCACAGTTTGACGAGAGAACGGCTCTGCACTGTCATCGGAGAGAAGCAGGGCATGACAGCCCGCCGCATCCGCGGTGCGAATGAGAACGCCGACATTGCGCGGGTCCTGGATGCGCTCACCGACCAGGATCAGGGCATCTGGCGGCAGCGTGGCGATGAGGTCGTCCACTGTCAGGACCTGCTGACCGACGACGGCGACGGCGGTTACGGCGGTTTCGTAGGTAGTACCCACCAGTTTGGTGATCAGGCCCGCGCCACTCAGGATAAAGAGCGGTATGTTTCGCGCGGCGCAGGCTTTGTCGACGGCAGCTGCGCTTTTATCCGAAGCCACGAAGACGGCGTACACCGGCGACGGGGAGTCGAGCGCCTGCAGCACCAGGTCCAGGTCCTCCACCAGATAGCGACCGGTGGCGGATCGTCCTCCGGCGCGTGTGAGAGCCAGAGCATCGCGGAAAGCGGGATGCTTGATGCCGCCGATAGAGTCTCTCATAGGGCGATGTCCGAGTATCCGGCATCGTCCCGAGGATACCAGCGGAACAGGGTGTCGGGCAGTGACGGATCAAGATGGACATCCAGAAATGTCTCGCGCATCAGCTCCTGCACGCGCCCCCCATGGCTCCCGACTCGAATCAGGCGCAGGGGACTGTAGGAGAGGGCATCGAGCGTTAAAGTGTCCGAAGAAGCGCTGCGACGAAACACCACCTCGTAGACGTCTCGCTTTTCTCCGGTCTTCCCCGGCAGGCCGGGAATATTTTGCCGCAGTCGTCGTCCGGTCACCCGTACCTGCCCGCTGTCCGGCCCGCCGAACCAGGAAGGGGGTGAAAAGGGAGTGGCGGAGAAGAACTGGGTAACTGAATATCCGGCCTCATCGAGCGGATGGGAAAGGTTTTCGGTAATTCTGTCCGGTGTGCGAAGCGGAGCCTTGATCGTCCGGGAGGTATCACCGGGCCGCCCGAACATGCGATCAAATATCTGGCGTCCGTCGCTGACACGGATGCGGTCCGCTTCCGGGAATGTGTTTGCGCGAAAGATCAGGCGGGCGCGACCGGGACGCCGCAGGTAGATGTGAGTACGGAGATCCAGACGAAACTCGCCGGCGTGGTTGACAATGACCTGCGAGCGGTATTCCAGGGAAACGGCGCGCCGCCACCGGTTCGCCAGTTCCCGCAAAATCAGGGCGGGGTCTGTGGCACGCGGTGGCACGGACTGTGTGTCTGCGGCATTACCCATAGGGTTAGCCTACCCGATGCCGCGAGGAATTGCACTGGAGGCAGAACAGCCATCGTAGGACCAGACCAGAGTCAGCAATTCCAGGTAGCCGGACTTCATTGCATAGGCTTCCGCAAGATGAAAAAGATGCTCGGCTTTTCGCAGAGAACCACATTCCGCCCAGGCTTCCGCTTCGGTAAGGCAGTGCGAAACACTGAGCAGCGCTGCTTCAAAAGGAACTTCCTGTGCGGAGGGTTTTGCTTCTCCCTGGTTCACTGACTGCTGCCTCTGTTGCTTTCCCTGGGTGTTTTCCGGAACGATATCAAGGAACTAGTAAAACGATTAACCTTGATTGCTGAGATAATAAACGCACTCTACCCAAAAAGATTCCCTTTGACGCAGAAGACTTTAGCACTGCCCTTTTCTGGCTTCTTTACAGTCAGGTTTGTGCGTGCTATAACGGAACATGAACTGCCGCTTCGGGCAGCGACGACGCTTAGTTTCGCGTTCCGTTTCGCTGCTGCTTCCCGTCTCCGGTCTCGTGCTTACCCCCACTGTCGCTGCTCCTCCGGCGAATAATCCGCCTGCCCGTCTCGTTCCGGGTAAGCCGGGCGTCTACCGCCTCGATCCCAAGGTCTACCTGCCCACGTCTCAGCTGAGACCAGGGATGCGCGGGTACGGACTGACGGTCTTTCGCGGTGATAAGATCGAGCGCTTCGACGTCAACATACTCGGCGTCTTGAGGAAAATCAACAACGGGCGCGATCTGATTCTGGTCAAGGTCGGCGGTAACAACAATCTGAACCGCGTGAGTGACATCATCGCGGGAATGAGCGGCTCGCCGGTCTATGTGAACGGTAAGATCGTGGGCGCGGTTGCCTACGGCTCCTCGTTCACCAAGGAGCGTATCGGGTATCTAACACCAATCGAGGACATGCTGGATGCCTGGGACCCCGCTCTGCCGCAGTACCCGGACGGCTTCGCTCCGCGCGACCGTTCCCCATCGGAACCGAGCACCCGCCTGGCGGAACCGGTAACCATCAACGGTGAATCGTTCACGCAGGTTCGGCATCTGGGTTTCGGTGAGTCCGCTCCCGCCAAACCCGGCACACTGATGCTGCGCCCGCTCGGGATGCCGGTCAGTGTTTCCGGGGTGCCCGCCCGGCGCTGGGCGCAGGTTGCGGAGGAGTTGGGGAAACTCGGTCTGGAGGCCAGGCAGGGCGTCGGTGGCGGGGCGGCATCGCTTGCCGCGCCCGGTCCCAAACTCACGGCATCGCCGCTGCAGCCCGGCGGGGCAGTCGCCATGAGCCTGGCAACCGGTGATATCGATATCACCGGCGTCGGAACCCTCACCTTCCGTGCCGACAGGCGCATCGTCGCCTTCGGGCATCCGTTCCTGTCCATTGGACCGATCGATGCCCCGATGTCTACGGTCCATATATTTGATATTCTGCCCTCGTACAACACGTCGTCCAAAATCGGGGTGGCGGTTACCCAGGTCGGCGCGTTTTCCCAGGATCGACCGTTTTCTATCGCGGGGAATATCGGGGCAAAACCCGCCATGGTGCCGGTTCAGGTCCGAATCAACGACCGTTCGGTTGGTCGGTCACGCGTGTTTAAGGCGAATATCGTGCGTCACCCCGCGCTGACGCGGCAGCTGGCGATGATGGCTACGGGAACCGCTATCGCTGAGGTCCACAGTCAACCCGGTGACACGATGGCGACCGTCCGTACCACCGTGACCGCGGATGAGGTCGGGACCATCACTCGGACGAACCGGGTCTATAGCCCGAGCGCCATTGATCAGGCCGCGACCGATGACCTCGCGTCTCTGGTTAGCCTGCTGTCCGGAAACCCGTTTTATCCTCTACCCATACGGTCAGTATCCATGGAGGTGGACATCGAGAGTGGACGGAAGACAGCGCAGATTGAGCGTGTGTTCGTCAGCCAGACCCGTTACGAACCGGGCGAAACAATAGATGTCAATGTTGTCCTTCGTCCTTATATGAAGGAGCGGGTCGTCAAAACAATTCCGGTGCGTATTCCCACCTCGGTGCCGAACAACTCCGTCCTGGCGATCAGCATACAGGGTGGGGGAGCGTCCGGTGGCGGATTGAGCCTCGGTCTTGGCAGCGATGGTGGCTTGGTGCTGACGCGCGGCGGCGGTGACTTCTCGTCCGCGGTGAATATACGGCAGGTTGTCCGGCGGTACCTGGAAAAAGACCGAAACGATGCTCTGGTCGCGCGTCTGTTGCTGCCCTCTTCGGCGGTCAGTGTTCAGGGAGAAAAGCTGTCCGGTCTGCCGCCGAACATCGAGCAGGCCCTGAGGGGCGGTACGGGAACAGCGGGAAGCCGCTCGTCGGGTGCGCGTTTGGAGCGTGATGAGGTCAAGGAAAGCGTCCTGACCGACTATATATTGAGCGGTTCACAAAGTATCTCGATCCGTGTCGCGCGACGCGGTACCCCCGATACAAGTGCCCCCACGCTGCCTTCTGCTCCGCCTGCTCCGAGTTCGGATTCCGGTATCACCTCACCAATCCCTGCCGCGCCGCCTCCCACAGGCGCGCTGCCGGACATTGATATCGATGCCGACGCCGCGATGGACCCATTTGCACCTGCTTCGGCGGTCTCCGTTTTTCCGGCTGATGTTAAATCCCCTGCCGGACAGAGTACAACGCCTCCTGGCGCTGCTGTCGGCTCGGTTACGGTAAAGACGGGGCAGGGGGAGACAATAACTGTCCCGTCCTCTGCCCCAGCGCCTGCGGCGGCGGCAAAACCTGTCGGGCGGCTTCCCGGGGTATGGCGTCAGGCAACGGCGACGGATTTTCGCGCTGCGACCTCGCTTGATGGGGTGACCGTCTCTTCCAGCGGTGAGGTGCGACTCGCGCCGAAGCTGACCCGGGTCTCACGCAGTGTCGTCGATCCCTACTACTGGGCGCTCGCCCCTGCCCCTGAAAATGGCGTCTATGTCGGGAGCGGCGACAACGGTGTCATCTACCGCGTTGGTGTGGACGGTAAGCAAAGTGTCTTTGCGCGCACGGGAACCCTTGAAGTCCATTCTCTCCTAACGGGCGCGGACGGTACGGTTTACGCGGGCACCTCGCCGGATGGCCTGCTGATGCGCATCGCCCCGAACAGTGCTGGAAAACCGGCACGTCTGATGAAGGCCGAGGAGAAGTATGTCCTTGCGCTCGCCCTGTCACCGGACGGTAAAACAGTCTACGCCGGAACCGGAGGACCCAAAGCCCGCGTGTATCGCGTAGCCTCCGACGGCACGGGTGCGCCCGAGGTCGTTTACGAAAGCGCGGAAGGGAGCGTGACGGCGCTTACGGTCGCGTCCGATGGAACGGTCTACGCCGGAACCGCGCCGAACGGTCTCGTGGTAAAGGTCGCCGGACCGAAAATCTCCCGGCCTTTGCCGCTCTACGACGCCGCGGAATCCGCGGTAACGGGCCTTACTACCGGGAGTGACGGCACGGTGTATGCCGCGACAATGATGACGGGACGTGGGGTGCTGTATCGCATCGACCCCGCAACGGGAGCGTCTGCCGTCCTCTATGACCGCGCACCGGGCGGGGTTCTCACAGGATTGCAGCGGTCCGGAAAAGACGGCACCCTTTATACAGCCTCCGGCGGGACGTTGATCGCCGTCGATCCCACAAACGGGGACGCTCGAACCTTTGAGGCGCCGTCCGGGGCGGATGTGCAGATTCTTGCCGTTCTTGCGAGTGACAGCGATGACCGCGTCTGGGCATCGACCGGCAACACGGCGGAAGTGTACCGGCTGGCGGTGTCGGGTGAGGCGGACACCGCTTCCGGACAGATGGTATCTCGCGTCTTCGATGCCCGAGGAACCGCCAAGTGGGGGACCATCCGGTTTACCGCGGCTGCCCCTCAGGGAGCCTCGGTGACACTACAGACGCGCACCGGTGATGTGGCGCAGCCGGATGATACCTGGAGCCCCTGGTCACCATCCTACCGACTCGCAGGCGGCGAAACGATCCTCAGTCCTCCGGGGCGTTATATCCAGTACCAGGCGACGCTGACGGGCGGCGCTTCGGGAAAAGAGATACCCGCGCTTCGAACCGTCGAGGCTTTTTACCTGACCCCAAACCAGGTGCCACTCCTGGCGCTTACCACGCCTCAGGGGGGCGAGGTCTGGAAGGGCAAACAGACGATCCGATGGACCGCCTCCGACCCGGATCGCGACACGCTGTTCTACAGTGTCAGCCTATCAGGGGATGGCGGCAAGACCTGGCAGCCGGTGGGAGGAATGCAGCATAGTGCCGGGCCCGGGACATCAGGAACCGCAGTAACCGCGGGAACCGCCGCGCCGCAGACCGCAAACCCTGCGGTGCCTGTTACTGTTGTCCCTGTGCAGAGTCGCGCCGCGCTGACTGCAGAACTGGATCGGCATCCTGAGATCCCCGCGGAGATGCGCGCCCGTATTCTGGCGGATGCCCCGACCGATGGCCCTGCCGCGCCCACCGTTGCTAGACCCTCTTCCGCCGCTGCGTCTGCGGCGGCTCCTACACGGGATACCAGCGTACCTCTCGACACAACTGCGTTTGCCGATGGTACCTATATGGTGCGGGTCATCGCTTCCGATAAGCCATCGAACCCGGCAGGCGCATTGACGGCCCAGAAAATGTCCGGCGAGGTGCGTATCGTTAACCGGGTCCCGACGCTTGCTCTTTTTAAGAGCGCACTCAAGCGCGGAGACGATGGAGCAGTAACACTGGAAGGCTCGTCGCTCCAGACAGGAGCCGCTATTCGTGCGGTACAATTCCGCGTTGACGGCGGTGACTGGACCGCCGCTATCGCCACGGATGGCCTTTTCGACAGCACTTCCGAGTCGTTTACTCTAACGACCGCGCCTCTGGTGAAGGGGAGCACACACCGCCTGGAGGTGCAGGTTCAGGACGAAGCCGGAAACACCACAACCCAGACCCTGACCGTATAACTGCCGGATTACCAGTCGGGGTAATCAAACAGCGCCCAGTTCACCTCCTCGACCGTGGTCAGACCGGCGCGCACACGGCTGCGGGCATCGTCGCGGAGGGAGCCGGCGTTCTTTGCGAAGGCTGCACGCCATAGTGCCTCGTCGGATGCCCGCTCCGCGATCAAACGACGCAGCACGGGTGTCACCTCCACCACCTCGACCAGGGGAATACGGCCCTTGAAGCCGGTTCCCCCGTTTGAGTCCGAGGGGACGCCTCGCAGGAAGGGACCGTCCGCTTTCGTCAGCCCCGCGCGCTCCAGCTCTTCCGTGTCCGGTTCGTACTCTTCGGTCTCTCCCGTGTCTATACGACGAACCAGTCGCTGTCCGATAAGTCCCGCCACTATATCGGCAATGAGAAAATTTTCGATGCCAATATCGCGCAGCCGCTGGATCGCGCCCAGAGCGCTTGTGGTGTGCAGCGCGGACAGGATAAGGTGCCCGGTCAGAGCAATCTCGGCGGTTAGCTCGGCGGTTTCCAGATCACGCATCTCAGCACAAAGAATAACATCGGGGTCTGAGCGCAGCATCCCACGCAGCGCCGCCGCATAAGTCAGCCCCATCCGCCGATTGACTCCTGTCTGAGAGATTCCCAGGTCAAACCCGAATTCGACCGGGTCTTCGATAGTCAGAATGTTCTGCCCGCCGCGTCCGGAGGTTCGGATCTCCTGCAGAAGCGAGTATAGGAGTGTCGTCTTACCGACCCCGGTCTGCCCTGTGGTCAGGATAAGCCCGGCTCCCAGACGACTCAGTCGTTTCAGCGCTGCCAGAGGAGCCGGACTGAGCCGCAGATGGTCAAATCCCAAAAGAACACCTCCTTCGGACAGAATCCGCGCTGTCAGGCGCTCGCCGTAGAGCGTCGGAAGGATGCTGACGCGCAGGTCATAATCCGCCTTGTTGTGCTTGAGCGGGATACGCCCATCCTGCGGCAGACTTCGCTCCGCAAGATTCATATCCGCCATCAGTTTCCAGCGGTCAATCACTGCCTGCTGATGTTCCTTTGCCAGTGTCGATACCTCTTGCAGATAGCCGTCGATTCGGCAGCTGACCATGACACTTCGTCGCTGTGGGACAAGGTGGATGTCGCTGGCCCCCCGCGTAATTGCCTGAGTGATCTGATCATTCACGATGCGGACGACTGCGTCATCGCGCGTGGCGTCTATAGAATCCAGGATCTGGCGGCTGCGGACAACCTCCTCGCGCAGCGCCTCCGATTCCGTAAGCATCTGCTCGAAGATATCGCGCTCCGGTTCACTCATTTCGCCTTTTAAATAAGCCAGCGCTTTTGCGCTCTGCTGTTCGTCCGGCCCTTGTGACTCTTTTTCCATTACGGTTCCTGCTCCTCGTGCGCGACTGATACGCGCAGTCGGCGAACGGCTTCCGCCATTCGCGATTTAACGGTGCCCAGTGGAATCCCCAAACGCGCGGCGATCTCGACGTACTTGAGATCCTCGAAGTGGCTGAGAGTGAACACATCACGGTAGAGGAGCGGCAGTTCGGTGATATGCCGCCGCAGCCTCTGAACGGCAATCTGTTCCAGCAGAACCATCTCCGGCTGGGTTCGTGGGGCTGCCTGTAATATTTCCATGCCGGATGCTGTGCGGGAGAAGGACTCCTGAGCGGCGCATGCCCGCTGGCGAACACGCTGGTTCAGGAAGTAGTGACGCCCGATCTGAAACAGATAGGCGGAGAACTTGCCGGAGGGCTCGTAACGGTTGCGAGACAGCCAGAGCCGCAGCAGGGTCTCCTGGGCAAAATCATCTGCCTGGGAAGCATCGGGCAGAATCGCGGCAAAGAATCGCTTCAGAGGTGTTCGATAGCGTGCGGCGAGGAGCGCGAATGCCTCCGTGTCGTTGGCGTCCCGAACCCGTCGCATAAGCGCAATATCGCTCTCTTCCGGGATGAGGCCGGGAATCTGGTTGTCGCTGCTCCATTGCACACTGTTATAAGTTGCCTGCAGCCGAAAAGGTTCGGTAAAAGCGGAAAGAGAGGTTATCCCTCGTAAAAGGTGACAAAGCCATCTTCGATAGCACGACGACGCATACGGGCGATCTTTGCCGCGCTTCGGGGCAGACCCTCGGAGACTGCCCACGTTTCTAACTCCGCCAAAAGCTTCTCCAGGGTTTCCTGGGTACCGGAAATACGCGGCAGTGCTTTCTGTAGAATCTGCAGATCAAGGGCAGCCATAAAATTACTAATCCGGTCCTCTGGGACGAGCAGCCCGGCACCGCCCGCATCGACGGCAAAGCTGTTCGCGATGTAGCGCATCGCCTCATCACGGACCCGGTAGCCGAACTGTAGCCCCCGGACCTGGAGCTTTTCGTTCAGCGCAGCAAGCGTTTCCGTGACACACTCCGGGAAGGTGGAATCCAGTATCCGAAGACGATCCTCCGCCGCGCGAACATCGGTAACGCGTGCGGTAAGAAAAATTCGCTGGCGTTCTCTAGCCGGAATATCTGGCAGAGATCTTGGAGCCGTCGGTGCAGGAGTGCGCAGCGAAACGTCGGTGAATTCGATGGTATTGGCACGGTCGAGCACTTTTTTCGAGAACGGATGTGTGGCCTCATCCACATTGACCGACCCGGTCAGAAAGACGTTGTTCGGAAGCGTGACGGACCGACCGACCGAACCCTGCAGGGGAATCGTGCGGCTGCGCGTCTCCATCGCGGAGAGTATGTCCGCGAAGTAGTGCTCGACACGCGCCAGATTCATCTCATCCAGACAGAGAAAAAAGGCCCGCTCCCGGTTCTCCGGATGAGACGCGATCACCAGTTTATCCAGAAACGGCGTTGATACATATTGGTCTGTCAGCACGTTCTGGTATCCAAGCAGGGATGTGCTGTCTGTCCAGTCGGGCCGTACCGGCAGCAGAAGATATTGACCGGTTACGTTGCTGGTCAGCGCTTCCGCCATAAGTTCCGTCAGTCGTGTTTTCCCCGTGCCTGAAATGCCGGACAGGATAACAAACGGCTTGGTCTTGAGCGCAATGTAATAATCGCGAACCGCGAGAGGGGGAAACGTAAAGCCTTGCGAGGCAATAAATCCCTCGATATAGGCCATTACGTCGGGCTCCGTCGTCCGTATTGCTGCCTCGTCCGAAGCGCCGAACGGCTCTGTTCCGTACCATGCGACGCCTTCCTGAACACGATTGGCAGGAGACGCGGGCGCGCTGTTCGAGGCAACGGCAAAGGTAGCCTCTCTGCGGCCGGGCTGTGCACGGTCTCCCGGCATCTCGCGGGCATGCCACAAGATCGCGTTTACGTCGACAAAATCCTCAACCCCAAGAATGCCGCGTGCCGCCTCATACCGCGTGAAGTCCAGGATCAGCCCTCTGACCTCCGCCGATGCCTCCGTAAGGGCGTCGCCATACAATCCTCGTGCGGTCTCAAGTAAGACGGGGCGTTGTGAGGCAGTCGGAGCCAGGACCGCGCGCGTGGCAGGGCTGACCAGTGGGTATCTGTGCGGCGACGCGGCATACAAGAACTGCGACGCTGTCTGTTCGCCGACTCGCTGCGTTTCCAGGAACTCCTTCAGCCGCAGCGGCAGAGAATCGCCGCCAAACAGCAGCCTGCGAAGCGCCTGGGCGAACTCGTCGGTGGCAAGGGTACGGTTTATGGCCCGGTTCGCCGAGAGCCTGCGGACAAGCGGCAGCAGCGGTTCTATCTGCGGGGCGCTCCAGACGGATTCTTTCTCCAGTGCAGTCAGCAGCAGTTGTATCTGTTCAACGCGCGACTGAATCCGAGCTCGCTCCGCAAGATAATCCAGAGCTCTGTCCCCCTCCTGCCACCAGGCCTTCGCCTCCAGCAGCATGTGCCGCTGCTCCGACGAAGTCAGCCCAGTAGAGACGGCAGGTGTGGAGGTGTCAGGCATCGCTTCCGTCTTATCTTTGCCTTTGCGCGACTTGACGGCTGCTTTTTTTAGATCCGTAGACGCCATAGTAGTAGTAAACAAATGTGGAAAAGAAAACGGCAGCCGTTCCCTTCCGGGAAAAAGCTGCCGCTCTATCTAAAAACCCTCTCAAAATCGTCAGTGCGCCCGGAGGGAATCGAACCCCCGGCCAAAGAGGTAGAAGCTCTTTGCTCTAATCCGCTGAGCTACGGGCGCGGAATGGCAGCTTTTTCTGACTGAAAAGTAGATGCCGTAACGTATACTTTATACAAATTTTACCTCATCTGGGTGCGGACGACAAAAGGAGCTTTTTAATGCCGATCTGCCGAAAATGCGCTTCAGCCTTTCCCAATTCTATACGTATCGACGGTGATCGACGCAGCCTCCAAAACCGTAAGTTTTGCCTGTCCTGTTCTCCCTACAAACTGCACAATACTCGCGATCTAGCCTTAGTCGAACGAGAACCTGTCGAACGGAGGTGTCCGCGATGCACCCAAACGTTTTCAACAAGCGAGTTTTACCGACGTCGTGGCAAGGAAGGCCATGCTGTCTACTGTAAATCCTGCACAAATCGTCAAACCGTCGAGCGTCAGCAGGCGCTAAAGCGTATGGCGGTTGAATATAAAGGCGGCTGTTGCTGTCACTGCGGTTACAACCGCTACATAGGAAGCTTGGAGTTCCATCACATCAATGCAGTCGGCAAAGATTTCACCCTTGCTTATGCCAAGAACACTGTTTTCGAAAAGATCAAGGCCGAACTGGATAAATGCCTTCTGCTCTGTGCGAACTGTCATCGGGAAGAACATGCGCGACGGAAGGGATTGCTGTAAAACAAAACCGCCGTGCTGATCTAGCACGGCGGTTTCAAGAGCGGGCGAAGGGAATCGAACCCTCGTTATCTGCTTGGAAGGCAGGAGCTTTACCATTAAGCTACGCCCGCATGTGACAAACTATTTAATTATAATCGGGGCGACAGGATTCGAACCTGCGACCTAATGTTCCCAAAACATTCGCGCTACCAAACTGCGCCACGCCCCGTTCGCCCTACGAAGGCGCCGTGCTTAGTATATCATGCCTCACAAGGACGCCAAGGGAGAAACTTCCGCCTTTCGAATGAAAAGTTTCGTTGCTGGCGATGTTTTCCTGACCGTGCTTGCACTGCAAACAGGGCCGTGATATAAAACTTTCTGTGTCTGGTGCGCCACGGCCCGTTCGTCTAGTGGCCCAGGATGCCTGATTCTCAGTCAGGAGATCGCGGGTTCGAATCCCGCACGGGCTATCGAGGGGTGGTAAAGCTTTAAGCTTTACCACCCCTTTTCATTTTTTCTGCTTCCGTCCCTGGCGGCAATCTGGGTACAAGTTACTGCCAAATAAGGAAAGGAAAGCAACAATGGCAGAGACAGAACCTGGTATTACCGCGGACCGTAGCGTGAACGAACTACCGGCTGAAGATTTCAACGATGTGATTGGTGGCAGTGATATTCTCGGGGTGATCGCAGACAATGATATAAAAGACGACAGCGAGGATGTTGCATCAGTTGCCGCGACGCATCCCGGTCTTGCTCCTATTCAGGGTGGCGATGTCTCCGACGCTCCCGCGGCTCAGCCCGGCACACGGGGCGAGGGTACCGGCGCAGACACGGGGACCGGAGCGGAACTTGGCACTACAAGACCTGGTGGCTCTCTCTAGAAGGGGAGAGGCGAGTGTCAAGGCGCAGCGTTAAATTGCAATAATTAAACTGATAACAGGTAAAACACGCCTCTGCGGTGCCGCAGAGGCGTGTTTTTTATATTTGGCGTCACTAACGAAAAAGATACGCCAAGCTGGCAGCTTTATTTTTGCGTGAGCATTAGAAGTACCTAAATAGAACACAGAACATGACCGATAAGTAAACCTAGAATACGTATAGATCGTCGCTAGGCTCTTATGCATCGCGACGGAAAGGGGTTAAGCGTGATGCAAAGAATTCGGGCTAGACATCGGACGCGGGGTTTCCTGCTGATGGAGGCCATGATTGCCATCTTTGTCGGAACCCTTGTCCTCGTAAGCGCTATCAGCCTGGTCACTGCGGGTGCTGTCGCCGCCGAAGCCGCTCGTCAAAACAACATTGCCACCAACTGTGCACGTCAGATTGTCGAAAACGTTCGTCTTCGTCGCGGGGCGATGCTGGTGAACAACACGTATACGGACGCGACCGTTTTTGGTCCTGTACCACAATTGAGCGAACTGAGAAGCGGTTCCGCATCTCTCACCATCACCACCTGGCAGTCAACGATTAAGTCAGTGGTTGTGACGGTCAACTGGCGATCCGGGGAACGTGGCGGGCAGGCTAAAAAACGCGTCGTTGCGGCATTAGTGGGCGCTCGGGGGGTTTCACTATGAGTTGTGTCCCCTCGCGCCGTTTACGGGCTTTTACTCTGGTAGAAGCCATGGTTGCAATCTCTGTTATGTCTCTCGTGCTCTTTACCGCGCTCACCATTTCAACCGCGACGCTGAAGACGGCAGGTAAAAACGATACCGAGACGGGGCTCACCGGCAGCAGCCGCCTTGCTCTCGATGAGACGCTGTATCAGATTCGCGGGGCGAAGCAGGTCCTCCCATCGTATTTGTCGTCCACCTTGAGCGGGGCGAACAAAATTGTACTT
>JAZKEA010000070.1:5551-6969 GCA_040387315.1 Armatimonadota bacterium | reverse complement strand
ATGGCTCTGATGGCTCTGATGGCTCTGATGGCTCTGATGCTGCCACTCAGCAGAAAGTGCTGTCGGCGAGCCAGAGGACTGGAGAAGTCGAGACAACGACTGGCAGCAAACAATGATGAGAAGTGATAGGAGGGATTATGCGCCCCCATGCATAAGTGCTTAAAACGCGGCAAAAGCTAGGCAAAAGCTAGATAGCGCGCGGCTCCTCTCCTATAGGCAGCGCTCCGCCTCCTGAGCGCCCCGCTATAGTAGTTTTAGGTCCCTGTAACGATAGAAGTATCGCAGATCGCAGTGCTGCTGCACGCTTAGGTGCCTTACCCCGTGCCGCCGCGGGCAGTCGCTAGGAAGAAAGGTGGTCAAAGGTGAACACGTCGATGGGGGTTGCCATTGGAAAATTTTACTCAGCCTGGCCGTCGGTTCCTACTGTTGTTTTTGTTTCTGCCTGCCTGATCTTCACCTCATGCGGGGTTTGTCATGCCCAGACGCTGACGGGTAAAGTCGTCGGCCCGGATGGACAGCCGGTCGCGGGGGCGCAGGTGTATCGCCTGAACATCAACACGGACACAGAGGAGGAAGGGATATCATCTTCCTCACCCAGGGTGGTCAAGACCGATGCCGCCGGGGTGTTCACCATCGTGAACAAACCCTCTGCATATAGTAAGTATGGCATTCCAACGGCCATTCACGCACCCGGGCTCGCCGTCGCCTCGGCGCAGGTGAAGCCCGAGGGCGAGAATATCTTTCGACTGGAAAAAGGTCAGGAGATGCGTGGAAAGGTGACGGACGCCGCAGGCAAGTCCGTCGAGGGCGCAACCGTTCGGCTGAACCAGGTTTACTGGAGCGCCTCTTCCCCAACTGATTTTCGCTCCGTCTGGGTGACGCCGGACATGAAGAGCCTCTTCACCACGAAAAGCGGCAAGGACGGGAACTGGACCATCAACGATCTGCCCTCCTCCGGAAAAGCGCAGGTTTACCTGGACGATGAGCGCTTCGTGCGTCTGCGGGCTGAAGCAGACCTGTCCAAAGCAGACCTGTCCAAAACAACAGAAACGGTGAAGCCGCTTATCACGCGACCTGCAGCGTTCCTGGCGGGCCGCGTGCTCCAAGCCGATGGCAAGCCTGCTGTCCGAGTCGCTGTCGCCGTCTTCGGTCAGAACCATACCGACAATAGCGGAACGGCAGTAACGGGAGCGGACGGAACCTACCGCGTTGGTGGCCTCTCCACCGGTATGGTGAACGTCGTGGTAACGGCTACAACCAAAGATTTCGTTGCGCCCGCCGTCGAAGGTGTCAAAGCGACCGAGGGAACGGCCGCGATGCCCGCGAAGGTTCCGGATATCACCCTGACAGCCGGCAGCCTTCTCGAGGGGACGGTGACAGACGTCGTCACGGGCGCGGGGCTGAAAGGCGTCATGCTC
>JAZKEA010000070.1:5155-5541 GCA_040387315.1 Armatimonadota bacterium | reverse complement strand
CTCGGCAGCAACGGCCCACATTACCCCGAGGGTGCGGGCGGCACAACCGTTGTCAATGTCGGCAGTGATGGACGCTTCCGCGCCCGCGTCGCACCGGGAAAAAACTCGCTGTATCTCATGGGGGTACCGCCGGGTTACCTGCGCTCCGAGGACGAGCGAAACGCACTGGGCCGAATCAACGTTACCGTCGCGCCGGGCGAGACGAAGAGCGTCTCCTTCAAGCTGCGCAGGGCGCTGACGCTGACCGGGACGGCGGTGGATACCGAGGGCAGACCCGCCGCGGGTGCCATCATGAGCGCCGGGCAAGATTGGGAACCGCAGATCGGCACGGCGGACGCTTTCGGCACGTTCACCATAGAAGGGCTGAAACCGGGAAAGCGGCGGCT
>JAZKEA010000070.1:2867-5145 GCA_040387315.1 Armatimonadota bacterium | reverse complement strand
AGGTCGTGTTACGCAGATTAACGCTGGCAACAATCAGTGGCCTAGCTCGGACGCCCAAGGGCGAGCCGATCCCCGGCGCGACCGTGAAGGCAACGATCCAGGTGCCTATCGATTATGGCGAGAACGGGCCAACCTCCTGGCGGCATGAGCAGGTGGAGGCGAAGACGGATGCCAGCGGACGCTTTTCCCTGCCGCCGCAGCGTCCCGACCGCCGCATCACCTTGACGGTCTCCCGGGATAACTACCACTTTCTTTCCGGCGGCGCCATTAGTGGCCTGAGCGAGCCGAAAAGCCCGAGCGGCGCGACGGCGCCCGTCGGTCCCGTGTCGGTCACCGATGCCGTGCTGGTTCCCTTGACGGGGAAGGTAAGCGGCCAGGTTCTGAGCAGCAAGGGCGTCCCGGTCGCCGGCGCACTTGTGGTCGCGCCAGAGGGCGGCGCGACCACGAAGACGAGCACCGACAAAAACGGCACGTTCTCACTCTCAGGGCTGCCCCCGGATACGGTGCGGCTGGTCGCGGTCTTCCGCACCGGCTACGCGGAAGCCGTCGTGAAGCCGGGAGGAGCGCCGCCTGTTCTGATGCTCGCCCCAGCGCGCAAAGCGCTGCCCGCAGCAGGCGACCGTGTGGGTGGTCTCCAGCTGCTGGAGGAAATCCGCCGTGCGCAAGAGGACAAAAATTCCTACGCGGCAAAGAGCCTCTATTATGAGCTGATTCCGTTTGACCCGGAGCAGGCGCTCAGCCTGACGCGCAGGGCGTCCAGCATCCGCATGAGCGACTGGGACCTTGTCCAGGTGCTGATGCAGGCGGCGGAGGCGGACCCCGGCGTCCGCGGCGTAGAGTGGGAGCTTTCGCATCTGGGGGACATAAAGGATACGGGGAAGCCGCGTCTGACCGCCCTGCGCGAACTGGCACTCTGTCTTGCCGAGCGGAACCATCCCCGCGCGCCGGCCCTACTGGCGCAGGCGTATCAGGCGACGCAGGCAGCGGGCGCGCTGGACGAGACGGGTGTGAACCGTGCCTACCAGTTCGCCTACCTTGCGGCACTTGCGGCACGCTTGGGGAAGACGTCGGAGGCGACGGCGTGGACCGAGCGCGCCGCCACTGCCACGCAGGAATGGGAAGTGGCACAGGCGCAGAAGAAGGAGACGCAGAGCGGTATGTGGGGGTCAGTAGCCGAGGTGCTGGTGCGGGGCGGCGACTTGCAGATGGCCCGGCAGTTCGTCGCCGGGCGCGTTCCGGAGAAGGAGCGTTCTGAAACGTACCGGCGCATACTGCCGCAGGTCGCGCGCCACAGCCCGACCCTCGCTCTCGGTATGCTGGGAGAAATCGAGAAGGCACCCGTCGGCCCCGACCAATCCGCCGATTTCAGTTTTTCGCAGGCCGCGCTGCCGGTGGTACGGTCGCTGGCAAAACAGGATCCCGCTGCCGCACTGGCGCTGGCGCGGCGCATAAAGTACGGGGAAACGCGCCCGGTCGCGCTAGCTCTTGCCGCCCGCGTCCAGAAAACACCGGCAGCGATAACGGAGGCCTTCGAGGAAGCCGGGGCATCAGCCCTCGCGAGCCACGAGTCGGCGGCACTGCTGGCCCGTGTCGCGAGCATGGCTCTCCCGATCGATCCAAAGGCTGCCGCCGTGCTGTTTCGGAAGGCAAAGGAGCGGTTCGACGCAGCACCGCAAATGAGCGGTTACTGGGTCGGGCCGTTTGCCTTCTATTATGCGCGGCACGACCCGGCAGAAGCGCGCCTGGTTCTGGAGACGGCATGGGCTGAGGCCCTAGCGCAGCCGGAAGCAGGCGGCGGCACGTACCGCCTGACGCAGATTGTGCAGGCGATGACTGCCATTGACACCGACCGGGCGCGTGATATGGTCCGCGAGGTACCCGTGAAGGAGGGAGAAGGCGAGTATAACCCGCGCTACGAGGCCCAGCGCAGCATTGCCCGCTACCTTCTCGCCCCGGAAACTCTTCGCCGCGCCTTATCCTTCGATGCCTGGCGCGCCTACGGCGCGTGGACGAGACAGGAGGAATGAGGAATGAGGAATAATGAGTATCTCTAACTGCTCTCTTCCTGTCTTCGCGCTAGCGTCAATACTGAAGCGGCATTTATCCTGGCAACGATGGTGTAGGATAGCCAGACTTAATAGCCAGACTTAATAGTCACACTGAATCCTTACTAACCCAGCTTCGGTGCCGGTGTCTTGGCGTCGCCGAAGCTGGTTGGCTCTAGAAGCGTCAGGAGTTCCGATCGAGGGATAAGCACCTTGCGTAGACCGGCGATGCG
>JAZKEA010000070.1:0-2857 GCA_040387315.1 Armatimonadota bacterium | reverse complement strand
CCTTGGCGGATATATGAGCGAATCGAGGACGTCGACAGCTGAAGGTAGCCGGCTGCCTGTTCGACGGTCAGCAGATCGTGCGGCGCTGACGGCTCTGAAGGAACTGACGGCTCTGATGGGTTCGCTTTTGCTGTCGATATGCTCTGGTTTCTCATGGGGTCGTCTTTGGATCCGTTCCGTATATGCCCCTCTTTTTGCGCTGGGGATGTTCTCCCAGGATACCGTAGGAAAGCCAGGTCGAAACGAAAACAGTCCTCCTCAATCGTAACGCCCGACGCTGTTTTTGTACAGGGAAACGCCTTTTATCCTGTACAAACGAAAGTTGTCGGATGGAGAGTAGTAGAGATGAAAAGACACTGTTTTATGACTGGTTGTGATTGGCTTCAACAAGCTTGTTAAAGATAAGCCAGGGACCAGCACGGAAGCCGAGTCTCTGGTTCAAGGCGCGCATCGCCGGGTTGTCGCTGTTGGTGAGGATACGTTCGAACCCGTGCTCCCGTGCATACTTGATGGTCCGCAGCTTCAGCGCCAGGGCAATTCCCCGACGTCGATAATCCTGGCCAACACCGGTCAGGTGCTGGCTCAGGCTGCTCGGGCCGCCAAAGCGCACGTCCTGCTCAGCCACCCGTCGGCCCAGAATGCTGAGGCCAACATACTCGCCATTGTGTATAGCAATGAAGACGCTTTCTTTCTGCATACCTGGCTGCTCTAGTTCCTCCATACACTGCTCATACGAGGTTGGAGTCGCCTGCGTACGGCCGGGAACGTCTTTTTCGACTTCCCCAAAAAGTGCATAGTACTTGCGGAGGCAGCTCTCGAAGTCTTGTGTTTTCTCCTGCTCGGCGGCGAGCGTCGTGATTAGGATGCCCTGGTCTGCCAGATGCGCAGCGACCGAGCTCAGGGGGGACAGGTCTGCACCCGCAACAGATAACTGAACCGGACCCTCCCCGTTCACATGCTGGAAGCCCAGCGCGAGGAGAAAGCGGCATGCCGCGGTGTTCTCGGCGCGTACCCAGGGACCCACAGTCACCACGGTCACGGTGCCTATCTCAAATAGGTCCCGCTCCATCTGCTCCCATAGAACCCGGCCGACGCCGCGCCGCTGCCAGGCCGGATCTACCATGATGTCCAGGTTGGACTGCTCCGTCAGCAAGGCAGCCCCGTAGCCGACGATCCGCGAAGATTCCGTGTGGACGACGACATAGCGTCTTGCTTCGGGTCTATCATCGCAGGGAGGATGAACAGGGTGCCAGTCCGCCTCGCTCCAGAAGGCTCGTGACTGCGTGGCCGTGTCTATGCGAACAAAATCCTCGTAATCAGCCTGAGCATAGGGACGCACAGTGAACATAACCACTTCATCCTTTTTGTTGCATTGGCTTTCGGTAGCGATTGTGAAAGGCGATAAGCCGGAAGCCGAAGCCCTGGTACATGCGGAACGGGCCATCGGGCGGAGCATCACGGTCCGTGCCGATGCCGGTGTAGAGACGGGCTCCCGTCAAACCCTCGTCGCGCATCGCGTGAAGGCAGTGGAACATCAGGGACCGCGCCAGCCCCTGCATCCGGAAGGCAGGCAGAACCGCCACATTGGCGACGTCCCCGATATTGCTTGCCCTGCGGCACACATGGAGGCCGGCCACTTTGCCATCTCGCCACCCGATGCGGCTGATGGTGGGGTCACAGCCCGCCACGAACTCGGTCCACCGGGGCTCTTGCCGGTCGAGCCACGTCTTGAGCTGTTCGGGTGACCAGGTGAGATCGGCATTTGCCTCAATGATCGCCCGTGCGACGGCCGGGTGGTGCCGTCTCTCCAGTGGCCGGACCTCGAATCCAGGTGGTGTTGTCGCAGGCGGAAGGTCTGCGAAATCATCGTAGGCAAGTTCAGGCGAGAGAAAGCGAAGCCCGTAACCTTGGCTGAGGAGGAGCGCGATGGCATCCTGCTCGCCATCACTGGCATTAGCGGCCAGTTCACCCGGGAGTGCCCCGAGGACACTGCCACGTTGACGGTCCATTTCGTAGGCGCGTTCCTCTGCCCAGCGGAGGAGCGCAAGGCCGATGCCTTTGCCGCGCCACTCCGGCAGAACCCATCCACGGCAGAGATACGCGCACTTTTCCTTCCCCTCGTCGCTTCGCTCGGTCCACCACGCGAGGCGGCTGTGTCCTACCATCCTTCCACTTACCTCGGCGACGAGAACATTATGACCGGAGCCGTCAGACAAAGAGCCGGCAACGTCTTTGGCATAGTCAGCCAGGGACAGGTTGGGGATGCGGTAGCAGACGGACCAGGGGTCTACCTGGTCCGCCTCGCGGCAGCCTTCGTGAACGGCGAGCATCGCGGGGACGTCACTCTGGTCCCGGTAGTGCCGGAACCGCAGGCCGGAGATACCGGGGGCGTCGGGCACGTGTGGCTTGGAGTTCGGGGCTGCCATGGGTCAATCCTCCTCACCGCGTGGGGTGTTCGGGCTACTGTGTCAAGTGTGCCTGTGCCGCTGTGTTGCCGTGTTACTGGTGGCGCAACTGCAGTATCGCGCCGGACTAGAAGGATGATAAAGCAGGGTGGCACAAAGGGGACAAAGGGGCAGAAGAACTAGGTAGGGTTACGCCCCATAATCGTCGTTATGGGTCATAGTAAACCGGGGAGAGGGGGTTGAGCAAGCGAGCAAGCTTTGTATTTGATGCAAATGCTGCAGTTAAAAGCAGCCGATGCTACTGACAAACTTTTCGTCTGATTGCACACGAAATGTTTTGTTGCTGAGTTATTAGCTGGCTGCAGAAGCGTCCGCAGTCTGTTACGGAAGTATGTTCGGAGAATGAGGCGTGTTGCCGTCGTGCCCCTTAGACATTCGCTTCATCGGTTACA
>JAZKEA010000069.1:0-3342 GCA_040387315.1 Armatimonadota bacterium | reverse complement strand
CCGTCTCTTGATGATCTGCTGGACCCATACGACCTTCCGGATATGGAACCGGCGGTTCAGCGGCTTGCCCTCGCCATTGAGAAGAAAGAAAAAATCTTCCTCCACGGCGACTACGATGCGGATGGGGTTACGTCTGCTGCGCTATGTATCCGTGCGCTCACGTCACTCGGCGCGGACGTGACCGGCTATGTGCCAAAGCGAACCGAGGGCTATGATCTCCAGAAAGCGGGCGTCGATCGAGCAAAGGCATTGGGGGCGACCCTGATTATGACCGCGGACTGCGGGGTTTGCGCGGTCGAACCGGTAAAGTATGCCAAGTCTCTGGGTATCGATGTCGTTATCACCGATCATCACCGGCCTGGTACGTCTCTTCCGGATGCGGTAGCAATCGTCAATCCCTATCGCGAAGACAGCACCGCATCGTTCAAGGACCTTTGTGGGGCAGGGGTCGCCTTCAAGGTGATGGATGCGCTGGTGCAGCGTCTCTCCCCCGAGCATCGGGCAGCCTTCCATCGCAATTTTGTCGATCTCGTTGCGCTCGGAACCGTGGCTGACTGTACACCGATCAAGAACGAAAACCGGGTTCTTGTCGCCTTCGGACTGAAAACCATCGCGGAAGCACGGAAAACGGGCATCAAGGCGCTGCTTCTCTCGATGGATATGACGGGGCGACCGCTGAATACAGAGGACATCTCCTTCAAGCTTGGCCCTCGCCTGAATGCCGCGGGGCGCATTGAAGATGCGGATATCGCGTTTCGGCTTCTCACAACAAAGGACCCGGATGAGGCGGAGCAGCTGGCTGTCCAGATCGGGGCGCTCGCGGAAAAAAGCCGGGAGGAGACAGCCCGCGTTACGACGGAAGCGCTCATAGACGCCCTTTCTCCAGAACACCAGACACGTCGTGTGCTCGTCCTCGCACGGGAGCGCTGGGGTAAAGGGGTTGTGGGAATCGCGGCGGCGCGGATCGTCGAACACTGCCGGAAGCCTGTAATTCTTCTCTCCTTCGACTCCAAAACAGAGCACTGGCACGGTTCCGCACGCTCCTGGGGCGCCTTCAATCTGCACGAATCGTTCCATGCCTGTGCAGAACTTCTGGGAAGCTTTGGGGGCCACTCTGGGGCGGCGGGTGTTTCTCTGCACAGAGATAACCTGGAGGCGTTTCGAGATAGACTTCACGAACTTGCGGAGGGGACGATTGATGAGGCGCCGCCCCTCGCCGAGATCAATATCGATGCCGAGATCGAGGATGCCAGCCAGTTATCATTCGGGCTTGTCGATCAGATAAACCGACTCGCGCCGTTTGGTCGTGAGAACGAGGAACCGCTGTTTGTCTCCTATGGTGCCGTGGTTCTTTCTGCCCGTCGTGTTGGAAAAGATGGCAACACATTCACTCTGCAGGCGCGGCTTCCCGGTATGACCGGCTCCCTGAAAGCGGTCTGGTTCAAGAATGGGGACTGGGCCGACCGTCTCCAGTCCGGGGACGAAGTCGACTTGGTGTATACACCGAAAATCAATGAGTGGCGTGGAAATGCCTCGGTCGAACTAACTCTTCGGGACATTCGGCCCGCCACGGGGCGCTGAGACTCCGGTTTGGGCAGCGAATTGATCTCGACCAACGAGCCGGGGAAGGCGAATGCGCTCATCGCTGCGTATACAGCGGGGCGTAATGCCCGAACCCTTACTGCCTATCGGCAGGACCTGGAGCAGTTTCGCCTCTTTAGCAGAGCCGAGTCTCCGGAGGCAGCCGTCCTCAGGCTGCTGCAATCGTCAGCTGGAGAGGCGAATGGCGTCGCGCTGGCGTACCGTGCGCACCTGCAGGACCGTGGCCTGACCCCGTCTACCATCAACCGGCGGTTGGCCTCTCTGCGGTCGCTGGTGAAACTGGCGCGGCTCCTTGGCTTTATTACGTGGAAAATTGAAATTCCCGGCCTGCCGACGGAGGCGTATCGGGACACACGTGGTCCGGGAAGTGACGGTTTTCGCCGCCTTCTGTCCGAGCTTGCCGAAATGCCGGAAACACCGGTCACCGTGCGTGCCCGCGCCGTGCTTCGGCTTCTTTACGATCTCGGCCTCCGGCGCGGAGAGGTCGTCGCACTTGATCTTGCCGATTATCAGTCCGACCGAGCGTCGCTGAGCGTCATCGGGAAGCGGCGGCTTGAAAAGACCGTTCTGACGCTTGCCCCTCCGACACAGGAGGCTTTGGAGGCGTGGCTCAAAGTGCGCGGCGGCAATCCCGGTCCGCTCTTCGTTAACTTCGACCGATCGAAAAAGGGAGATGACCGTCTGACGCCGCACTCCATTTATCGGATTGTCCGCGATCTGGGTAAGCGCGTCGGTATTAAAACAGCGCCTCACGGTCTGCGGCATACGGCAATCACGGAGGCGATCAAGGCAGCGCAGGCAAACGGCATGGGGCTGGAGGAAGTCCTGGACTTCTCTCGGCACAAGGACGTCAAAGTGATGATGATTTACCGGGACCGCGAACGTAACGTTCAGGGGAAACTCTCTGCCTTGATAGCGGGGGGCACAAGTTCAGCGAATCCGTTGCTCGTCTCGGATATCGAATCTGTCACTCATACAGAGGATTGTTGACCGAACGCCTGTTCTCCGGTTATAGTAACAGGAGTATTTTCAGGAGTGATAGCAACCTAACCCCATGGCAACGGCACGACCGGAAAGACCCGCCCCCGCCCCGCGAAAACCGCAGCCTGCAGCTCGCGGTCAGAAGAAAGTGCCTGTCACCCGGCAGCGCGCTAACACGCGTCTCTTCTACGATATCGCAGGGATTGCCCTCGCCGCGATAGGACTTATCCTTCTCGCGACTCTCTTGTGGCCGCCCGCGGAGGCCACAAGAGATGTAGACAATGTTTTTGGAAGGGCAGCCATAAAAGCGCTTCGCCTGATCGGTGGCGCGGGAGCATGGGTTTTTCCCTTTATACTGCTGACGACGGGATTTATGCTCGGTGTGGGGAAGAGCCGCTCCTGGGACAACGTCGGTGGTGTGGTAGCCGCGTACCTGATTTTCCTGACGTGGTGGCATCTCGGCAACGTGCCAAGGGCAGGGCAGTTTGCCACGGATAACCTCATCAATTACGGTGGCTATCTGGGTGCCGGTATCTCGATGGTCCTGAGGTCTACTGTGGGTACCGTGGGCGCTCATATCATTCTCGGCGCTCTCTCTGCCGTTGCCTTCCTCTGGATAACCGACAGTCCCCTGCCTGCGCTTGTCGGTCCCGTTGAGCGGGCGATGGGTTCCGGGAGCAAGGCAGTGGCTTCCGGGGCGCGTTCTGCCGCGCAGAGGCTGGCGGAGCACCGTGCGGATCGTCGAGCCCAGTATGAGGA
>JAZKEA010000068.1:41699-45354 GCA_040387315.1 Armatimonadota bacterium | reverse complement strand
TGTAGGTGGCCGCACCAGCAGCACCGGCGTTTCCGCGCGGAAACTGCCCCTGGCAGTAAGCCCTCAGTGGAACAAAAACGGCGGCTGCGATCATGGGAGCGCTCAGCCCGATAATGAGACGTGTTTTGTTTTTGCTGTTTGTTTGCATTTCAGTTTTCCAGATGTGCCGGGTGTGCGTTGATACGGCCCAGGTTCCAGTGGGAACGGACAGACACACTGCTTCTCTGCTTCCTGGTGCAGTGTAGCGACACAAAATGAAAAACACATGAAAACCGAGCCGGCTTTATTTATTCCTGCAGCACCACTTGTCAGCACACACTCGCTTTCCGCTTTGATCTTCCAGGCCAGAGTGCCGAAGAAAAGAAATTCGCCGTACAATGAAAGGCGTCTTTTTGCGGCCTCGCCCGCATTTATCCCCTTTGTTTGAGAGTCTGAGGTCTCACCCCATGTTTGATAATTCCGCTGTCCCTCTGGAGAAGCTGACCCCTATGCTGCGGCAGTATGTGCAGCTGAAAAATGAGCGGCCTGATGTTGTGCTGCTGATGCGGGTCGGTGACTTTTACGAGGCGTACGGCGAGGATGCAGAGACTGTCGCCGGGCAGCTGGAGATCACGCTGACCGGGCGCGATATTCAGGGGTTATCCGAGAAATTTCCGATGGCTGGGGTGCCGTACCATGCGCTGGATCGCTATCTGGCGAGGCTGGTGCAGAAGGGCTTCAAGGTCGCAATATGCGACCAGGTGGAAGACCCGAAGCTCGCAAAAGGACTGGTCAAGCGGCGCGTGACGCGCGTAGTAACACCCGGAACCCTCGTTGAGGACGCCCTGCTGGACGCCAAGTCGAACAACTATCTGGTAGCAGCCATTTTCAATGAGCCTATCTGCGGTGTCGGTGTGGCGGATGTCTCGACCGGCGAGTTTCTGGTGACCGAGATACCCAGCGATGCGGGCATTCCCAAGATAGTCGAAGAGGTTTCGCGACTCTGCCCCGCCGAGTGCCTCGTGCCGGAAGGAATGGACGATCTCGCCGATGCTATCAAAGCCGCCTGCCCCGCGACCCTGACACGCATTGCCCGAACAGATCTGCCACGATCGGCCAAGACGGCCCTGCTGGAGCACTTTGGGACGGCAAGCCTCCGGGGCTTCGGCTGCGAGGAGTTTACGTCCGGTCTGGATGCCGCCGCCGCACTGCTCACCTACCTCAAAAACACCCACATGGGTGCGGTCGCGCATATACGGACTCTTGCAACCTATTCTGTCGATGATGCGATGACACTGGACGCCCCCGCAAGGCGGAATCTGGAACTGACTACCGGGCTTGCCGATGGCGCTAAAGGCAAATCCTTACTCGCGGTCCTGGATGCCACGCAGACATCCATGGGGGGACGACTTCTGAAGAAGTGGCTGGATGCTCCCCTGCTCTCGGTAGAGCGTATCCAGCGGCGATTGGATGCGGTCGAGGCGTTTCATGCCGACCCCCTTGTGCGCGGCGATGTGCGCGAAGTTTTGCGCGGGGTCTCCGATCTGGAGCGCCTGATGGCACGCGTCTCCACGGGCACGGCAAACGCCCGTGACCTTGTCGCCCTCCGCCTGTCACTGGATAAGGTGCCGGAAGTCGCGGACCGCGCTTCTCAGATCAAGGATGCATCAATCGGTGCTCTGCTGGAGCAGATGGATGGGCTGCCCGAAGTGGCAGGGCTCATCGGACGGGGACTTGTTGACGAGCCGCCGCTTTCCCTCCGCGAGGGGGGCCTGATCGCGGACGGCTTCGACGCCGATCTGGATGAGCTCAGGGGCATCTCACGCGGGGGCAAGTCCTGGATCGCGACCCTGGAGACAACGGAGCGGGAGCGGAGCGGGATCAAGAGTCTGAAGGTGGGCTACAACGCGGTTTTCGGCTACTATATCGAGGTGTCGCGCCCCAACCTTCCGCTTGTTCCGGAGGGCTATATTCGCAAGCAGACCACGGCAACGGGCGAGCGGTTTATTACGCCGGATCTGAAGGAGATGGAGGCCAAGGTGCTGGGCGCGGAGGAGAAGATCACCGCGCGAGAGTACGACCTGTTCTGTGGCCTGCGCGATACTATCGCCACGCACGCGGCAGAAGTTCTCGCCGTGGCCCAGAGCGTCGCACGACTCGATGTTGTCGCTTCTCTTGCCGAGGTCGCCGCTGCCAATCGATACGTTCGTCCCGTGGTCGATGATAGTCCGCTGATAGAGATTCGCGCGGGGCGGCATCCCGTAGTCGAGAAACTGTCCACCCAGACCGTCTTTATTCCGAACGACACCCTGCTGGACAATGGCCCAAACCAGCTTCATGTCATTACTGGCCCGAACTCGGCGGGTAAGTCCACGGTTCTGCGGCAGGTGGCGCTCATTACGCTTCTGGCCCAGGTCGGCTCGTTCGTGCCCGCCGATTACGCCCGCATCGGTCTTGTGGACCGCATCTTTACGCGCGTCGGCGCCCACGATGATCTTGCCGCCGGTCAGTCTACCTTCATGGTAGAGATGACCGAGACCGCCAATATTCTGAACAATGCGACCGAGCGCAGCCTGGTGATCCTGGACGAGATCGGCCGTGGGACGAGCACCTTTGATGGTGTCTCTATCGCCTGGGCGGTCGCGGAGTACCTGGCTCAACGTGGCTGCAAAACCCTGTTCGCGACCCACTACCACCTCTTAAACGAGCTGGAAAAGCAGATGCCAAGCGTTCGCAACTTCCGGGTCGCGGTGAAGGAGACCGGTGACCGGATTGTCTGGCTGCGAAAGATCGTCGCCGGGGGAACGGACAAAAGCTATGGCATTCAGGTTGCCCGCATGGCGGGTCTGCCGCAGGAGGTAATCGCCCGCGCCCAAGAGGTACTGACCGACCTGGAGAAAGAGGGACGGTCCAAGCGCGACACGCTCGGTGTTGGCAATAGCGCCCCCGCCATAACCGCGAAATCCGGTCGCGTCCAGATGACCCTCTTCGAAGCCGAACCGCACCCCGTTCTGGAGCAGATTCGTCGCCAGGATCTCTCCACACTCTCCCCTATCGAGGCGCTGAACCTGCTGTATCAACTGCAGAAAGAGGCAAAGGAGAAGTAAGGGTCGCTTGATTACGAAGAAAGCCCCTTTTCCAAATTATTGGCATCCATCAAATCCTGCGGGCGGCCCGAAGCACGCTTCGCGCGAATAAGATCCTGCCGCGATATTAACAAGGCTTGTACTCCATCAAAGTCAACGGAAACGCGGTTAGGCCATGCTTCCGAGAATGTTAAGCCATCGATAGACATCAAGATGTCGATACGAACAGGGGCAACACCAATCTGAAAGACAAACCCTTCCTCCGCGAAATCGGCTGCTGTCATTCCGACAAGAGGTGCCCCGAATTGCTGGAGAGATCTGAACACGCGCTGTGAATTTTCCGAAGTCGTATTAATCCACACGTCTAAGTCTTTGGTATAGCGTGGCTCCGCATATTCGATTACGGCATAACCCCCAATGACCAGATACTCAACTTCATTGTCGGTGAAAAGCTGTAACAGTTCGCTGAAGTCGGAGTTCATCTGCTTTACCTTTTCGGCGCAAGTAGTGCTCTACTAGCTCCCACGCCGCACGAAATCGAACCGCTGAATCTTGAGCCTGCCAAAACTCCAAGTCGAAACTACGATCCG
>JAZKEA010000068.1:35840-41689 GCA_040387315.1 Armatimonadota bacterium | reverse complement strand
TTCAAGGCAACTTTCCGGGCCATGATGACTCGTTCCATGCCAGATTAGAACCTTTCACTTATTTTTATTTTTCATCTGTTCAGCCAGATCAACCCGCTTCTGCAAACTGTCGATCACGGCTTCCAAATTGTCTGGGTTATAGTCTCCGAAAGAGCCATTGTAGGCTTTGACACCCTCATCATTCCATTTCTTCTCTTGTTCTCTATAGAAACGGGCAGTACTAAAGAGCAGGTCATAACTCAATGCCAGGGATTTAAGAACGTCCGTCCAAAAGATTTTCCTGATTTCCGGAGAGTGACAGGGGCCATCATTGTTGTCAGGAGTGCCTTCTGCGAAGCGCTCCGGCACCACAACCATTAGATCGTAGCTGTCAATCCCTAGTTCCTTCGCTTTTGACTCTAGCGCTTCGCGCTCTCCCCAGTTGTCAAACCAGTGCTCACCGACATCATTATCCGTCCGGAAAAGCCTGCCCAGCCACACGACAGGATGCCAGTCCGCCAAGCCGAGTTCATAGGTTAACTCGGCAAACTCTTTCGTAACAAGGAAGGCATCCAGCTCCTCTATGTAACGAAATACCTTAATACTCGGCGGGGCTGGCATGATTCAGCCCTTAAAACTCGGCATCGCCCGGTGTACGCGGGAAGGGAATGACATCACGGATGTTTTTCATGCCGGTGATGTACATCAGCATCCGTTCCAGTCCCAGTCCGAAGCCCGCGTGCGGAACCGAGCCGTATTTCCGCAGTTCCAGGTACCACCAGTACTCTTCTTCCGGCAAGCCTTGTTTTCGGATTTTGTCCAGCAGAACGTCGTGGCGCTCCTCGCGCTGCGAGCCGCCGATGATTTCCCCGATACGTGGGGCAAGCACGTCCATCGCGCGGACGGTTTTCCCGTCGTCGTTCAGGCGCATGTAAAACGCCTTGATCTCCTTGGGGTAATCGGTCACGACAACCGGCTTTTTGAAGGTTTCCTCGGTCAAATAGCGCTCGTGCTCGCTCTGCAAATCCGCGCCCCAGAAAACGGGGAACTCGAACGCGCGGGCCGACTTCTCCAGAATAGAGACCGCTTCCGTGTAGGTGATGTGCTCGAAGTCGGCGGTCGCAACCTTCTCCAGCGTTTCGAGAACCGTGTTGTCGATGCGCTGGTTGAAGAAGGCGAGGTCCGGCCCGCAGGTGTTCAGGACATGGGAAATGATGTACTTTAAGAACTGCTCGGCGAGCTGCCGGTTGCCGTCCAGGTCGCAGAATGCCATCTCCGGCTCGATCATCCAAAACTCCGCCAGATGCCGCGGCGTATTTGAATTCTCGGCCCGGAACGTCGGCCCAAACGTGTAGACGTTAGTAAAGGCAAGAGCGAAGATCTCCGCTTCCAGCTGTCCGGAGACGGTCAGGTGCGCACGTTTGGCAAAGAAATCGGCGGCGTAGTCGATCTGACCATCGTCGGTGCGCGGAAGGTTCATCAAGTCGAGCGTCGAGACGCCGAACATCGCGCCTGCCCCCTCGGCATCACTGGTCGTGATGATGGGCGAATGGACGTTGAGAAACCCACGTTCCTGAAAGAAGGTATGAATTGCGTAGGACAGGGCGTTTCGGACGCGGAAGACAGCGCCAAAGGTGTTGGAGCGGCTGCGAAGGTGGGCCTTTTCGCGCAGAAACTCCATCGTGTGCCCCTTCTTTTGAAGGGGATAGGTTGCCGTGTCGACGGTCCCGATGACAGTAATCGCAAGCCCTTTGAGTTCGACAGCCTGCCCTGCACCGATGGACGCCACCAGTTCACCGTCCACCTTGAGGCTGGCACCGGTGGTTACCCCGGCCAGTATGTCCTCGGTAATAGTTCCGGCATCCACGACTATCTGCAGGTCCTGAAACGTGGAGCCGTCGTTCAGCTGAATAAAGGTAACGCCTTTGCTGTCACGCCGGGTCTTCACCCAGCCATGTGCGGTCACCGTAGTGCCAACAGGCTTGAGAAAAATATCGCGGATATAGCCGCCGGGTTCGATCATAATACCAAGCATACCACTTTGAACACGGGTTCTCAGTGCTGCCACAGTAGACAGTAACAAAGGGCATTCCTGGGTTTTTCCAGCGCATCTATTGTAAAATCAGAGCGAGGTGACGTCCTTGTGGCACTTTGAGATGCTGGGCGGGTTCTGCGCCCGCTCCGGGGAACGGGTCATAGACCGCTTCCGGACACAAAAAACGGGGGCGCTCCTGGCATACCTGGCGTATCATCCTGAGCGGCGTCATTCGCGCGAGGAGCTGGGCGATCTGCTCTGGCCGGACGTCCAACCAGAAGGGATGCGTCAGCGGCTCTCGCAGGGTCTTGTCTCCCTCCGTCCCTTGCTGGAATCCGGTGATGACGAAAAGGGACGAATTCTTCTTGCGGACCGCGCCACCGTCGGCCTCTCCTCTGACGGGATCACCTCAGATGTGGCGGCATTTCGAGCGGCAATGGAAGCAGCGGAAACGCCCCCTGGGAAAGTGGCGCAAGTTGCGCTGGAAAAGGCGCTTTCCCTTTACACAGGTGCGCTGCTGCCCGGCTACTACGAGGACTGGGTACTCACGGAGCGGCAGTGCCTTCTTGATCTGTACCTGCGCGGGCTGCGCCGTCTCAGCAGCGCTCTGGAGCAGGCAGAAGAGTTCGAGCGTGCCCTGCTCTATACCCGTCTCGCTCTGGAAGCCGAGCCTTTCGCCGAGGAGTCGCATCGAGATGTGATCCGGCTGCTGGCGGCGTGCGGGCAGAAATCTGCCGCGCTGAGGCAGGCACGGGAGATGGAGCGTATTCTTGCCGAGGATACCGGCGAGCCGCCATCGGCGACCACACGCGCCCTCGTCGAACAGATCCGCAGGAGCGAGATACCCGCCGCCGCAGCCTCCTCCCCGGCATCACGGTTAAATAATAACCTGCCGGTTTCACTCACCCGCTTCTTCGGACGAGAATCGGAGATCGCGCACATGGAATCTCTGATCCGGGACGGCGGTACCCGGCTGGTGACGATCACCGGCGGGGGTGGCGGCGGCAAAACCCGGCTCGCTGTCGAAACCACTGGAAAGCTGATCGAACACTTTCATGGCGCGGTGCTCTTTCTTCCTCTCGTGGAGATGAACGGGATCAGCATAGCTCAGACGGCCCTGGCGGATTTGCTCTCAATCCCCGCTTCCGCATCGCCTCTGGAGGAGATTATCAAGGCGTTCGGCACGCGTCCGTTCCTGCTAGTTCTGGATAATGCGGAGCACCTTGTTACCGAAGTCGCGCACTTTGTCAGCGGCCTGCTCCCCCGATGCCCGGCGCTGACGATCCTCGTGACATCTCGTCAGCGCCTCGGCCTGGCAGGTGAGCGGGAGATACCGATCCCTGCTCTGTCGATACCGACAGGGAATACCCTGACATACCTGATGGACGTGGACAGCGTCCGGCTCTTCGTGGATCGCGCCCAGGCGATCAAGCCGACGTTCCAGGTGACGGATCAGAATGCCGCTGCAATCGCAGCCCTGTGCGCGCGTCTTGAGGGTATACCGTTGGCGATTGAGTTGTGCGCGGCCTGGTCACAGACACTGACACCGCAGCAGATGCTTCAAAACCTGAACCTGCGCTTTGATCTTCTGGTGAGTCGGCGTGCCGATATACCGCCCCGTCATCGGACATTGCGGGCCGCGCTCGAATACAGCTATCTGATGCTGCCCGCTGACCTGCAGCGGTTCTTTGTTCGGCTGTCGGTGTTTCGTGGCGGCTGGATACTGGGAGCCGCTGAGGCGGTCTGGGAGGATCTGCTGACGGACCGCCCGCCGTTTGCCGCGCTGACGGTGCTGGATGAGCTGCGCGAGCGGTCACTGATCTCCAGCGACGAAAACGCCCCCACAGATGATGAGGGAGGAATGCGGTACCGGATGCTGGAGACCCTGCGCGAGTTCGCCACCGAGCAACGGACGATGGCGCTGGAGGCGATTATCGGGCAGCGGCATGCTGCCTATTTTCTAAGCAGGGCGGAGGAGGCGCAGACGCAGGAGACCGGACCGCCCCACGGGGCATGGCTCGCTCGCCTTGAAGCGGACCATGACAATTTCCGTGCCGCCCTGGCCTGGTTTCTCGAACAAAGGTTGCCGGAGCAGGGTCTTCGGCTAGCGGTCGCATTGACCCCGTTCTGGGAGGTGCGTGGCTATATCAACGAGGGATTGGACTGGCTGCGGCGGTTTCTCGCCAACGATTTACCGAGGCAGGACGCGCCCGTCTCTCCCATGATTCGAGCAAAAGCGCTGAATGCCCTAGCGCATCTCAGCAGCGAGTACGATTTTGAGGCAGCGGCAGCCGCTGCGGGGGAAGCGCTGGACTTCTGGCGAACAGCAAATGATCCGCGAGGCGCCGCCGCCTCTCTTGTTATTCTGGGTATCGTGGCGGATTTCCAGGCAAACGATGTACAGGCGCAGAGTTACCTCGAAGAGGGTCTGCGCCTTGCGCGAGAGGCGCAGGATCGTCCGATTATCGTCAGTGCTCTGCTGAATCTGGGCGGTATCGCGATGAACCAGGAGCAATGGCAGGACGCCTGGGCATTGACCGCCGAAAGTCTGGCACTCCTGCGGGTGCAGGGTCGGCCAAAGCGGATTGCGGATGCGCTCAATAACCTCGGGCTTATTGCTCGGTATCAGAAGAACTTTGCCGAGGCCCGAAAGCTGCTGCTGGAAAATCTGGGGATTCGCCGGGAAGCGTCGAACCCAACCGGTACCGCGATTGCCCTGCTGAACCTGGCGACCGTCAACCGGCTGGAAGGCCGTCTTTCGGAAGCGCGCAGTTCTATCAGTGAAGCCACTCTGCTGGCATCCGATGTCGGCAATCGGCGCGTTCTCGCGCACTGTGTCAAGGAACTGGGACATCTTGCCTGCGCGGAGCAGGAGTATCCCACGGGGCTGCGCCTGCTGGCGCTTTCGGAGACATTGCGGAAAGCGCTTGGCATGTCGTTTCGCCCTGCCGACCCCGAGGAGATTGATCGGGACACCATTCTGCTGCAGGCGAAGCTCGGGAGCGCCGAAGTTGGAGTGGCCTGGAGCGCCGCAGACGACCTCTCTCCCGAGGAAGCCGTCATGGAAGCGATGCGGCTTGCCCATCTTACCTGAGGTACAAAAAAGTTATAATATCTCACCAAATGCACGAGTCATGAACGAGTTTTGAAAGAGTCGGTCTTTACAATGGACATATCAGAACAAATTGCTGCCTGTGACACAGCAGAAAGACCGGCAGTGTCCCAACACCGGTGTCCCGTATTCTGCGATGCCGCGGCCCGCTTTTGAGATTCGGCCCAGCCGGCTTGTCAGCAGAGACGCCGCAGTTGTGGTGCGCCGCAAAACGCCGATAACCTTGAAGAATCGAG
Organism: Armatimonadota bacterium; assembly: GCA_040387315.1. GTDB lineage: Bacteria > Armatimonadota > Armatimonadia > Armatimonadales > Armatimonadaceae > JACMJB01. The sequence goes on along the minus strand of JAZKEA010000068.1, from coordinate 36,327 downwards.
GCAGGGTTCTTCTTTCGATCTCGCTGCATAAGGAAACCGCTTCTCATGTCTGACACGTGCAAGTCCTGCGCCCCCCGCACCGGTTCCGCCCGTCACACCGGACGAACGTCGTCTTCGGGGTTTACCCTCATCGAATTGCTCGTTGTGATAGCAATAATCGCGATCCTCGCCGCGATCCTTTTTCCTGTCTTCGCCCAAGCCAGAGAGAAAGCCCGACAGGCGTCCTGCATGAGCAATTTCAAACAGCTTGGTATGGGCGTTTTGATGTATGCCCAGGATTATGATGAGACGATCTTCTTCTACGAATACGCGATTACGGGCAATCCTACCTATAAATACCAGGTATGGAACGCCAAGCAGCGGATTAGCGACAATAGCTGGGATCTGACCGAGGGGCTATATCAGCCCTACATGAAAAACACCGGTATCCTGACCTGTCCCAGCAGCGCTGACCTTATTCCCACGACGTTGGCATACAACAATATCG
>JAZKEA010000068.1:35188-35824 GCA_040387315.1 Armatimonadota bacterium | reverse complement strand
CCACAAATTGTGTATCCCTCCATTCATGGACGGCATAATGGTTTCGCTAATGTCGCGTGGCTGGATGGCCATGTAAAGGCGATGAAGCCCACGCCCAGAACGTCGGGTACCTTCAGCGGATTTGGCCCTGCAGACTGGAAGAAAAATAATCTCGGTGACTTGATCCACCCGCAGTTTCCCTTTGGCTCTGCGGGTCAGAACTACTACTTTCTTCAGGTCAAGCCCAAAGCGCCGTAGGCCAATGACGAGAACGTCCTTTTGAAGAGACGAAAGAACCGCAAGATGAAAGCAACACCGTTGAAAATAGGCGCGCTGGCGCTGCTGTGCGCCCTGCCGCTCTGTCCGCTGCTTGCCACGCCACAGTCTCCGTCTGCCCCCATGGCGCAGCAGCCAGCATCGCCCGCAGAAGTGGATGCGCAGGCGGAAGCCCTGCTGAAGAACGCGGAGACACGGCTGAAAGGTATTTCCCATATATCCGCCGTGGTCATCGAGGACAATACCCTGCCTGTCACGGAGAAACGAAAGCAGGAAGTGGTTCGACGATGGGAAACGACGACCACCCTTGGCAAGCCCGGCTATGCCCTCACCAAAGCGCGGGAGGGTACGCGCTCTAAAACCGACCCGACGCACTTCGAG
>JAZKEA010000068.1:4185-35178 GCA_040387315.1 Armatimonadota bacterium | reverse complement strand
CCGAAGTGACGACCGATGGAAAGGCGACCTGGGCCTATCTGGTGCCGCTAAAGCAGTACATGCCGATGCCGAAAAACCGGTATAGCCTGGATTCAGAGTTCGGCGCCCGTTTTCAGTGGGCGTTCCGCCCGCTGGACGGCTTTTTCAATCCACAAGTTTCCGTATGGAGCGCGGTAAAGGCACTGAGGAAACAGGGTCGCCTCCAGATGCTGTCGCCGGTGCGAAAAGAAACCTGGAACGGCGCCGCGTACTCGGTGGTCGATCTCGCCTATCGGACCGACTCGGACTATGCGCTGGATGAACAGAAGAAGACCGGCGTCTTCCCCGCAACACAATGCTCCGTCTACTTCGGTGCCGACGGCCTGGTGCATCGGACAAAAACGGTTTATCCCTGGAACGAGGTTCGGGAATATAGCCTGCAGAATGTCAGGATAGACCGCGAAAAGGTAGACCCGGCCAAATTCGCCTTTCGTAAGCCTGAGGGCGCGACCCTGAGACCGGAAGAGCCGAAGATGCTGGCAGTCGGCACGGTCGCCCCCGACTTCACTGTCTGGAACCGGGAGAACAAGCCCATCAAGCTCTCCGATTTCAAGGGCCGTGTTGTGGTTCTTGATTTCATGGCAAGCTGGTGCGGTCCCTGTATCGCCTCCATGCCGCATCTGAAAGCCATTCAGGATGCGGTCAAGGGACAGCCAGTGACAATGTTTACCGTCGGTGTCTGGGATGAACGCAAGGCGTTCAACACCTGGCTGGATGCGAACGAGGCGAAATATCCATTCACTTATGCGTTCGATCCGAGTCCTCAGAAAGCCAAAGGCAATATCGCATACGATCTGTATCAGGTACCCGGCATTCCGGGCACCTATGTGATCGACAAGGACGGCAAGATAGCCGCCGCTATCGTCGGCTACAGCCGCGGCGACACACGGCTGGAAGCGGCTCTGCGAAAGGTCGGTGTCACCGTCAGCCTTCCCGCCGAAACCACCGCCACCGAGAAGCCGACAACGGCGACGGTCGAGTAGAGCATACGTATGAAAGTCACCTACAACTCTCAGGAAGATAAACTGCGTATTCTCTTCAGCGAGGCCGCAATCCAGACGAGCGAGACCCATCCGAACGGGCTTATCATGGATTATGGTCAGCAGGGCCGGATCATTGGGATTGAACTGCCATCCGCTTCCGAGCATCTCTCCAGACCCTATGCCGTGGATGCGGCAGGGCTGGTAGAATCAACGGCACCCATGGAAAGCGCTGCCGAGTTCACCGGCGGGAGATAACGCTTCCGCGCTCTCCCCAACCCCATCCGTTCCCGAAGGCCGGAAGCGACATTAGTGTGGCTTCCGGCTTTTCGTTTGCGGGCATCGGTTGTGCTATAATACCGCTACGAACTTAAGTTCAGGAGAAGCGGGTGTGCAGAAAACCATCTATCTGAGCGACATAACGCCGGGTGCCTCGTTTAAGGACGGCCTCTTCGCCATCAAAGACGTGAAGCGGATGACGGATCGCAACGGAAAACAGCGCGCCACGCTCACGCTATTCGACTCCAGCGGCACGGTCGAGGCGATCCGGTGGGATGTCTCCGAAACGGAGTATTGTCTTCTGCAGTCAGCCTGCCTTTTGACCGTCTCTGGCAGCCTGAAAGCAACTTGCGATAGCTACCCGTGCCAGATACGCATAGATACGTTTACGGCCCATACCGAATTTCCCAATGACGTATCGCCTTACCTTCCTCCTCTGCCAGGCGACCAGGAAGCGGTCGTTCGGCAGTTTGACGGCCTCATGCGGAGCGTCGCCAACCCTCATCTGTCGCAGCTTCTGCAGCGCGTCTTCTCCGGAAAGCGGCGTCAGCAGTTTCTGGAAGCGGTGGCGGCGAAGACGCTTCATCACGCCTATCGCGGTGGGCTCCTCCGTCATACGGTAGAGGTCGCGGAAATTTGCCGCGCCGTGCTCAAGGTTTACCCCTCGCTCCGGCATGATCTTCTGATTACCGGGGCGCTTCTGCATGATTCCGGCAAGCTGTTCGAGATGGATCAGGAGTGGCGGACAGGTGAGTATACGGCCCAGGGTCTGCTGGAAGGCCATATCGTCGGTGGGGCATTCTTCATCGGCGCGCAGGTCAATAGAATCCCCGGTTTTCCTCTGGGACTCGCCCAGGCGCTCCGTCATCTCGTCCTGTCCCATCACGACCGGCCCGAGTGGGGTGCCGCCGTGGCTCCCGCGCTGCCCGAAGCGGTTGTGCTGGCGAAGTGCGACCAGATCAGCGCCCAGACCACGCTGTATTTGGAGGCAACAAACAAGGCGACTCCCGGTGAGATAGGCATTCGGCGCGGCGATCATCACATTGTGGTAGCCGATCTCGGGCTGAGTGAGCTCGACCTTGGCGGGTTTCCCGATGACAACGCTCTTGAGGCGACAGTCGCTGACAGCTTGAGACTGAACGACCTTCCACGCCCCAAACAGGCTCCTCAACAGGCGGGTTACGCCCTGCTGCCTCTGCGCGGGCTTGTTGCCGCCGGGGACGGGGAACGCAGCTCCGAAGTACCGGTAGAGATGGGTGAAGCGATAGCAGCTCTGCTGCCACCGGGCGGGGCGGATTATCTGACTCAGGTGGTCGGGGACAGCATGATCGGGGCAGGCATCCATGAGGGAGACCGCGCCTATGTACGTCATCAGGAAACGGCAAAACCGGGGGAGATTGTAATTGCCTTTGTACCGGGAAGTGGTCTGGTCATCAAGCGGTTCGATGTGACGACCGAAGGCAGCTTCCTCTTCTCCGAGAATCCCGATACCAGAGCCTATCCGCCGATTCCGATCGTCGAAGGGACACGGATACAGGGTATCGTCACCCGTGTCGAACGTGACCTCGTGCGCCGCTGACGAATCAGGTTCCGTCTCTGGGCGCTTTATCGGCGCTTGCGGGGCGCTCCCAGCGAGGCGACGATCTTTGCCCCCTCATCGGAGGCGACAGCAAGGTGGAACGGGCGCAGCGAGACATCTTCCTCTAAACGACGGGAAAGAAGCGGAACGGTATCGGTAAAGACATCCAGTTCCCAGGTAGCCCTGCCACTGCTGAACGAACGTCGCGTGATGCCGCGCACCCCAGGGAGCAGACCTAGAGCATCCTCCAGACGGCCTGCCTGAGACGCGCTTCCGATATTTGAGACCACAAGCTGTATAGGCTGTGCGCTCTGGGCGGGGAGCACCATCAGGGCGCTGCTGAGACGGGGCGCCAGTATTTCCATCGCCTTTGCCGCCGCGGAACCACGGGCGGTCGCGAGATCGATGTTCATGTCAGAATCCGCGGCGGAGAGAGCAGATACGACCTCGCCGGTCCCGGTCCGTGTGGCGCGCACGGTCATCTGTCCACGCACGGTATACATCGTCATCGGACCCGCCGCGGTATCCAGAGGGAGTGTATTTGTTGTCAGCAGCTGCGGCTTTACCGCAACTTCAAGATCGGCCTCTTTTTTATCGGAGATGACGACAAAGCCAGCATCGACCAGTGTTTTTTCCAGGGTTGCCTTTGCCGCCGCGACATGCGTACCCGGCCTGCCGCCGAGATTACCTGTCCCGGAGATATAGATTCGCCACGCCCGCGTCAGACCCAATCCCTTGAGGCGTTCAGCCAGTGGTCGCAGGGAAACCAGAGCGCGAACGCGAACCGTGACCGATTCCGGCCCGACCTTTTCCCCGAGAACCTCTTTGAGCGTCGCAAAGCCTTCCGCACGCGTCATCACTTGGTCTCGTACCAGCACATAATTTTGTGTCAGTGTCCGCGCGGAGACGAACACTCCGGTGGTCTTTTCGACCGCATTTCGGAGCGCCTGTGCCTCCGCCGCCCGCCGTGCCGCCAGCACGCCGCCCGTCCCGATAGCAGCGGTGCCGGAAGCGATGACCTCTTGGACCTCAGTAGGTGTGACAGTGACTCCCAACGCAGGCTCGGGAACAGTCCTGACAATGGGTGCGGCGATCTCCTGAGCACACAACGGGGATACGGACGAAGCTATCAGAAGACAGAGCAGCGCGGCTCTCACTTCACCGTCTCCCGCAGGACGGCCTGCCCGATAGCGGCTCGCGATTTCAGCGCCAGAGGAACGGCGGGAGCAAAAGCCGCGTCGCAGGTGCGGGGGCGGACACGAGTGGTGACGACGCGAACAATCTGACCATCCGCGAGCGTGATATGAAGCGTGTCGCCGAGCTTTACCCCGTCCCCCGCTCCCAATCCGATCAGCAGTGAATCGCCATCGACATCAAGCACACGTCCGTTTACAGGAAATTCGGAAGCACTCGCGGTCCCTAGTACGGCAGATGTGCTCGGAAGAAGCGCGGTACCGCGAAGCGCCTGTATACCCTGCGTCAGCGCACTATCTATGGCACGGTCGATCAGTTCGTCGGCCACGACATCCTTGGGGTCCGGGCAGTCTTCCGGGAGGGAAGGGGCGTTGCTGTCTTCGCCGTACGTCACCGCGCGTCGCGTCGCCCAGGCGCTTTCTCCCTGCTCGGTCGCCGAGAAAGGAGCCTCCCAGAGCACAAGCCCATCGGTGAGATCTACCAGACGCAGACTTCCTTTAACCGTGGCGGCACCTCGCGCGATGATGTCCTGTTTCCAGTCGATCTGCCGCTTCTCACGCTGGGCGTAATAGTTGTCGACGTCCTCCTGCCAGCGCCGCAGGGTCGTCTCGTTGTAGTCATTTATCGCCGACCGATACTCGCGTCGGCTCTTGGTACCGACAGCGCGTCCCAGAACAGACTCGGTGACACTGCGTATCAGGGGGTTGTTTTCGGCTCCGGGTATCAGGATGTCGTAACGAAGGCGTGTCGGTTCGGCAGGGCGGCGGGGTGGTGGGGCGAGACGCGGGGTGAGACGCTGGGCTTTGGCGCCGTATTCGGTCTTACCACCGACTCCTGTCACCTCCACAATCAGGAGCGTGTCGGCGGCGGCAAGCTGACGTACCCGAGTACGATCCGTGGCATGGGTAATCCCCGCCTGGTTTAACGCGACTTCGCCCAGAATCTCGTTCAGTCCCGAGCGCTCCAGCACCTCGAACGTATCAAGAGCCCGCAGGCGGACAGCCGCCTCGCTCGCGATCCGCTTTGCCAGATCCTCTCCCCCAACGCCGTTTTTCACGCCCGCAACCGCCACACGGCGGACAGTGCGCAGGTCCCGCGCGGACGCCATCACGGTCAGTGTCTCCGGAGGAGAAAGAGTCTTACCGGGGCGGCGAACCGCCTCGAACAGCGCCCCCGCGGAGGGAGCGGAGTAGATAACACGGGCGCGTCCATCCGGTTTGGTTTCGCGCCAGGCGACCGTATCGCCCGGCGATGCGAGCGTCGTCCCTGTGGGCAGTGCTGGGACCTCTCCCAACGCGCTGCTCCGGTCCACCAGCACCAGCTCCTCCATAAGATCACAGCGAGCCGGTGTTTTAGCGGATGGCTGCACGAGCGCGGCAGGCAGAAGGTGAGCGGCGCTGCGTTTATTGAAGTCGTCTTCGCTGTTCTGACGCTGTATAAAGAGTTCCGCCGCCTCCTGTGCACCGCTTCCGACCGGCACAACAACAATCGAGCGCACATTCCGCCGGACGGGCTGGCGCGGAGATTCCCGCAGGCTGCGGAAGCTTTCGATGGCACGGCGCAGCCAGGTGCTATCCGGCGCGGACAGTGTTACCTCGTAAGTAAAGCCGCTGGGACGTCCGGACCGCTTGACTTCGGTCCATACCTCGTCCCCGTCAGCCAGACAGGAGTTTGGAAACTGTGCGCCGACTGGCAGACGCTCGCGATTGATCAGAAAGACAGGGGAGACAAACTGCCGGAGATCCGCTGGCTTTTTCCGCCACTCCTCGATGGTCAGGACACGCCGCTCTTTTTGGCTGCAGCCCTCCAGCAGAGCATCAGCGACCGCAGGATCATCATTGGTGACTACATACACGATCTGCCGCTCGAAAATTTTCAGCAGGTCACCATCGCGCTTGGTCGGGCGTCCGCCGACCGCCGCCGCGGCGGGACAGGGAAGGATAAGCGCTCCCATAGTAAGTGCCGCGAGACCCGCGACAGCAAGGGGGGTAAATGGGAGGAATCGTCTCATCAGTGGCGGCAGGCCGGGCATGTGTTTCGCCCTCTTCTTTCCCTACGTATTACAGCTATTTTAAGGGGTCTACGAGAAAAATAACACGGGTCGCCTCTAAAAAATGGTCCCGATTATTCGCGGAGAGAATGCGGTCTCCGTCCTCCAGAGAGATGCACGGGTTAAAGCGGAACTTGTCGTTTGCCCGGATAGCTCTGATGATGAGAGGATGAGAGCCGGCGCGTGCGCTGCTCAGGGCATCCGGCATAGAGCGTGGATAGCCGACGATGCCAGTCTCAATCGCGTATTCCGGCGTTACTCGCACTGTTCCATAGATCTCGCGGCCCGACGTGTCCATTAGCTTGGGGCTCATGATCGCATCGATACGCAGGCCGCGGCAGTCGATTATCAAAGAACTGAACGGTCCGTTGTCCGACAGTGGCGTTGCCCCTGGTTCCGGGATCATGATCGAAACCGTTGCGGGCTTCACCACACGCGGTTCCAAGCGAACCGCAGGCTGGTCCGGGCCCTTCCACGTCTCCGGGGCGGCAGGGGCAGTTCCATACGCCGATTCCGGGTCGGCAGGGGCAGATTCGTCCGTTCCAACGGATCGGGGCAGCACCTCCGGTAGTACAGCAGAGGCGACAGAGTTCGCGCCATACAGCGGCAGTTCTACAACCACAACCGCGGTGCCGTCCGGCTGAAGCGATTCGGACACGATGCGAGGGGCCTGCAGCAGCGCCGACAGCCGAGTCTCGACGATATCACTGTCGAGCTGGTAATTCTTGACTTTTGTGGTGGCGGTAACCTGGATTGAGCTGACCGTCATTGCCAGGGTTCGCAGAGCATCCGCACGCGCGGCCCCCATCGCCATCAGCTTCGCCTGCGCGTTCGAAACCCCGTCTCGCTGTGGAAGCGCGCCGTACCCGGTCGCCTTAACCACGCCGACATTGTAGTTGATCCGACCTTTACCGTTTACCGCGGTATCCACAAGCGGGTCATCTCCCTGCTTTGTAACGGCGAGGGCTTCTCGCGCGGTCCACCCGGCGAAGGTGACTGCGCCACAGGCGGCAAGAGCGGTAAGTGCAAACAGTGTATTCCTGCGAAATTTAAACGGCGTCATCGGAATATGCCCCTCTGTAGTCAGACCCTGTAAAGTTCGGCAGCCTTCACGGCTTTAAGAGCGTGTCGCGAAGAGACGTATCGTCGCGCATCCGCCATATCAGACCATCGACAAAATAATGAAACAGAACCACCATCGTAAACGGTACAAACAGCCACATCGCCCATCCGCCGGGACGGAGCAGCCCCTGTACCTCGATCACCCCAACCACGACCCCGTACAGCAAGCCCACCAGCAGCCATTTCGCTACTACCCGACGTACCTCAGGAAACCGGCGACGCTGATAGTGCATCGCCCAGCCCTGATACTGAACATCGTGATAGACCGTCTCCAGCGCCTCCGCGACCAGAAAAGGGGTCGCCGTTGCGAAGAAAACAAAGTAATGGGTCCCCAGGGATGCCGCCATCAGCAGCATCTTCGGGACATTCACCCCTTTGCCTGTCGCCGCCCGCCACACCTGCCGAAACACCACCAGCGAGATCAGCACCAGAAACAGAGACCAGCCCGCCTCGCCCCACTCGCCCGGCAAAGAGGGGACCGCCACCTTCAGATCACCGTAAACGACAACAGGACCGTTTCTCGCGGTATCTCCGTAATCGTTCGCAAAGCAGGAGAACATCCCGACAAAAAACGCGGACGCATCCAAAAAATTATCGATAGGGGCACGGTCACCATTCAGCCCCTTGTAAATCTTAATGAAACCGTAGTGCTGCCGAATGATGTGCCAGGTGCCGTAAATCGCCGCACCGACGATCAAATGCGCCTCCCACCCGAGCAGCAGGAAGACATACCCTGCCGCGATAAAGCCGCCCAACCCCCAGGTATACAGCCCCCGTCGTCGTGCGAATTCCTCGCGGTCGAAATGCGTACGCGAAAAAGTCTGCAGGATATGCGGATGATCAAAGAACGCCGTAAAAAGGAAATATGTGACAAGAATCGAGTCGCCGCGTAAAAAAAATCCAAAATTATGGGCGGCGCGGTAGATGCCGAAGAATATCCAGGTCAGAACGCACGAGCCGATAAAAAACGTCAGGTCATAGCGCGGAGACACGATCCAGCGAACAGGGGGTACAGCAACGGCTTCCGGTTCACCCCTCCCCCCCGTCCCCCTCCCCTCAGAAGGAGAGGGGGTGTTAGAGGCACTTTCCGCATCTGCTCCGCGCAATAACGCGGCAGAGGGTCGGGGCAACGCAGATGTTGCCATTGCTGCTAACACCCCCTCTCCTTCTGAGGGGAGGGGGACGGGGGGGAGGGGTGAATCTACTCCCATTTCCGGGCTCCTCGCTCGTAGTAGCGCAGGATACGGGGGAAATCCAGGGTCGAGACGGCGGACGGGACCCGCGTGGTATCCGCATCGAAGGCAGTCAGCGAGACGGAGGAGGCGGAGGAGAGAAAGCGCAGCGGCATTTCTGCAGGTACACGCAGGTTGGCTAGAGAAGCGGCGGGTTCCCCGGTGGGCCGTGCCAGCACGAAACCCCAATCGCCAAAGGTCGGAATATAGGCATGGTACGGCGCGGTCGTGAACCCTGCGGACTCTATGGTGGCCGCAACACACCAGAAAGCGTCCCGAGCGAACAGCGGCGACGTCGCCTGCGTTATGAGTATTCCGCCCTTCCCGAGTCGACGCTGAATCAAACGGTAAAACTCGCGGGAGTAGAGTTTGGCCAGCGCTTCGTTATTCGGGTCTGGCAGGTCCGCGATAACAACCCCAAAGCGGTCGGTGCCATTTTCCAGAAACTTATAGGCGTCTTCGTGCCGGATCTCCACGCGCTTGTCGGACAACGCGTCGCCGTTCTGACGTTTGAGGGCGGGATATGTTGTCGCAAGGCGCGTCATTGCCGGGTCGATATCCACCAGGGTAACGGACCGTACGCCGGGGTGCTTCAGTATCTCGCGGACCGCGAGACCGTCCCCACCACCGAGCACCAGCACCCGCTCGGTCGAGGCGCTCATTAGCATCGCCGGGTGGACCAGCGCCTCATGATAACGGTACTCGTCCGCGGACGAAAACTGCAGGTTACCGTCCAGAAAGAGCCGCAGATCATCCCGGAAACGCGTGATGACTATCCGCTGATATGGGGTCTGCCGGGCATACAGAATCTCATCCTCGTAGAGCTTTCGCTCAAACAGTCCGGCCACGCGATCCGAAAAAATCCCTCCCCCCAGCAGAAGAAGGCCCAAAACGCCGCACAGCGCCAGGGGGAAGACATATGCCCGAAGACGCGCACGGAAAACCCAGACACAGAAGGCGGCGACTCCCAGGTTCAGGAAGCCGACCAGGAAGGCGGTCCGTGTCGAGCCCAAATGCGGCAGAAGCAGCAGGGGGAAAGCGATCGATCCAAGCAGCGCGCCCACATAATCAAAGGAGAGGGCGTGGGCGATAGTCGTTCTCAGCGCCCCGTACCGGGAAAGCAGACGCGTCAAGAGTGGAAGTTCCAGCCCTGTCAGTGCGCCCAGTATTCCCAGAGTCCCGAACAGCGCCGCGTAGTAGCCGCCCTCGCCCAGATTCGTGTAGGCCGCCATCAGTGACCATGCGGACACCCCGCCGACAACTGCCAGCACGATCTCGATGCCCAAAAACAGGCGCAGCAGGTCACGATGGACATACTGGGACAGATACGAGCCAAGCCCCATCGCGCCGATAAATGCCCCGATACAGAGTGAGAACTGCGTCACGCTGGACCCGAGCAGATACGACGATATGGTCGAGAGAAGCAGCTCGTAGATCAGGCCGCAGGCCGCGACCAGAAATACCGAGGCAAGCAGCGTCAGCGCCTCGGTTCGCTCCTGCTCTGTGAGGGGAACCTCCGCCTCCGTTGAGACAGCGCCGGTCTTTTCTTCCGCAGGCGGAGAGAGTACGGTCATGCGGTTTCAGGAAAGAATCGTAGCGGCAACGATGATGGAGACGCCCAGCACGATCGCCCCGGCGAGCAGTGCCGCTGCCATGTTGTTCTTCTCGAAAATCTCCTGCTCGATGTTGTGCCGCACGACGACATCGAACAGCTTGAAACCAACAATAGCCAGCACGATACCAATGGAGCCGAAAATCAGCGTGCCGACGATTCCTTCCACGAGAGAAGGGCGCGACCGACCGGCGGCAGCCGCATCCTGCGCCCAGGAGGCACTCTGCAGGAGCAGAACAGCGGCGGCGGCCCAGGCAGTTCCCAGGGTGTTTCGTAAGCTTCGTTTCATAGTTTCACTCATTTCCTGATTATTTACCGAATCGGGGACCGCCACCACCGGCGTACCTTCCCCCATAAGAGCCGACGCGCACACTGCGCCGACGCGAGATCGCCTCCTGAGCCGCTCGTGTGGCGGCGGTCGCGGGCAGTCCCCATCCAAGGTAAGATGATGCCCATGTCACGCCAAACAGTCCCAGAAGCAACAGCGATGCGATACGGTATCCCCAGCCAGATGGCATTTTCGTTTCTGTCCTGCTTTACAAGATTTACCGGGAGGTGGCCAGTCCCTGCCAGGCTTTTGCGGCAACCCCCGGTGATGACGCGATAAGAAAACCGGTTCCAAGTGGAAGCGCAATCAAAGAGAAGATCACAAAAGCGGTCGGATACATCACGTTTTCTTCCAGTTTGAAGGAGATCGGTGCATTTGCCGCCGACGCTTCCGGGTCCGCGAAAAGACGGACATACAGGTCACCGGCACGCTCCAGGCGAAATTCCTTGCGAGATTCCAGACTCCACTCATGCCACGGCCCTTCGTCATCGCTCCCGGACTCATCCCAGAACTCGCCTTCGGCATCGAAGAGCGCCCCTGACTCCGGGTGTTCCACAACCGCCTGCACCCACATCGAGGAGCTGGAAAGCGAGGTTGAGACAACCAGTCGGTGGACACGTCCGGCACTTTTCAAAGAGTAAGGGCCCATACGCAGTCCCGCCTCGCCGATTTGGGATGCCATCACGCTGTCCTGCGCGACGGTGCGCCCGGCGCCTCGTCCGCCTGCCCAGACGATCAGGCTGATCAGCGACAGCGCAAGCAGAAGGACACCGAAGAAACGCCGGTCACGCAGCTTTACCTCGCGCCGATCCTGGGCAGCCAGCAGATGCCGCAGATCGAACAGGGTGAAGACGGCGCGATCATCCAGTCGCTTGCCGCGAAACCATTCGACCATTCCGGTTCTCGGATCGGTTTCCATGGAGTAGACCCAGCCGTCTCCGGTCGCGGCACGCTCTGAATACTGCAGCGTATCGCCGGGAGAGATCGGATACGGTATCTCCCCGCCAATGGACTCGACTTTGCAGGTACCGGATTCCGCGACGAAGGAGCCGAATTTTCCGGACCCGATCTGGGAATGTGCGGGAGCATCGATTTGTTCGTACAGGGTCCACTTGCCCTCGTCGTACTCCAGCCAGCGCTCGTCTCCGTCATCGGCAACCAGTACCCACTCTTCCCAGCGCGACGTACTGTCATCGTCGCGTTCGATATCCCGCCCCCGACCGACCGCCCAGAACTCCTTGCCGCCGATCATCGCCTTGCTGCCCGGCTGCAGCGGCGTCTGGGAGCGCGTCCCATCGGAATACCGTGCGAACGGCAGAGGAGGCACGACGGTGCCGCAGCGGGCACAGGCCATCTGTTTCCCGTTGTCTACGGGTATTCGAGCCAGACCGCCACAGGCGGGACAGGGGTGTTCGGGGCGACGTTTCATAATTTTTTGGGAATCGAGAACGTTTCTGGGTATTCTGTCGTCAGAGATACGCAGGGCTGAAATAATCCTTACGCAGAATTGAAGGTAATTCCTTGTTTCGCTTCTAATTGAATGACTACTGAACGCACGTTCGGGTTGCACATCCGTCGCTTGAGACCGAAAAAAGCCGCGAAGAGAGAGAAACCCCATGAGCCAGCCACAAAATGCCTGTTCAACCTCTGACGAGTCTGCTGACAGCAACCTGCTGCGTCAGATAAAGATCGCGGCGCCGTGTTCGGCGAAATGGGAAACGATGCCCGGTGGCGAACGGGTCCGTTCCTGCGCTCAGTGCAGCCACAAGGTCTATAACCTGGCCGCAATGTCAAGCGACGAAGCCGCGAATCTGATTCGTGGCGCGGAGGGGCGCGTTTGTGTCCGACTGTACCGACGCGCAGATGGCTCCGTTATGACCCGCGACTGCCCCACGGGCTTGCGGGCGGTTCGGCAACGCGTTACTCGCGCCGCCACCGTCTCGTTCGCCTCCCTCTTTTCGATACTAGGCCTGTTCTCCTTCGCGGAACGTCTCCGTGCCAAGCCCGCCCCGATGATGGGCGCGGTTGCCGCCGCGCCACAGCCGGTGTCTACACCGGAACCAATTCCCATGATGGGAGAGATCGCCACGGTTATCGAGCCGGTTCAAGATCCTACCGTTGTGATGGGTAAAATATCGTACCGCCCGGTCACCCCGCTTCCTATGGTTGCGCCGACACCGGATGCGGAGAAGACGTTTTTGCCGCATGAAAGTGAGCTGAGCGAAATTCGCAGCGATCCCTTTGCCCCGGTGACCGGTAAAAAAGACGCAGCGAAGCCGGGAACGCCTGCCCGTCCATGAGCGAGAATAGCGAGCCCGAACCGGACGCAGACGGCGCATCCAGGCCTGACGAAACTTCGCCGGAGGAAACACCCGTGCCCGTCCCCAGCGAAGCGCTGCCTGTTCCGGTGCCGGACCCGACCCCGGATGCTAGCGTGCCAACAGGAATCTTCGCTCGTCTGAAAAACCGACTGGAAGCGCCGGAAAAAGGCGCGGCGACTATCACAGGGACGCTTCGCGACTATCTCGTTGTCACCTGGGCGGTCCCCGCTGACAAGGTGCGTCCACAGGTTCCCGCGGAATTGCCCCTCGATGTCCTTCCGAACGCGAGTGGTGAACTAACGGCGTTCCTTCAGGTGGTCTGCTTTTACGGTGAGAACATCCACTGGTCTCCGCTGCAGAACGACCCGCTGGCCCAGTCGTATCATCAGGTGACCTATCGCCTGCTGACGCGCTATAAAAACAAACGCGGCGCCTTTAACCTGCGCTCTTACTTCAGCACGGAAGAGGTACGGAACACGCAGCGTGTTGTGGCCCGTGAAGTGGATTACGCGCGGTTCTTTGTCCATATCAATGGCGACCCGGCTCGAAACACCTACAGCAGCTACAACCTGCGTGCTGTCGGCGACCGGGGACAGACCAGTGTCGAGGTTACCTTCGATGCCAGTGAAGCGGCTGAGACAACCTCGGCCTCGACGCCTTTCGCGGACTTCGACGAGATGGCGCAGTATCTGACCCAGATGGCGGTCGCAGAGGATGCAGAGAAGGCAGCAATAGCGGTTCCCGTTAAGGCAGTGCCCATTCCGGCTCCCTTTTCCAAGTTTGAGGACATGAGCCTGTTTCTGACACAACGCGAGGAAGTCTATTTCGCGTCCTCCGCCCCAAAAACCGGCATCGGTCTGACCCCGGTTCATCACGAGCCTCTGCAGCCACGCTCGGGTATTCTGAAATCCGCGCGCGCCTCGCTCTTTACGGATCAAAAGCTTCTGACACCGGAAGACCTGCTTCAGCCCGTCGCCGTTCTACTTCAGCCCAGTTTTACCCTCACCACGTATCCTCCCCGCCTCGCTCGTTTCGAAGAGTAGAGCGGTCCGGCGGATCCTTATATCCTCGTCACCCGCTGTCCCAGTTTGACAGTCAGGCTTCCGAGCGCTATACTATCAGCAAATCGCAAATGCCTTTAATTACCCGTCCCGTGAGGCGGATAAGGACCGCGATCCGAATTTTGTCCTGCAAGCCGTCTCTTTGCTCCCCCAGGTCGAGCGAGGCGAC
This sequence comes from Armatimonadota bacterium, assembly GCA_040387315.1. Lineage (GTDB taxonomy): Bacteria > Armatimonadota > Armatimonadia > Armatimonadales > Armatimonadaceae > JACMJB01. The sequence goes on along the minus strand of JAZKEA010000068.1, from coordinate 21,212 downwards.
GGCTGTAAATGTGCAGTTACGAACCGGACGCCTCCCGCCTCACACTGATGCGGGAGGCGTTTTCGTTTAGCAGACAAGAAGAGGATTTTATGTCGGAAACCCAGGTAATGGATGCGGGCGAGGTGCGGCGCGCACTGACCCGAGTCGCCCATGAGATAGTGGAGCGAAACAAAGGCGCGGAGAATATCGTGCTGGTGGGAATCCTGCGCCGGGGCGAACCGCTTGCCTCTCGCCTTGCTTCCCAGATCGGGCGCATCGAGGAGCGCGGCGAGATCCCCCATGGTGGCCTGGATATCGCTCTATACCGTGATGATTATTCGGTGCGCCATGCCCCCGCCCGCGCCACCCATGTGCCCTTCGGCATCACCGGGAAGACCGTGGTCCTGGTCGATGATGTGCTGTTTACCGGCCGCTCCGTTCGCGCCGCGATAACCGCTTTGATGGATATGGGGCGTCCGGCGGCGGTACAGCTTGCGGTCCTGGTAGACCGGGGACACCGCGAACTGCCCCTGCGCGCGGATTTCGTTGGTAAGAACCTGCCGACGTCGATCTCAGAGCATGTCGATGTTCGCCTATCGGAACTGGATGGCGAAGACGATGCCGTCTTTATCGCCAAGCCGGAAAGCGGCGAGGAAGGAAGCAGCGCCCAATGAGTACCGCCACTGCCCTGAACCTCGCCGGTCACGATCTCCTGGGACTGGAAGGGATGAGCCGCGACGCTATTTCGCTTATCCTGGATACGGCGGAGACGTTTGGCGAAGTGCTGCGCCGCGATGTCAAGAAGGTCCCGACGCTTCGTGGAAAGTCGGTCGTGACGCTGTTCTTCGAGAACTCGACCCGTACCCGTACCTCCTTCGAGGCGGCGGGCAAGTACATGAGCGCGGATGTCATTAATATCAGCGGTTCCGCGTCGTCGGCCTCGAAGGGTGAGTCGCTGCGCGATACGTTTCTGACCCTCCAGGCGCTGACCGCGGACCTGATCGTGATGCGGACGCCGTACAGTGGTGCCTGTCATCAGGCCGCCGATTGGGTCGGTGTGCCGGTCGTGAACGCCGGGGACGGAACTCATGAGCACCCAACCCAGGGCCTGCTGGACCTGCTCACCCTCCGCGAGGCCAAGGGCAGTCTGGAGGGTCTGACGGTCGCTATCGTGGGCGATATCGCCCACTCTCGCGTCGCCCGGTCGAATATCTGGGGGCTGGTTGCGATGGGCGCGAAGGTTCGCCTGGTCGGTCCCCCCACTCTGCTCCCGCCGGATGCAGACCGGCTGCCCGTCGAGTCTTTCACGGATCTGAAAGCGGGACTGGAAGGCGTCGATGTCGTCAACGTCCTGCGCCTGCAGCTGGAGCGCCAGACACGAGCTCTGTTCCCCTCAGTTCGCGAGTACAGCCGTTTGTTCGGCGTCAGCAAAGAGGCCCTGAAGGTGGCAAAACCGGATGTTCTCGTCCTGCACCCCGGTCCGATGAATCGAGGGCTTGAGATTACCGCAGATGTCGCCGATATGCCTCGCTCCCTGATCGAAAAGCAGGTCACAAACGGTGTCGCGGTCCGCATGGCGGTACTGTACTTGCTGCTCGGAGCCGAAGGGTAACGAATGAGCAGCGACCTGACGCCACAAACTGACCGTCTCTTCGAGCAGGTACGCGACATTCTGTCGTCAGCCCGCACGAGAGCGTGGCGCGCCGTCAACGAGACGATGGTCGCTTCTTACTGGGAAGTCGGTCGCGCCATTGTCGAAGAGGAACAGCGCGGAGCGGAGCGCGCGGAGTATGGGTCCCAACTTCTCGCACAACTATCCAAACGATTAACTTCGGAGTTTGGCAAAGGTTATGATGCAACCAATCTCCGGGCGATGCGGCAATTTTTCGCAACATTTCCAATTCGCGACGCACTGCGTCGCGAATTAACTTGGACGCATTACCGACTGCTGATGCGGGTCGAGAATCAAAACGCCCGAACTTACTATGAAAACGAGTCAGTAGCGGCGAACTGGTCCACACGCGAGTTGGAGCGGCAGATTAACTCGATGCTGTTCGAGAGACTGGCTCTAAGCAGGGACAAAGACGGTATCAAAGTCCTAGAGACGGAAGGTCAGGAATCCTATAATCCTGCCGAACTTGTCAAAGACCCGTATGTGCTGGAGTTCACAGGAATTGCCGAGGGAACCAAGTATCTGGAGTCCGATCTGGAAACTGCTCTCATCGCCAAACTGGAGCAGTTTCTTCTCGAACTTGGCAAAGGCTTTGCCTTTATGGGCCGTCAGAAGCGTATCAGTTTTGATGGCGAGCACTTCTACATTGATCTGGTTTTCTACAATCGCCTGACACGTTGCTTTGTGCTAATTGACCTGAAGACGGGCAAGCTGACGCATCAGGACTTGGGCCAAATGCAGATGTACGTCAATTATTATCAGCGTGAGATGATGGTGGAAGGCGAGAATCCGCCTATAGGTATCGTGCTCTGCGCTGATAAGAGTGAGGCGGTGGTGCGCTACACACTGCCCGAAAACAATCAGCAGATTTTCGCGTCGCGTTATCGTCTCCACCTACCAACCGAAGAAGAACTGGCCCACGAGATCCAGCGGGAGCGGGAGATTATAGAACGGGAGCAACGTTTAGCAGGCTGAAAGGGTCGGGGCCAGTCATGATTCAGTGGTGGCGCGAATTGAATCGTTATGGCCCTGTTCTGTGGGCGCCGTTTGCTCTTGTCGGGCACTTAGGCGGCAGAGCAGCGCTTTGTTACCTGGCGCTTGCGCTCTTGAAAATGCTGTTGCACGTAACACTCAGCAGAGCAGGACAGATAGCCTGCGTAATTGCCGTCTGGATTGTGTCGTGGGCACCGTTCTACGTTGCTGACTTATTGAAGGTGGACCCGATAAAACAGACGTGGGCTGATGTGTGCCTTGGTTGGCTTTGGGTTGTGATTGCGGTTGCCGTCTACGCAGCAGCCGCACTGATGGGACATTGAGGAATGGATACTTGATCTTACGTGGAGGCCGGATTATTGACCCGGCGAATAACTTAGATGCGGTCGGCGATCTGCGCGTGGAAGACGGTGTGATACGCGCAGTCGCGACGAACGGGACACGCCTTGAGGGCGGACCGGATGAACGCGTGATTGACTGCTCGGGCAAGGTAGTTTGTCCCGGTCTGATCGACATTCATGTCCATCTGCGCGAGCCGGGGCAGGAGTACAAGGAAACTATCGAGTCCGGAACAGGGGCGGCGGCAGCCGGGGGCTTCACGGCTCTGGCCTGTATGCCGAATACCAAACCGGTGATCGATAACGCCAGCATCGTTCGGGATCTGGTTGTCCGGTCGGAGGCGGCAAAATCCGCCCGTGTCTATGTCATCGGCGCGCTCAGCAAAGGGATGAAAAATCAGGAACTGGCGGAGATGGCGGACCTGAAGGATGCCGGAGCGGTTGCGGTCTCCGATGACGCTTTCCAGGTGCAGGATGCCGAGTTTATGCGGCGGGCGATGGAGTACGCAAAGATGCTCGATCTGCCCGTCCTGCTTCACTGCGAGAACACGGCTCTGTCAGATGGCGGCGCGATGAATGAGGGGTATACGGCGACCGTGCTCGGCATCAAGGGGTTGCCGCGCGAAGCGTACGAGATGGATGTTGCGCGAAACATCTTGCTTTCGCTGATGACCGGGGCGCACCTGCATGTCCTTCATGTCTCCACTGCCCGAGAGGTAGAACTGATTCGTTGGGGCAAGGCTCAGGGTGCAAACGTGACAGCGGAGACCGGGCCACACTACTGGTGCCTGACCGACGACGCCTGCCGTGGCTACGATACAAACGCCAAGATGAACCCACCGTTGCGCACGGACAGCGATATAACCGCGATTATCGAAGGGCTCAAAGACGGAACTCTGGACTGCGTCGCCACCGACCACGCTCCCCACGCGAGCTACGAGAAAGAGGTCGAGTTCGCGTCCGCCGCATTCGGCATCGTTGGTCTGGAAACGTCACTTGCCCTTGGCATCACGCATCTGGTAAAGCCAGGGCACCTGAGCCTGTCCGAACTGGTCAAGGTGATGAGCACGGAACCGGCACGCATCCTCCACCTGCCGGGCGGTACACTGACCGAGGGTTCGCCCGCGGATATAACGGTGTTCGATCCGGACGTGGAATGGATTGTGGAACCCAAAAAGTTTGTCAGCAAGGGACGGAACACTCCGTTCGGAGGACAGACACTGATAGGCCGGGCAGCAGTGACTATTGTTGGCGGCGAGGTGGTATACGGTGGCTAAAGCGATTCTAGCGCTCGCGGATGGAACGGTCTACGAGGGCGACGCCTTCGGGGCGACAGGTAAGACTTCCGGCGAGGTTGTTTTTAATACCGGCATGACCGGATACCAGGAAGTCTTGACGGACCCGTCGTACGCGGGTCAGATCGTCACCCTTACTTATCCGCTTATCGGCAATTACGGCGTCAACATCGATGATATCGAGTCACGCCAGATACAGGTAGCGGGTTTTGTCGTACATAAGCTCGCTGATGTGTACTCGAACTGGCGCGCCAGTGAAAGCCTTGGTGACTTCTTACAGCGGGCAGGCATTCTCGGTATCACAGGGGTTGACACCCGCGCGCTCACGCGCCGCTTGCGCCATGAGGGCGTCATGATGGGCGCACTTTCAACCGAAGAGACCGCCAGCGAGCTGCTGACCCGTGTACAGGCTCAGACCGGTATTTATGAATCGGTAGACTGGGTTAAGAAAGTCACCACGCCCGAGCGTTACGCTTGGGGTCCGGACGAGGCCGATGCGAAGTATCGGATTTCCGTCCTGGACTGCGGTGTTAAGTACAACATCCTGCGTGAACTCGGCAAGCTTGGGGCTCGGACAACGGTCTTCCCGGCGACCGCCACCACAGCGGATCTGCTGGAGGATAACCCGGATGGCGTCTTTCTCTCGCCCGGTCCGGGAGATCCGGACCTGCTCGGCTACGCGGTAGACACCGTACGCGGCGTGGTAGAGTCCGGAAAGCCGGTGATGGGCATCTGTCTGGGTAACCAGCTCCTGGGAAAGGCTTTCGGCGGTGATACCTTCAAGCTGCCGTTTGGTCATCGGGGCGCGAACCATCCAGTGAAGGATCTCCTGACCGGGCGGGTCGTGATCACGTCGCAGAACCATGGGTACGCGATCGATCCCAATTCCCTGACGGACTCCAGCGTTGAGGTAACCCAAATCAATCTGAACGATGGAACGGTCGAGGGACTGCGCCATAAAGAGCTGCCGGTCTTTTCAATTCAGTACCATCCTGAGGCGTCTCCGGGGCCAACCGATTCCCGTTTCTTCTTTGAGCAGTTTCTCAGAAACATCGATGCCAGGCGACAGGGTACAGGCGGGAAGTAGACGAGTACGACGATGGCGGCACTAACTCCGGCGGCGACAGCAGGCCTGGCAGTGACAAGCACAACCCTTAAAACCGATAAGACAGAGGATGTCGGATCACGGTTGGGGATGCTGCTGTTGCTGTCCTGTGTCGCTATCTGGGGTGTCAATGCCGTCGCGTTCAAGGTTGGCACACGCGGCCCCTATGCCTTCGACGCGGTGATGTTGAACGGGCTGCGGTTTCTGCTGGTCGCGCCGTTCTTCCTCTTGATTGTCGCCCTGAAGCGGCCCGGCGCGTTGCGTGTCGAGGACAAGCGCGATCTGATACGCTATGCCGCCTATGGGTTTATCTCGGTCGCCGCCAGTGAGACTCTGCTGACACTTTCGGTTCGGCACACCTCCGTGGCGAACATGACCCTGCTCGGGCCGGGAACGATATCCCTGTTCACCGCTTTCTGGGCGGTACTTCTGCGGGAGCAGCGGCTGACACGTACCGGCTGGATTGGTGCTGTCGTCGCGCTTCTCGGAGTCGCGCTGGTAGCCAGTGCGGGAGGCGGACTTCATCTCGACCCGCATTCGCTCAAAGGGGATGCTCTGGCGCTGCTTCGGTCGGCGCTGCAGGGCGGGTACCTGCTTCTGCTGACGCGGACGCTGCGGGAGCGCCCTGTTCTGACGGTTACGGTCTACAACGTTCTCTTTGGGGCGCTTGCCTTTGTGCCCTATGTGCTCTGGAAAGCGCCGACCGTGGCGTGGGCGCAGGTGCCGGGACCCGTTTGGGTGGCGCTTGCCTGGACCGTACTGCCCACCACGGTTTACGGTTTTCTAGCCTGGAATTGGAGTATGCGGCGCACGGGGGCCGTGGCGGCCACAAACCTGATGTACCTGGTACCTGTTTTCGGGGCGCTGGCCGCATGGGCGGTTTTAGGTGAACCCCTGCATCTCGGTCAGATTATCGGCGGAATAGTGATAGTGGCGGGTATCGTGACGCTGCGCTGGGATACGATGATATCCGGCGGCTATATCCCGCGTTTGCCTTCGATCCGCCTTCCGTGGCGGAATAAATAACAATATGCCTAAAGATTCAACAATTAAAAAAGTAATGGTAATCGGCAGCGGTCCGATTGTGATCGGGCAGGCGGCTGAGTTCGACTATGCCGGAGCCCAGGCGTGCCGTGCGCTTCGCGAGGAGGGCATTTCGGTCGTCCTCGTCAATTCGAATCCCGCGACCATCATGACGGACGTGGAGATGGCGGATCGGGTCTATATCGAACCGCTGACGGTCCCCTTTCTGCGGAAGATTATCGAGCGTGAGCGCCCCGACGGATTGGTTCCGACGCTGGGTGGACAGACCGGTCTGAACCTGGCAACAGCCCTTGCCAAGGCAGGCGTACTGGACGAGTTCAACGTAAAGCTTCTGGGAACTCCGCTGGAAACCATTGGCAAAGCCGAAGACCGAGAACAGTTCCGCGCACTGATGCGGGAGATCGGCGAGCCGGTGCCGGATTCCCACATTATTGACAGTGAAGAGGCGCTGGACACCCTGTCAAAGCGGGACGATCTGCCCTGGCCCTTGATTATTCGGCCTGCTTATACCCTGGGCGGATCGGGCGGCGGTATAGCCCACACGCCTGATGAGCTGAACGAGATCGGACAGCGAGGGATGCGACTGTCCCCGACACATCAGGTTATGGTGGAGCGATGCCTGGTCGGTTGGAAAGAAGTCGAGTATGAGGTGATGCGGGATGCCAACGATACCTGTATCACTATCTGCAACATAGAGAACTTCGACCCGATGGGGGTCCACACCGGCGATTCCATCGTCGTCGCGCCCTCACAGACACTCTCCGACAAAGAGTATCAGATGCTCCGGACCGCAAGCATCAAAATCATTCGTGCGCTCGGAATCGAGGGAGGCTGCAACGTTCAGCTTGCGCTTGATCCCAAGTCGTTCGATTACTTTATTATTGAGGTCAACCCGCGCGTCTCCCGTTCCTCCGCACTCGCCTCGAAGGCGACGGGTTACCCGATCGCGCGTGTCGCCGCGAAGATCGCAATCGGTCTTCACCTGGACGAGATCGAGAATAAGGTGACCGGTAAGACGCTGGCCTGTTTCGAGCCTGCCCTTGACTACTGCGTTGTCAAAATCCCGCGCTGGCCGTTTGACAAGTTCACCTCTGCGGATCGGCATATCACCACCCAGATGAAGGCCACCGGAGAGGTAATGGCGCTGGATCGCTCCTTCGAATCCGCTCTGATGAAAGCGATTCGCAGCCTGGAGATCGGCGCATTGAGTCTGCGTTACAAAGGCGCGAATTTGTGGACGGATATGCAGATCGAAACGCTCCTGACCACCCCGACGGACGAGCGGCTGTTCGCCATCGCGGAAGCATTTCGGCGCGGTTTGATGATAGAGGAGGTAGCTCAGCTTTCCTACATTGATCCGTGGTTTCTGATCAAGGTCCGGACTCTGGTGCTTATGGAATCCCGTCTGCGTGATAATGCGGCCTTATTTTCGGGAGATGGCCACGGGGCGGCAGATCTGCTTGCGGAAGCGAAGCATCTCGGTTACCCGGACCGCACGATTGCGGATCTGACCGGTCATACGGAGCGCGAGATCCGCGAGCTGCGTAAGTCTCTTGGCCTGATCCCGACCTATAAGATGGTCGATACCTGCGCCGCCGAGTTCGAGGCCATCACCCCCTACTACTATTCCTGCTACGATGCCGAAGATGAGCGGTAAAACCGCAAAATTGCGAACCGACGATACAATAAACCAGAAGGAAAAGCGAAATCCATGAACGATGCGAAAAAGAATAAAGCGTTTCGTATTGCCTTGATGACCGTCGGCATCATCTTCGTGCTGGGGATGGCCTACGGCAGCGGCATGCGGGCGCAGGTACATAAGCTCCAGAAGAAGAACGAAGAAGTAAAAACGGCGCGGCGCGATCTGCGCTTGTCTCAGATGGATCTGCGAACGAGCCAGGCTCTTGCGCAGCAGCTGGAGGCACGACGCCAGGTGGCGCTTGCCCTGAACGAACTGGACAAGCGCAATTTCGGCGCGGCTCAGGAGCGTCTTGCGGAGTCGGCCCTGCGACTGGAAACCGTGCAGAAAGCAAATGAGAATGCGCTCGCGGCGAAACCTCAGCAGCCTGCGCTTTCCATCGCGGACCTTACTTCCTTCGCGTCCGAAATCAAACAGATCGATCTGGTGGCGACCCCCGACACAGGGGCGCAGCGTGAACGTCTTCTCGCCCTGGCGGCACAGATGGATGCAGAGCTAGGCAAAGCGGTTCCGAAGCCCGAGGCGGAGTTTGCCTCGATCACCGTTCCCCCACCGACCCTGAATGATGTACCTCAGGTTCCCGGCAACGACGTCACAAAAAACTGACGGCTTGATAAACGAAAGAGCCGAACAATGTTAAACATATCTGTGCTCGATACAGACATCTTTACGGTGGCGGACATTTTCACTGATGAAAACTGTCGTGAGTTGATCGCCAAGGGCGAGGCTCTGGGTTTTGAGGCGGCGACGGTGCAACTGTCCAGTGGCCCTAAAATGATGACGAATGTACGCAACAACGACCGCGTAACATTCGACGATTTTGATTTTGCGGACGAAATATGGCAGCGTATCAAGGGCACTATCCCCGCAGAGATCGACGGCTGGGAGGCAGTACGCCTGAACGAACGGTTCCGCTTTTATCGCTATGATCCCGAGCAGAGATTCAAGCGGCACAAAGACGGGATCGTTGTTCTCCCGAGCGGCGAAGAGAGCCGTTTATCGTTCCTGATCTATTTGAACGACGGCTATGAGGGTGGGGAGACTATTTTTTCCGACCACCGCTTTGAGAACGGCGAAACGATCACAGATACGATCAAAGTCTCACCAAAAACAGGAATGGGTTTGTTCTTCGCCCATCAACGCTGGCACGAGGGAGCGCCGGTGGTTCGTGGCAGAAAATATCTGCTGCGAACCGATGTAATCTATAAACATTGAAAGTCTGACGCTCCATGAAAGATTCTGAAATAAACCCCCGCTACCCCGGCCCCATCTCAGCCAACATGCTGGAGGAGTTGGGAAAATACGTTATCGCGACGCCCTACCCGTTTGTGGTTGACCTTATCCACAGCGAAGGCATGTACCTCGCCACAATGGATGGTCAGCGGCTGTTTGACTGGGCGGGTTATTTCGGATCCAAGCTCATAGGACACAATCACCCGCGCCTCTACGAACCGGAATATGTCGAGCGACTGGTTCGTGCCGCAAACAACAAGGTGGCGAACCCGGACTTCCTGACGCCGGAGTGTCTGGAGTTTTATCGGCTCCTGTATCGCCTTGCGCCGGAGACTATGAAGTCAGGCACACTTGAGGTTTACGCGGTCAACTCGGGCGCGGAAGCGGTCGAGAACATGATGAAGTATCTGGTGGCGAAATTCAATGCCAAACGCCGCGCCCAGAACAAGAACATCACCAACCGACGCTTCCTGTATTTCGATCAGGCGTTCCATGGGCGCACGGTGTTTGCGCTGGGCGTGACACAGACAGCAGACCCCGTCGCGACCAAGGACTTTCATGGACTGACGGTCGGCGGCAACATGAAGCTTCCGTTTCCGGCTATCAATACCAGTGAACCCAAAGGGCTGAACTGGCAGCGCACCGAAGATGCGCTTCGCATGGCGGAGATGGCGCTTGCCCAGATGGCGGATGAGGTAGTCGGTATCATTATCGAGCCGATTCAGGGAGCCGGCGGGCAGCGGGTCGCGGACCCTCGCTTCTTCCGAGGTCTCTCCTCTCTCTGTGAAAAGTATGACGTCTATCTAGCCTTCGACGAGGTTCAAACCAGTTTGGGGGCGACCGGGAAGCTTTTCGCCATCGACCACTTTGATCTTCCCCACGCACCAATGGCGGTCGCGGTCGGCAAGAAGTACGGTGTCGGCGCAGTCTACATGAAGGAGCCGCTTTCCGACGTGGGCGTTCTGGACTCCACCTGGGGTGGGACACTCGCCGATATGGTCCGCGTGGTTCAGGAAGTGAAGATTGTCGAGGACGAGGGCCTTATCGAACAGGCCGGACCGAAAGGCGAGTATCTAGCAGAAGGTCTTTGCCGTCTGGCGGATCAGGAAAACTCGAGAATTTACAATGTACGCGGCATGGGTCTCTATCAGGGCTTTTCGCTGGAGACACCGGAGCACAAGGCGCGCCTGGTTGAGGTGGCCCGAGAAAAGTACGATCTGCTGCTGCTGGGAGCGGGCGCGAATTCCATACGCACTCGCCCCAGTTTATCGGTAACCTACGCGGACATCGACCTGTTTCTCGAACTGCTTAGCAAGGCTCTGACAGATCTGTAGAAATGAGGAGCGTGACCCGGCATGCGGATCATGTGGCAGGATCTGCCCGAACCGATGGCAACAGCCTATGAAGCGCAGCTAGGATCATTCAGCGTACCGGCCGCATCCAGACAAGAGGCGGAGATACGTCAGTTAGAGGCCGAAAACGATGATACCGGCTGTTTTCTTGGAGTGGCCGTTTTAACGCTTGACCTTTTCGCTCTTATCGGCGCATTCGTCGCCTGGGGAATGACGGGTGGCATGCTGGGCCCGGTGTTGTTTCTTGCGATATCAGGTTTGACAACAGGCTTGAACATACGGTTTTTGCAGTGGTGTAAACGCCGGGAACGATGTCGTCTGTATCGTCCGGAACGCCTGAGAGTTGTGCTGCCGTTAGTTCCGACAACTGGAGCGGAGACGATGTATGTTCGCGCACTGCTTAAACTGGCAGAGCCTGGGCAGGATGAGATTGTTGGAGAATCAACCTCGCGCAGCCTGCTTCTGCAGATGAATGCCTTGCTTAGCAGCAGTTATGAGATCAACAAGCAGCAGCAGGGCATCCAGAATGCGATGAGCGATCAAAGCAGGTCAGAGATAGAAGCGATGCACGGTGACTTGAAAAGCCGCGTATCACAGGCGAAGGATAGCGACGCGCGTGTGATGTTGCTCCAAACGCTGTCGCTTTGCGAAGCACGTTTGGAGCGAGCCAAAGCGCTTGATCCGCTCAAGGAACGACTGGAAGCGCAGCAGGAGATGATCGTACAAACTTTGGCATCGGTCGGGGAGTCGCTGGCGGGCCTGCAGATTGCTCCAAGGGCAGTTCGAGAGCCGCAGGTGGAATCTATTCAGGAGTCCCTGGAACAGATTCAGTATCAAACACGGTCTATTGAGCAGGCGGTTCAGGAAGTGATGGCGCTGCGCTCGTTTTGAGGCGGACAGCAGTATAAAAGGAATATTGTTTAACAGTATGAGCGAAGCAAAAAAGAAGATAATCGTGTTGGGGAGTGGTCCGATCCGCATCGGGCAAGGTATTGAGTTCGATTACTGCTCTGTCCACTGCGTGTGGGCCCTGCGTGAAGCCGGTTATGAAGCGATCATTATCAACAATAATCCGGAAACGGTTTCAACGGACTTCGATACCTCCGACCGACTTTACTTCGAGCCGCTAACTGCTGAAGACGTGATGAATATCCTGGACCGCGAAGCGCCCTACGAGGGCGTCATCGTGCAGTTCGGCGGCCAGACGGCGATCAATCTTGCCAAACCGCTCTCAGATATGGGGGTGCGTATTCTGGGGTCCTCTTCGGACAGCATCGATCTGGCCGAAGACCGGGAGCAGTTTGAGGCTCTGCTGCGAAGCCTGGATATCCCCAAACCCGAGGGGCGGGCGGTCACCACTCCGGAAGATGCGGTGACAGTGGCAAATGAGATCGGCTATCCCTGTTTGGTGCGTCCGTCGTACGTCCTGGGCGGCAGAGCCATGGAGATCGTTTATGCCGAGGAGGAACTGCGAACCTACATGCGGTACGCGGTCGATGTTTCTCCCAAAGCCCCGATCCTGGTAGATCGTTACATTATGGGTCAGGAAGCGGAGCTTGACTGTATCTCCGACGGCGAACGCTGCCTTTTGCCCGGCGTTATGGAGCATATTGAACGCGCGGGGGTCCATAGCGGCGACTCTATGGCGGTCTATCCCCCGCAGACGCTCAAACCGGAAACGATCGCCAAGATGACCGACTATGCGACACGTTTGGCGCGAGCGATGAAGGTTGTCGGGCTGATGAACATCCAGTTTGTCGTAGAGGACGATGAACCTTATATCATTGAGGTCAATCCACGCTCGTCGCGAACAGTCCCTTATCTTTCCAAAATCACCGGTGTTCCCATGGTCAGAGCAGCAACACGCTGCATCCTGGGACAGACTCTGGAGAGCCAGGGTTATGAGGGAGGATTATGGCCGGAGCAGAAGAACCCTGCGGTCAAGGCACCGGTTTTCTCGTTCCAGAAGCTCGTTGGGGTCGATATTCCGCTCGGACCGGAGATGAAGTCTACCGGTGAGATATTGGGGCAGGCAGCGGACTATCCGCGGGCGCTGTATAAGGCGCTCGTCGCAAGTGGATTGGATATGCCACTCAAAGGCGGCCTTCTTGCCACAATCGCAGACAGCGATAAGGAGGAAGCGCTGCCCCTTTTGAGAGAGTTCGCTGAGCTTGGCTTTCGGCTGTACGCAACAGGGGGGACTTTCCGCTTCCTGAAGGCGGAAGGTATAGTGTCGGAGCAGGTCAATAAGATCAGTGAAGGCAATCCCAATATTCTCGACCTGATTCAGGGGGGGCATGTCGGGCTGCTCATCAATACCGTCAGTAAGGACAAAAAAGTCGAACGAGAAGGGGCCCAAATTCGGCGTTCCTCCGTGGAGCGCGGTGTACCCTGTCTGACCTCGCTCGATACGGCAAAGGCACTCCTCATCGCTCTGCGCTCCTATCAAGATGGCGGCGATATGCTTACGGTTCAAACAGTGGACGAGTATCTTTTAGCGGTGTAGAGCCTGAGCATGGTTCGCCTCTCGCAAAAAAGAGTTATGATAATAATATAAGAAACACGGCATAATTACCTGACAGCGCAGCGAATTCATCCGAGTCGGCTGCAGGATTGCCTGACAAATGTATTGGACGCTACTGTTTAGTCCACAAAAGCGTCTGACTAAGCGATAGGAGCGTATAAGAAAGACGGGCAGCAAGAACTAACTACAGGAGATCGGTAACGAGGAGACACCCGGCACGGACTACCACGACGTTTCCGCTGCCACAGCAAATTAGTTTGAGGTCGACCTCCTTATTACTGCGGAATAACAGCTTATGGATTCTCATTCTCAGTGCAATATTGAGCTTTTTGGGGGTATCCGCGTAGAGCAGGGAAAGCGTGTCATAACTCGCTTTCGTACGCAGAAGACCGCTTCCCTGATCGCCTACCTCGCTTACTTCAGCGACCGCATGCACTCCCGCGAGGTCCTGATCGATATGCTCTGGCCCGGCGCTGCTTCGCGGGAAGCGGGCCGAACCAGCCTCAGTGTGGCCCTATCATCGCTGCGCAGCCAGCTGGAACCCCCTGAGGTTCCGGCCCACTCCTTGATACTCGCTGATAGGCAGAGTATCGGCCTTAGCTCGCTTGTGACAGTGGATACGGCGCTTTTCGAGCAGGCAATCCGGGATGCGGAATATGCTCGCAGCCGCCAGGATAGTGGAGAAGAAAAGCGGCGACTGCTAGCCGCAATCGCTCTTTATCGCGACAATTTTCTGCCTGGTTATTATGAGGCCTGGATCGTTTCGCAGCAGGAGCGACTCGCGGAACAGTATCGCCTTGCCGTCCGTCGCCTCTCATTGCTGTATGAGGAAGACGGTGATTTGAACGCTGCAATCGCCTGTGCCCAGCGAGCTGTTGAGTCCGATCCCTCAGACGAAGATGTCTCGCAGGACCTGATTCGCCTCTTTCTGAAGAACGACGGTAACGGACTGACAGAAGATCCCGGTTCGAGCGCCTCTTCCAATGCCCTCAAACACTTCCGCAGACTTGAGGAGGCGCTTAGCGAAACGGGGCATGCGCCCTCTGCTAAAACACGCGCTCTCGTAGCCCCTCTGCTGAAGCATTCTTCGCAGACAAGTTCTCAGATAATCTCCCCGCTGGGAAAAGCAGCATCGGCGGTACCGGCGAATGTCATAACGACGCCGCGAAAATCAGCGTCGGTATTCGCGGTAGCTGCCACACCTCAAAAACAGTCGTCAGCAGCCGAAATAACGGCCTTCCTGGCCCCTACTGCCCCTAATCCATTCCCCCACCCCCTTACTCGCTTCTTCGGACGGCAGGAAGAGATAGCCGCGATCACGGCGCTTCTTTCCTCCGAGTACAATCGATTGATTACCCTCACAGGACCGGGAGGAACGGGTAAAACAAGGATCGCTCTGGAGATAGCGCGTCAGGAGAGGCAGCGTGCTCAGGAAAAGCAGAAAGAGGGAGAGGAAGACAATGTCCGGCAGGTTTATTTTGTTTCTCTAATCGAGGCGGTCACGGTTGACCTTCTTGTCGCCTGCCTGCGGTCTGCGCTTGGCGTCATTGAAAAGCATCGCTCGGGCGACGATTCGCTTCTGTCCCTTACATATGCTTTGAAAGATAGACGGACACTGCTGATCCTGGATAATTTCGAGCAGATCGCCGAGACCGGCGCAGACCTTCTGGAACAGCTGATAGAGCGTGTCCCCGGACTTACGTGCCTTGTTACGTCCCGACAGCGCCTGCCGATATTGGGTGAGCACGAAGTGCCTATCTCCCCGCTGCCAACACCCACACCGGCTGAGTGCCTGCCCTCAGTTACAAAGGCAAACAGCAGCGATGCAGCCGGCAAGGGCGAAATAAATCTTTCGTCCCTGATTGACACACACCCCGCAGTGGCGCTGTTCGTGGACCGAGCACAACTGGCACGCACTGATTTTCAAATCACACGCCGCAACGCCTCGAATATCCTGGAGCTGGTTCACCGTCTGGAAGGTCTACCGCTCGCGATAGAACTTGCCGCAGCCAGGGCTCAGGTGCTCACGCCTCGTCAGATGATGGATCGCATGGGAAAGCGATTAGATCTTCTGGTCAGCCATCGTAAGGTGGTTGGCGGTCGGCATCAATCTTTGCGGGAGGCTCTGCAGTTTAGCTACGACCTGCTATCTCCACAACTAAGGACATTTTTTGCGGACCTTGCTGTGTTCTGTGGAGGGTTCACGGCGGCAGCCGCTGAGGCGGTGACAGAGAGTCCTATTGCCCTCGATCTTCTTGCTCAGCTTTGTGACGCTTCGCTCATTCGTGGAACAGAACAGATTGATGGCGAAATTCGCTTCCAGATGCTGGAGTCCATCCGCGAGTTTGCGAATGAAAAACACCAGGAAACGGATCCCAGCAGGCAGGAGCGTCTTCAGGCGGAGGCACGCCACCTCGCCTTCTATGCCAGACTCGCGGAAGAGATAGATAAACAGCTTGTCGCCGGGACAGTGCAGAGCGAGAATCTTATCTTACTAGAACTGGATCACGATAATATCAGGGCCGCACTGCGCCGCGCTTTACGGTCGGAGCCGACTCCTTTTACCGCGAGGGAATCCCTTCGTTTGATCGCCTCACTGCATAACTTCTGGCTCATGCGTAGTCACTTTACCGAGGGGTTAGAGTGGGATCTACAGTTCTGGACACGCCTGCGAGCCAGCAAAAAAGAGGGTAGAACTGCCGTTGATAAATTAGATATTGTTCTTTTGTCGCGAGCAATGAATGGGGCCGGAGTTCTTGCAACGAGTCAGGGAGATTACAGGAAGGCAGATCGCTTTTATCGCCACAGCCTGTGGCTGCGGCGGTCCCTCGGTGATCAGCGCAGCCTCGCAGTCACACTGCATAATGCCGGTAACTCCCATTCACGGAAGGGTGACTGGGGACGGGCCCGTTTATTCTATGAGCGCAGCTTGAAAACACTGCAGACCACCGGCGATCACAGATCCATTGCTCGCGTTACCGCCAGCCTTGGGGTGATTGCCGCAGAGCAGGGAGATTACGACGCGGCACGCGGTTACTTTGAGAAAGGGCTTGATTCGGCTCGGCGTTTCGGCGATACTCGAAGCACTTCTATAGGGTTATGCAATCTCGGTCATATTTATCATGTGAACGGAGATTACCAGACGGCGGAAACCATGCTCACGGAAAGCCTCTGCGCGGCACGAGAGTTGAAAGCGTACGCGCAGGCCGCCGCAGCCCTTCTTTGCCTTGGGTTCGTCCGGTCCGCACGTGCCGCGCGGGACGGCGGTATTGCCGAATTATCGCAGGCCGAGTTAGAAACAGGTCCCCAGTTTCTGCGAATCGCAGTAGAAGTGTACGGTGAATTAAACGTCCCCCTCCCACGGTATGCGGCGGCTGAAATGCAGCGTCTTCCCGCGGCTGCCTGCAAAGCGAATGGTTTTCCCTTTACCGGGCTTCAAGCGCTGCAGGATATCCTGGATCGGTGGCTCCCGGAACATGCTGTGTAAAAGGAATATGCAGGCGGGGAAAGATGAGAGAAATGACCAGGACCAGGCTAAACAGCCTGGTCCTTTTTTTGTAATTATTTTTCTTACAGAGAGACAATTACAAAAACTTGTAAGGGTTCTGTAAAGGGCGGTTTGTACACTCTCCCCATTGCAAGGCTTTGGAGATGCGCCTCCAAGCCTCGTGAAAGGAAGACCGCCCTATGACGTTCCGAGTTCGCAGAGACCGCAAGTTTACGACCACGATCGCCACCGCAGCAACGGCTGTGGTCCTCGCAGCAACCCTATTCGCCCCTGCGGGCTTTGGCA
>JAZKEA010000068.1:0-4175 GCA_040387315.1 Armatimonadota bacterium | reverse complement strand
TTCCTAAAATCGCTCTCTGGGATGACGATCCTGTTGTTTTGGCGGTGCCGCCGACAGTAGGCCCTGGCGAGAACCTGGACTGCATCATTGAATTCTCAGAGCACGGACCAGAAACAGCAGAGCCGGAAACGGCGGTACTCAGCGCCGCCTCAGTCGACTCCCGAAACGTGACTGTCTATTCCGATCCGCCGGGGGTCATTTCTTATAGCGGCACCATTACCGGCTCAAGCGCGGTGATTCCTGCCAGCGTCTCCTCCAGTGCCACACCGGGTCCGGTCACAGTGTACGTTCAAAGCGGTGACTCCGATCCCATCAGTTCACATACAATGGTTGTGGGCAACTAATCTACTTATAATTTAATGAATAGCAATATCATTTATTTGCTACTTTTATCAAACATTACTGACATCGACTAAAAACAGAATGGCTTCCGATGCAAACTACTAAGAATTTTTTTTCTGAGAACGTTTTCAAGTTACGCAAAGCGGGTCTCGTACTCGCGGCTGCCGCTTTAGTGGCATCACCATTGATGTTGATGCCCAGTGTGGTTCAGGCTCAGACGTACGTGGGCAATGCGTACACGGCTCGTGCCGGCGTCGATGTCAGCCTTCTCAACCTCGGCGTTGGCGTCAACACCAAACTGTTTGACACCGGCGACCTCGATCCCACAACCAAGGAGACCCTCAACGGCCTCGAACTTGGAGTGGGAAGCGGCGTGGGGCTGAATCTCAATGTAGCCACCAATCCCGTCGCGGCGCTGGTCGGCATTGGCAACATCCTGGACGCAACCGCAAGCACCACCTCGACCACCTCGCTTGCTCCCTTAGCCCCTTTCACGGCGGTCTACAGCACGGCAAGTGTCACCAACCTGAACCTGGTCAACACTCTGGGAGGCGTTGTTACCCCCTCCATCGTGGGGGCTCTGGTGTCCGCCGATGTGGTGAAGTCGGAGACCGGCGCTTTTCTGTCGGGCCTGGAGACCGGTTCGACCACGATCACGAACCTGCGCATCAACGGGTCGGCGAACCTCACGCTCAACGGGCAGGCAGCAACACTTCTTGCGGATGCCAACGGCAAGGTGACCGTCGCCAACCAGAAGTTCGATATCCTCAGCGTTCTTGGCGGCACGCTGAAGATCGGGACGCTGACGATCAACGAGCAGATCGTCAACGGGGACGGGTCGCTGACGACGAATGCTCTGCGTCTGCAGCTGCTGGACACGAACACGGGTCTTAGTGGTCTGCTCAACAACCTGGCCGGGGCGGATGTAATTGTCAGCAGTTCGACTGCGGGATTCACCCCGGCCGCAAGTGTCGCGGCACCGGAACCAGGGACAATTGCACTGTTCGCGGCAGGACTTTTACCTGCAGCAGGAATTCTACGACGTCGCCGCCGAACTGCCGCTGCGTCTTAATAAACATCTTCGTCGCTTCCAATAAGTATAGTAAGAGAGTAAAAGGCAACAACACACAAAAGAAAACACCCCGGCTGAATTATCAGCCGGGGTGCTTTCTTGTCTGACTTTCACCGCCCGTTATTTTCCGGCTTTTACGGCCTCAACGATGTGTGAAGCGGAAATTCCGAACTTCTCCAGAAGCTCGTCGGGCTTGCCGGAGCGTGGCATCTCACGCACGGCGAGATGCGTGAATTTTGGTGCGGACACTCCCTTTTCGGCAAGAGCCGCCAGCACGGCATCGCCAAGACCGCCTTCGGGCCAGTGATCCTCGACCACGATCAGATGTCCTGTCTCCTGAACTGCTTTGACAAGGGCATCGGCATCCACCGGCTTCACGGAATACAGATCTATGACACGGACCTTTATCCCTTCGCCTGCCAGCTGATCCGCGGCCTTGATGGCCTCGTGAAGCGTGATACCCGCTCCAATAACCGTGGCCGCATCGCCGTCACGTACGGTCTTCGATCCGCCAATGGGGAACGTTTCGTCGGGACCGTAGAGGACTGCCGTTTTTTCGCGTGTCGAGCGCAGGTAAGAGACCCCTTCCCGCTCCGCCATCGCCTTGATCAGGTGGATGGTCGAGACGGCATCGCTGGGATAGAGCACCGCGCTGCCATGGATCGCACGGAACATCGAAAGGTCTTCCAGCGCCATCTGCGAGGGACCATCCTCTCCGATGGAGATTCCTGCGTGGGAGCCGCAAAGCCGCAGAGTCGCGCGGGAAACCGCCGCCATACGAATCTGGTCATAGGCGCGAGACATAAAGGCGGCGAATGTCGCGGCAAAGGCTACCTTACCCCGGATCGTCAGCCCCTGCGTCGCCGAAAGCAGCATCTGCTCCGCGATAAACACCTCGAAGTATCGCTCCGGATAACTCTTCAGGAACGTTTCCGAGAAAGTAGAGTTGCCTACCTCGGCATCCAGAACAACCACGTCGCCACGAGAGGCCCCCAGGGCCTTCAGCGCATCGCCGTAAGCCTGACGCGTCGCATACTTTGTACCGAGCTCGTAGGTCGGTGCGACAAACTCAGCGTCCGCAGACATTGGCGCTGCTTTAAGGTCTTCGGGAAGCTGCGGCTTGACGATCAGGTTACCGGACGGGCTGCCAAGCTCGACAAGCGCCTTCTCCTCTTCTTCCGGCTTCATCGCCTTACCGTGCCAGCCTTCTTTGTTGGCGGTAAAGGAGACGCCGTGCCCCTTTTCGGTTTTGGCGACAATCAGAACCGGTTTGTCAACGGCTTTCGCTTCCGTGTAAGCCTTGTCGATGGCATTGACATCGTGACCATCGATAACGATAGAGTGCCAGCCGAACGCCTCGGCGCGGGCGGCATATTTCTCGGTCTGCCACTCCAGTGCGGTCGGCCCGCGCTGCCCGAGGCGATTACAGTCCAGGATCGCGATGACGTTGTCGAGATTATAATGCGTCGCTACCTCGAACGCCTCGTAGATTGAGCCTTCCGCCATCTCCGAGTCGCCCAGAACCACCCACACTTTGTAGGGCAGTTTTTCGAGGTGCTTGCCGGCTATCGCGATACCGACACCAATCGGCAGTCCCTGTCCCAGCGAGCCTGTGGCGGCATCTACGTAAGGAATCTCCGGTGTGGGATGCCCCTCCAGTTTGGAGTCGAACTGACGCAGGGTCAGAAGCTCGGCATCGCTGATCGCACCGGCCGCTTTGTACATTGCGTACAGGACCGGGCAGGCATGCCCCTTGCTAAAGATCAGATGGTCGTTATTCGCCTTGTGCGGAATGTCAAAATCGTAGCGCAGGTGTGACTTCAGCAAAACCGCCATCAGGTCGGCGGCGCTCATGCCCGATGTCGGATGCCCCGACCCGGCGGCAGTGGTACAGCGAATGGAGTCGGCACGAAGCTGCTGGGCAAGGTCATGCCATTCTTTGGAAAGGTCAGTGGATGCGGCAGGTGAATCGAGCGTAGCATTGCTCATAGTTATATTTTGTCTCCGTGGGATTATGGTTGGTGCTTACAGCGCAGGTGGCAGAGGAATCTACATGTCACCGTTTACGGTTCTATTGTACCTGCTGCGTCAAGCCCAGACGATTTTACATATTCGCCTGATGATAGGATACAAGCGTGGCAGTCTTATCATGCCGCTATCTCAGGACTGAGGAATATGCGAAGTGATTATTGTGACCGGGGGAGCGGGGTTTATCGGGTCAGCATTGGTGTGGAAGCTGAATGAGGAGGGCATCTCCGATATTCTTGTCGTGGACGAACTCGGCACCGACGAGAAGTGGAAGAACCTGGTCAAGCGGCAGTTCGCCGACTACGAGGAGAAAGACCGTTTTCTCTCTGCAGTACAATCCGACTCTCTTCCCACCGGCGTCGAAGCAATCGTACATCTGGGCGCCTGCTCGGCGACAACGGAGCGTGATGCGAGTTACCTGGTCACAAACAACTATCAGTACACGCAGACGCTCGCCCAGTGGGCGGTTCGGAAAGGCGTCCGGTTCATCTATGCCTCCAGCGCCGCGACCTACGGCGACGGCGACCAGGGTTTCGATGATAACGACGCCCTGATCCCGAAACTGCAGCCGCTGAATATGTACGGATACTCCAAACAGCTATTCGACCTGTGGGCAATCCGCAATGGATTCGATAAGCAGACGGCAGGAATCAAATTCTTCAATGTCTATGGTCCGAACGAATATCACAAAGACTTTATGACCAGCCTGGTCCATAAAGCCTATGGTCAGATC
>JAZKEA010000067.1:0-2430 GCA_040387315.1 Armatimonadota bacterium | reverse complement strand
TTTCGCGCGGCGGGGCGAACCGAAAAGCTCATCGCCGTGTTTCCGCCAATTTACGTGGATGAAGGACCCTGGACGAACGTGAGAAAAGCGGTGCGCCCCGGTATCACCACTTCACGCATTCTGAACGGTTTATTCGATCATGGCTTCGACGGCTTCACCGCCGATTCGCCTTATTATTTGTTGGCCAATCCCACTTATCGAGCCTCCGGATATTACGGTGCGCTCCGCTCGATTGAGTGGACGTGCCGCCAGCGCGGCAAATCTTTCGGCTTCATTATTAACGGCGACAATAAGGAAGAAGGTGCGGCTTACGATGCTCAGTTCACGAAAACCAGCCTCGAAGCCCTCGAATTGGTGCGCGCCGCCGGACTGCGGCCCGATCCCATCGTATTCGAGAGTTGGTTCAAAGGCCCGTTTCAATTGGTGCCCGAAACCCAACCCGGCACGTTCACTAACGCCACGCTGCAAATCGCTGCGCAATTGGACAAAGCGGCCAAGAAAATCCAACCATAAATATCTCAAAGGTATTGAAGCCACAAAAATGAGGGGATTACGTAAGGCCAACTGCCGATGACCCTTGTTACCGTTCTGACACCTTTCTCGGACGCTAAATCGCTGCCCAAGGTGGAAAGATTCGCTGGCTCCGATTCGCAAATCGCTCATATCGAGGTGATTTTTCCGACGGGCAAAGCGACGAAATCGCCGTTGGAGCGGAGCCGCGACTTAAGAATCGGCGCAGTAAGGGGCCAGGGGCACGCCCTAGTTGTGCGGCGTGGCCCTCAATCAAATGAGACGATCCGAATCGCGCCTAAGTCGCCTGACACATTTTTAATTATCTGGGCTCTGACGCGCTTTTGGTGATCGCCGTACACCCTTGGTTCAGGAGCGAAACCATCGCGTTATTCAAGCAGCTCTCGCTTGTGGTATCGGCATTAGCATCACTCGTGCTCGGGCTTTGCCACCGAGGTCACACCCGATGAAGAGGGTGAGCCGATAGCGACTAGAGACACGCTCGGCCACTTGTCCGCACAGCGGCCAGGGGACGTTTGGAGAGGTCGTCGCGAGCGGAATCTTAATACTTGTACTAGTGGCCCCTCCGACTAGGCGTCACCTGCCTGATCCGCATCGCGCTGGAGGGAAAACATTGCCCAGCAGGCAGCGAAGGCAAGAATCAAAAACACCCAGCCATCGCTCAGCCACAAAAGAACGTTTTGCTTCATTCCGACGCCTCCTTGCGTTCTATGGGTGCTATGTTCGGTTTTACAACAGATTGAGGAACCGAAAGGCAACAACCCCTAGCAGCTTACCCAATATGAGGATTTTCCTGACATGAAGACAGGAAAATCCTGTCACCTCTTGAGCAGTGGAGTTATGGATTACACCGCGCTTGAAGCCTGCTGCTCCCTGGCGAACGAGGACCTTTTGATCAGGATGGACTGCAGAGGCTACCAAAAGGTTTGGCATCTGGGTGACGCGACCTTGTCCCACGACTCCCCTGTCTAACGGCTCCCCTTGAGGACAATGGTATAGTGTTGTTGCGCGTTACCTCTTCTGGCAGTCGCACTGCCTGCTACCCCTGATGAGCCTTTTTCGATTACGAACTGGCTCGACCGTTCCTGCATCTAACGCTCCGCCCTGTCCGGCAGCTTCGAAAGGAACACAACCATGGCAACTTCGCCTGATCCGCTTGACCCGACCGCTCAGCCGCTCCCGTTCGCCCCACCGGCTCCGTCTTACCGAAGCGAAACCCACAAAGGTGTCGAGATCCGAACACGGTGTACGGAGAACCCGCGTAACTACCTTTGGACTGGCAGTTACTCCTTTTTCACGAGAACGATCGCGAACCGGGGTAATGACCGAATCTGCCGTGAACTTCCTGACAAGTTCAATACCGAGGAAGCCGCAGTAAGTGCCTGTTTCAAAGCAGGACGGTTTGCCATTGACGTCGAGCTTCTGACACAACTGCCCTTTCCAACTAATGCCGCTTCCCCGCGAGCGAGCGCACCCAGTGCACCATCCATACCGGTATCAACCATACCAGACACACAATCGGTGCGTATGGCGGGACAATCCTCGGGGAAAAAGTAATGCTACCCGAAATCTTTCAGGGAACAGAAATTCGGGCCATTGTTTACCGCCGGCAGAACAGCACCTGGTCCGGCGCCTTTCATCTGAGCACCTCTGTTTCCCTTGATGACTTCCTTGGAGAGCCACGGACAGCCTGCGTTTTTGTCGGCGGTGACTACGCCACAGAGCAGATTGCAGTAACAGCTTCCCTCGCAGCGGGAAGGCATGCCGCAGCAGCCTTTAATCTGGACCTGTAGTTACAGGAGAAGAGGTGGTGGAGGCTGCACTTAACACACGGCTATCTGGTGTTTAGCAAATCGACCGGGTCTACTGGCTCGACCGCTCTGGCAGGAGTTCCTGCGT
>JAZKEA010000066.1:0-7852 GCA_040387315.1 Armatimonadota bacterium | reverse complement strand
AACGCCGCACCCGCCAGCACCTCAGCCAGGGGAGACCCTGCTGGGAAATATCTGGGTACCCGGACGTCTGGAAAAACTGACCACGGACAACCTCTTTCCCGTTCTGGGGCCTGCTGCACCACCCGTGAGAAACACAGCCACTGCCGCCACGCTGCTTCCAAAGACATGGGCAAAACTCAACAGTGGCGGCACGCTAAAAGTCCTCGCCTGGGGGGACAGCGTGACGGTAGGAGCGCAGTCAAGCGACACCGCTCATCGTTATCAGGACCAGTTTGCCGCCCGTCTTCGTCAGCGATTCCCGAAAGCGAGTGTCGAACTCTCCACCGTTGCCTGGGGCGGACGAAACACCGGCACTTTTCTGGCAGAGCCGCCGGGTTCCCCGTATAACTTCGCCGAAAAAGTGCTGGGCGCGAAACCGGATCTCATCGTCATGGAGTTCGTGAACGATGCTGGTCTGACGCCTGAGCAGGTCGAGGAACGTTACAGCGGCCTCCTCGCCCGCTTCCGCGAGATCGGGGCGGAATGGGTCATTCTGACCCCGCATTTTGTCTGGGGAGAATGGATGGGGACCGGCGGCGCGAAGGTGACACGCGACCCTCGTCCCTATGTGGCGGGCCTGAAGCAGTTCACCACCAAGCACAACGTTGCTCTCGCCGATGCCTCACGCCACTGGGAGAATCTCGCAGCCCAGGGAATCCCGTACCAGACGCTGCTCTGCAACAGCCTGAACCACCCGGATGACCGAGGGCATAGGCTGTTCGCGGATGCCCTCATGGAACTGTTCGGGGAGAAGTAAAAGACACCGTCGGTTAAAACCGCGGCTCCGGAAGACACAAAGCCCACCTTCGTGGGCTGGGAAAGAGCCTTCCTGTAAACAGAACTGGGGCAATGTCTACAGCATCCAGTGCGCGGAGGCGCACTTCGTGTTTTCCGTAGCCGGGATTTTAATCCACGGCACTAACCGATGGCACTAATTTATCCTCTCGCCCGTGCCGCCAGTCGCAGGCGAAGCTGATCGAGCCCGACAGCCAGCAGCAGAACCGCGCCGCGGGCGACTTCCTGGTAGTAGCTGGAAACGCTCAAAAGCGTGAGGCCGTTGTTGAGCGTCCCCAGAATGAGGACGCCCAGCAGGGTTCCCCCGATGGTGCCCTTACCGCCGCTCAGGCTTGTGCCCCCCAAAATGACGGCGGCAATGACACTCAGCTCTATGCCCGCTGCGGCGGCCGGAGCGCCGGAACTGAACTGCGATGCAAGGAACAGGCCGCCGAGAGCGGCGCTAAATCCGGAAAGAATGTAGACGGCCATAACCAAGCGCGACACAGGAAGCCCGGCCAGACGGCTCGCCTGAGCATTGCCGCCGATGGCATAAAGCGAGCGTCCGAAAACTGTCTTTTGCATGATCGCTGCGGTAAGCGCAAATAGCAGCAGCATAAAAATGACGGGAAAAGGGATTCCTAAAAGAAAGCCGCGCCCAAGAAATCCGAAGGCATCGCTGCTGATAGTCTGTGTCAGACCGCCGGAAGAAACAAAAGCCAGACCACGGGCGATTGAGAGCGTGCCCAAAGTGGCGATGAGCGGGTTAATACCTATACGAGTCACGGCAACCCCATTAAAGGCGCCTGCCAGAAGCCCAACCGCCAGCGCCGAGGTCACGGCGACCGGCATGGCTGGAAGGCCGAAGGGCATATCACGGTTTGACAGCTGTGCGACAACCGTACCGGTCAGTGCGACGACCGAAGCAACGGAAAGATCAATTCCCCCGGAGACGATCACCATCGTCATCGTGACGGCAATGATACCGATAATGGAAACGGCGACTCCGATGTTGAGAAAGTTATTGACGCTGAGAAAGTAGGGTGATTTCAGGCTGAGCGTAATAATCAATGCGATATAGACGCCGAGAAGCCCGAGCCACGTTTGTCCGTTTATCCGAGACCAAATGTTTTGCCTCGCCGCCTGAGTAACAGGCTCTGTCATAGGGTTACCTCTCCCGATGCCGCCGCCAAAAGCGCTTCCTGGCTGGCCGCCGCACGATCCAACTCCTGAACAATACGCCCGCGGGAAAAAACCAGGGTCCGGTCGCTCAGTCCCAGAAGCTCTTCCATATCCGAGGAGACCAGCACAAGGCCAAGCCCCTGTTCCCGCAATTCTTCGATCACAGCATAAATGTCCGCACGAGCGCCGACATCAACGCCGCGCGTGGGTTCCGAGAGCAGAAGGACACGCGTCCCTGCCTCCAGCCACCGCGCGATCACGATCTTTTGCTGATTCCCCCCGCTGAGTGTCCCGATCTCCTGATCCGGGCTCCGAGAAAAGCGGACAGCGAGCCGTTTCACCCAGTAGTCCGTCCGCTCTCGTTCACGCGTCGGCTGAAACACGCCACCACTTGAAACGGCCTGCCAGTTGCCCAGGGTCAGGTTATCGGCGACGCTCATCGAGAGTACGACACCTTCACGCTTTCGGTCTTCGGGGACCAGACCGATACCGCAGCGTTTGCCATCTCGGGGCGACCGGATGGAGACGGGCTTGCCCATTACTTTTATCTGGCCCTGATGGGCAGGATTAGCGCCGAAAAGCGCGTTGACCACTTCGGTCTGACCCGCCCCGAGCAGTCCGTAGAGGCCGACGATCTCGCCTGCCCTAACCGTGAAACTGACGTCCTCGAAGACGCCCGCGCGAGTCAGTCCCGACACTTCGAGAATCGGTTCGCCCGGAACGCCCTGCCGTGCGGGGTACAGGGTCTCGACCTCGCGCCCCACCATCATGCGAACAATTTCGCGGCGCGTCACCTGCGCCAGAGGTACATCGCCCGCGACGGTGCCGTCACGCAAAACCGTCACCCGCTGGGCGACTTCCTCGACCTCGTCCAGTCGATGCGAGATGTAGATGATGCCAACCCCACGAGCCCGCAGAGACGTGATTGTCTCGAACAGCATCTGGACTTCGCGGGAGGCGAGAGCCGCGGTGGGCTCATCCATAACCAGGATGCGGGCATTGCCGGAAAGGGCCTTGGCAATCTCCACCAGCTGCTGCTTGCCGACACTCAGACTGCCGACCGGATCGCGGGGATCAATCTCTTTGGTGAGAGTGGCAAGTATCTCGCCCGTACGCCGATATGACTCCTGCCAGTCGACCAGGAGCGATCCCAGTGGTCCGGGACGCCGGGGGAGATGGCCCATCAGAACGTTTTCGGCGACGGAGAGGTCCGGTGCGTAGTTCAGCTCCTGGTAGATGACGCGAATTCCGGCGTTCTCGGCATCGCGGGGTGAATTTATCTGAACCGGGGTTCCCGACAGAAGAATCTCGCCGCCATCGCGCGAGTAGTCGCCGCTCAGGATTTTCATGAGCGTTGACTTGCCCGCGCCGTTCTCGCCGAGCAGAGCCAGCACTTCGCCCTCGTGCAGCGTCAGGTCGACGCCCTTCAGGACCTCGACACTGGAGAATCGTTTCCGTATGCCCCGCATCGCCAAAAGCGGTGCGGGGCCGTCGACACTGTCTGCCACGCGGTTACTTCGGCTTTGCGTCGTTGGGGTAGTACTTATCGACGTTCTCTTTGGTCAGAAAGACGTGGTCGGTAAAGAAGGACTCCGGCATATCTTCCCCATTGAATTTTTTCAGCATGACGGGAATCATCTTCGCACCGTACTTCTCGGGGAACGAGGCGGTCGTACCTTTGTGGGGGCTGTTCGGCTTTCGGATCTCTTCCCGTCCCCGGTCGCTGCCATCAACCGCAACGCTGGCGATGTCGTCCCGCCGTCCCGCCGCTTCCGCCGCCGCAACCGCACCCAGCGCGGTGTCGTCGTTGATACAAACGACCGCAATATGGTGTGCTCCCGGAAGTGTGGTCAGCGTATCCGTGACCAGCTTCCGCGCCTCTTCCAGCGTGTTCTTGCTGTCCAGGTGCTTTACTTTATCCTCGGGAATCTTGCCGATCACCGACTCCAGTCCGTCGCGCTGTCCCCGAAGCCTCGCGGCAGGGACGGGACCGGATTGGGGCAGTTCCAGCATCACCAGAGCATCCACCTTGCCGCCCCAGTTCTTCTTGATCCACTCGCCCAAGCCCTTGCCCGCCATCTCGCCCGCGGTGGAGTTATCCACCCCGAAGAAAGTCGCGCCGGGCATCGGGATATCGATAGCGATCACAGGAATGTTCTTGGCCTTGAACTTATCCATGATCACCTTGCCGAACTTTTCATCGGTCTGGAATTCGATAACGCCGTCGACGCCCTGGGTGATAAAGTTATCCGCATTGGCAAGCGCGGTCGCACCGTCCAGTTTGTTGTCGGCGGTGACCAGATCGACGTTTCCAGCTTCCTTTGCCGCCTTCTCGATCCCCTCGCGCACCCGTACGGCGAACGGGATATCTTCGGTCAGGTTCGCGAACCCGATCTTGTAGCGTTTCTCCGAGCCGCCGCCGGTACCTGTGCCGCCGGTCTGTGGGGCAGGGGCGCTGCTGTTGTTAGCCCCCTGCTGGCAGCCTGCCGCAAGCAGGGAGGCGAGCAGTCCCGCCGCCAGCACGAGGCGCGCGGGTGAATTACTGATGAAGCGATGCCGCATTTGGGAATATATTCCTTCGCCGCCACGAGGGCGGACCTATTCGAGATGAAAAACGTCGACTAATTCGACCGCAACCGGACTGTTGTTTGGGTTCGATGCCATAATATCCTTCATCATCGCCCACCAGCGCTGACAAACCTCGGTCTCGGCAACGGCGTCCCAGCGCTCCTGGCTCTCGATTTCCACGTAGGCAAAGAGAGAATTTGTCTCCCGGTCCAGAAAGATCGAGTAGTTGTGCGCGCCGTGTGACTTCAGCGTCGCTTCGAGGTCGGGCCAGATTGGGCTGTGTCGTCGCTGATACTCGGCTTCCTGACCGGGGAACAGGGTCATTCGGAAGGCTTTTCGAATCATTTGTATTGTCCTTTTGAGGCGGATAGATTGACGCAGGGAAGGTCCTGCAGACGGGCAAATTTTTGAAGTGTCGCCGCATGGTGCCCGACGCCAAGGGCGACGTGGTGGGTTGGACCCTCGGCAGCCCATCGGTTCATCCAGTCCGCGATATCAAACGAATCGTCGGGCTTTGAGGTGAACCGCAGCCGGGAGTTCGTGTTTCCGATACGAAGGATCTCGCCGGGAAGAGACCAGCCTTCGGCGCAGAGCCATTTCAGGCGACCGTCCCGTGTCTGCGTCAGGCCGAGAATGGTGATCGGGCCTTCCTTGACCCGCGCCTCGACAGAGACCCCGTCGCCGCGCTTGCCATGATAGAGACCCAGTCCCCGCAGGATTGGCCTGCCCTCCGCGATACGAAGATGGAACGGGCCGTCATGACCCATCAGGATAAAGTCCTCCGCGAAATCCATAGCGTACAGCTCCGTAAAACTGCCGCCCGCGCCCAGAATATCCAGCGCCTTCATCGCGATACAGTTCTTGAGGTCACCCTCACCGCTGCAGGGGATTCCACGGCCTGTCAGCAGCGAACTGCCCAGGATCACGCCCGCGCCTAGGCGCTCGTACAGGTTGCCGCCGACACCACGGTGGTAGTAGGTCAGTCCCTGCAGATCGAAATCCTTGACCAGCTTATCCAGGCCGACGGCGACACGGCAGGCCCAGTCCAGCGCCTCCGCACCGGGTTTCTTTGCCAGCGGATCGCTCGGACTGTCCTCGCTCAGTGTGAACAAAGACCGCACCTCGTCGAGTTTTGCCTGCACCTCGTAAGGGGTGACATCGGAGACACGCGCCTCCAGATCATCCATCTCCAGCATCTCGATATGAACGCCCATCTGACCCGTGTGCTGGGTGAAGTCGCTGTACATATCGAGCATACCGGGATAGGTATGACCGAGAAAACCGATCCGGCTGCGCGTCAATATCTGCTGGATGCGGACGGCGTTCACCCACTGCTCGACCTCGTCCCAGGCGCGAATCGCAGCAGGATGGTTTGCGGTCACCTCATTTGCGAGAGCGCCCGGCGTTTGTGTCTCCAGACCGAGCAGGCCCGTTACCGTCTGAAAGGGGATACCGCAGCGCTCAAAGGCGCACGCAATCTCGGGAACACAGCACGCCTGGCAGTTCGCGAGCCACTCGCCCGTGCCGGTCTGCGCATAGGCAAGCTGGGCGGTGGGCTGCAGGTTCAGGATCAGGACCGGGCACTTCCCGCGCTGAACTGCGGGAAGAACCTGGCTGCTGGTAGCATAGGTCGTCACATAGCAGACAATCAGATCGACGTTCTCGCGCTGAAACCGATCACCGACAGTAGCCGCCGTGGGCTGATCATCCACCATCCCGGCATCGACAACCGTCACCCCGAAACGGCGGAGCCGCTCCGCGACAAACGCCCCGTAGTCCGTGAGCCGGTCCTTCAGTGTCGGGAACTGCGCCCAGTAGGCCGCGAGGCCGATACTGAAGACGCCGACGGTCGCCTCTTTCAAGAATCCCGGTCCCTGTGCCAGATCAGCGGATTGACCGAATCGTCGTTGAGGAGATCGCCGATTTTTAGGCTGTTGAAGTACGCTTCCGGAAGGATATTTCGGACGCCGTTAAACTTTTCGCCGTCCGGCATATAGGCGCAGGTCATCGCGCGGCGGGGGCGGTTGGTCATGTTCGCACCGGCACCATGCGCGGTCAAACCGTTGTGGATGACCGCAGATCCGGCAGGGGCCGGGCAGGCGACCGGGCTGATCTCACGCCACTCCGGATAGATCTTGAACAGGTCGCCCTGATTTTTGCCGATACCCACGTTCTTATAGGTCGCCGTTTTATGTGAGCCGGGAATGTAATAGAGGCAGCCGTTATCTTTCGTCGCATCGTCCAGAGCGACCCAGATGGAGAGCGCATTTGGGGAGGAGAACGACCAGTAGGGGTTATCCAGATGCCAGCCGGTCGGATTGCCGAATGGTGGCTTGAACAGCGCCTGATCGTGCCAGATACGGATGCCCTCGACCCCGGCAAGCGTGGCCATCAGCTTCCCCAGCCGCTTATCGAACATCAGTTCGTGCATGCCCGGATGCGTTTCCGCCAGCTTCAAACACTGGGTAAAGACCTGGCTGTAGTAGTCGTCGGGGTCGGCGGCATTGGCCTTCAGGCGGTTCTCCTCAAGCTCCGCGACGCTGTCGCTCATAACGCTTACCATCGTGCCCGTGGCATTCTGCAGCAAGCCGAGCCGCTGATCGACAGCCTCCTGAGTAGTATCGCGCCAGTATGCCGTCTCTTCCGGGGTAAGGAAGTTTTCCAGAACGATAAAACCGTTTTCTCTATAAGAAGCGATCTGCTCATCGCTGAGTTCTGTTATCATTTCAATTCTCCGATTTGCCTTACTGATGCTGTTTTCGGCTGGACGGTTGGTGGTCGCAGCGGCTGTCCCTGCCAGGTCGCCGTGCCGTCATTGCGGAGCGTCAGAGCCTGCGCCCGACCATCCGGACCGGTAAATCGCACGGTTCTGCCACCCACGCTCCGCTCCACCTTCATTGTTGCCGCGATTCGCGCTGTCTCCGCCGCCGATGCCCCCGGCAGCAGCAGGCCCGCCCGCTCCGCGACAACCGCGCCCTGCTTGAACTCACGCAGCGTTCCGCCCTGGAACTGCCCGTACAGGAAATCCTCGCGTGCTCCCGCCCGGTTGGGCTTGCCCACGGAGCGGTACATCAGTCGAGAACCTGGCGCGGCGATAAGCCCCAGCCGACCGTCCACATTTGCCCAGTTACCGGTGAGCGGATGATCGCCCGGCTCGCCGCCGACTGCAGTCAGTTTCGTGCCGCCGGCCTCGATCTGACGTTTACCCCCGGATACCTCATCGTTTTCTACGCCGACAACCAGGCTTCGCTCCTCCGCTACCGTGACATCACCGAGCGCTGTGACCCTG
>JAZKEA010000065.1:0-14231 GCA_040387315.1 Armatimonadota bacterium | reverse complement strand
CGACAGTGGCGGCGGGCGATTTCTGCAGGCGAATCTGACGGACGCGGGCGAGGTTTACGACGTCCTTGCCCAGACGCGACCGGATGCCGTCTGCCATCTTGCCGCGAACCCCTCACCGGGTGGCTTTCCGCGTCAGCAGGTGTTCGCGAACAACGTTCAGAGCACCTATCAGATCATGCAGGCCGCAGGTGACTTAGGGATGGTGAAACGGTTCGTCTATGCCTCGTCCGAGATGGCAACCGGCTGGCTGACAACGTCCGAACTTCCGTCACGCTTCCCGTTCGACGAGTCGGACCGTGTCGATACCCCAAACGCCTACGCGCTCAGCAAGTACCTGGGCGAAGTAATCGCGGATGGGATGACGCTGCGCTACACCCACATGCCCTTCGTTTCGCTGCGAATCAATAATGTCATCACGCCGGACACATATAACTGGCTCGCCGATCGCCGCGCGGGTTACCCTCAAAGCAGCAGCGGCAACTTCTGGAGCTACATCGACGCTCGCGATGTCGCCACCGCCTTCCGCGCCGCTGTCGAGGGCAACACAACAGGTCATGAGGTTTTCCTGATCGCATCCGCCGACACCTGCCTGGATGTCCCGACCCGCGAGGCTCTTCGGGCGCGTCATGGCGAAGCAATCGTCGCCCGCGTCGCCCCCGACCTTGGCGAGTACCAATCCGTGTTCGACTGCCGCAAGATCGAGCGTGTACTCGGCTGGAAGGCGAAGCATAGCTGGCGCGACGAACCAAATTCCTGAAATAGGGAGAATGTTCCATTTCCGAAAAAGAGGGAGGAGATCAATACTGCCCTATCCCTTGCAAAGTCAGAACTAAGTGCCGCTGGTTTCTGTCTTTCGGCAGAAACCTCCACTGCTCCTCGTCGGGTTCCTCCTCCATCTCATCCGGCTGTATCTGCAGCATGTAGCCCTGCGATAGTTGCAGGCGGAGCACTCCTGCATCGTCGGCTTCGATAGCCTCGACGACCGGAGCATCGTCAGTCTGTAGGCTCTCGTAGAAGGGGTGCGCCTTTTCGTCCTGACGGACACCCTCAGGACCGAAATCCTCACGCGAAAGAACAAAACCATCCGCTCCTGCGATTTCCCAGGAACAGGAGACGTGAAGGCGCTGATCCGCTCTGGTAATATCCTCTCCTTTGCGATTCTTGCGGGGGCGCTGCACACCAAACTCAAACACCTGAATACCCGCGAATCGCATCATATCGGTAAGCGGCTCGCCGATCAGTGGCCGCAGCGTTTGCAATATCTTGTCTTTCACTCGGCACTGTCCCGATCCAGGAACTTCGGAATCTCGATGAACTTGTGGGCAGCGAGGCGGTCCAGAAGGCGGTTCGGGTCGCTGGGTTCTTCCAGAACGAGGGCGCGGTGTTCGGGGCGCAGGAACCGTTCGTGGACGGCGGTATCCAGGAGAGCCAGAAGCGGGGCGTAGTAGCCAAGGGTGTTCAGGAGGCCGAATGGCTTTTGGTGCAGACCAAGCTGCGCCCAGGTGAGTATCTCGAAAAGCTCCTCGAAGGTGCCGAGCCCGCCGGGGAGCGCAACGAAGGCATCGGCGAGGTCCGCCATCCGCGCTTTGCGCTCGTGCATCGAGCCGACAATCTCCAGTTCGGTCAGGCCCCGGTGCCCGACCTCCCAGTCATCTAGGTGCTGCGGGATGATACCGATTACGTGCCCGCCCGCGTCGAGGGCCGCATCCGCGACCGCGCCCATCAGCCCGATGTTGCCGCCGCCGTAGATAAGGGTAAGCCCGCGTTGTGCCAGCGCGGTCCCCATCTGTCGGGCCGCAGCCACATACTCCGGCCTCGCCCCCCGACTGGAGCCGCAAAAGACGCACACGCTTCGAAGTTCCTGCTTTACGATTCCCATAAAGCTATGTTACAGTGAGCGGAGGTAACTGATTCCCTTGCTACTCCCCTTCGAACTTGCCGAACTCCCCTCCTGCCGTCTTGCGGTTAAAACCGGCGGTATCTTTTCCGACCCACTTCTGCTTGTGGACGGTAAACCCATCCGCGCCGCGAAGGACGGAACCTTCACGGTTCTGGGGGAAGATGCGGCACCGGTTACGATAAGCCTGCTGAACCGCGGGCTGGATCTGATACCGGATGTCAGGGTCAACGACCGTACGGTCGTTCTGATGAAACCGCTGCGCTGGTTCGATTACGCCTGGTGCCTGCTGCCGGTCCTGCTGTTTCTGGTCGCGATTCCCGGTCCCCTTTCGGGAGTCTTGGGAGCGTTTGTGACGTATCTTAACCTGCGTCTTTTCCGCACCATCCGCTCGCCGTTTGCCCATTATTTTGTGACCGTTCTGGTATCCGTACTGACGCTTGCGGCCTATTTTTGGGGAAGCGTTATTATTCTAAGCGCCGTCTCACCGCCAAACGCAACGCAAACGCCCCGTTAACCCCGTTTACCGCAGGTCGGAGCCCGCAACCCCACCCGCTGTCCGCAGCATGTCCGGGCAGTCATCAAGCGGGGTCCGTGTCTGACGCGCGGCAACAACAAACGCGGCGTGACCATCGGCAAAGACATAGGTTCGCGCCCCGGTTCCGCGATCCGGACCCGCGCCGCCGGAAGTTGTCAGGGTTCCCCAGAAGCCTATGGGGTTTCCCGCCGCATGTTCGTGGCTGTTGAAGTACTCACCGACCATCATTTTCTGCGACGGCGTCAGGACATCCGACTCGGTCTGTGTGAAGCACTGCGCGCCAGGCCCAGGGGTATTCAGCGCAGCCCGCAGATGCGGAATGGCGATCTGCGCGACCTGCTCGGGCGTGTGGTAAAAAGCTGCGGAGTAGCAGTAGGAGGTCGCATCGTAACCGTCGCCGGACAGTATATCCGAGGGGCAGAGCAGAATGGATGTCGCACCCCCGTTGTTGGTAAAGTCGGTCCCCTGCTTCTGCCCGAGCGCCAGGTACGGCATGATGGGCCAGCGGAACCGTTTCCCTACCCAGAGATAAGGGTCATCGGTGTTCGGATAGCCGCCATCATGGTCCGAGGTGTAGAGAGAGACGGCGACACCGATTTGCTTGAGATTCGACAGGCAGGTAGTCTTTCGCGCTTGGTCTCGCGCTCGGGCGAAGACCGGGAAAAGTATTGCTGCCAGCAGCGCGATTATCGTGATCACGACGAGGAGTTCGATCAGCGTAAAGGCGGAGCGAGGCGGCGACAAACTTTTCACTTCCGCGGCGGCTCTGTGGTGAACAGTGCCCAGGCGATGAAGAGCGCCTGAAATGGGAGACGAATCCATCCCCAGATGGGGGCAATTTGAGTTTCACCGAAGGCCGCGCCGCGACGGGCGATCTCGACATTGGCAGGGAATACGGCGACGAGCAGCGCGACGAGTCCCCACCCTGCCCAGCGTCGGACCGGCTGCGGCAGCAGTACCCCAACCCCACCGGCTATCTCACAGGCCCCGCTGATGGCGACCAGTTCCCGGTGGTTCGGCAGATACGGCGGCATAACGGAGGCGTAGGCGCGGGGCGAGATAAAATGCATCGCCCCCGCCGCGACGAAAGTCAGGGCGAGAAGCCCGCGCAGGGCGGAGCGGGTGGCTTCAGTTTTTGCGGGAGGTCTCGTCGCCGGTATCCTCTTCTCAGTGCCAGCTAACTCTTTGGCTGGCAGTTTGGGTAACTATAGCATACTGACCGAAAAAGCGCCCTGAAAGGAATAAGCCGTCCGAATCAGGGCGCTTTTGCTTTAGAGCCGTCTGCGACGAGTGGCAAGACCGACTATACCCAGCACAGAGGCTATAAGCGCAAGACTGCCCGGTTCCGGGGCGGCGCTGGCTGCCGTACTGCCCAGATTCAAACGGTAGGCGGAACTGAATGTTACTCCCTGGCTATTGGTAAAGAGCCCGTTTCCGACGATCTGGTTAGCGTCGTTGATCCCGGTTGCGGTGCGAAGAATCCAGCCGGAGTTTGCAGGCAGAAGGCTGTTCAGGTTCATTATCTGATTGTCCTGATAAATGAATGCGCTTCCAAAAGAGTTTCCCACGACGAGGCCCAGGCTGTTGACCCCAAAGGCGGTCGACGTAAGCCCTCCCAGAACCCCCAGGCTTAGCGCGGTTCCATTGCTCTGCCAGCGGACCGCGATGCCATTGTGTTCTCCCGCAATCCAGTTACCATTTTCGCTCAGGGCGAACGCGGCCGCGTTATCGCTCGAAGAAGCGCCGGTCGGGACACCAAGACGCGTCACCGTGCCGTTTGAATAAAAAAAGCCTCGCGTTACGCGCCCGAAACCCGCTTCTCCCAGAAAGTCCTGCTGCCCAACTACCTGTCCGGCGTCATTGATTGCCAGCGCGTAATTGAATCCCCCTCGTATACCGCCCGCGGATACCGAAGCGGCAGTGATGTTGGTCAGGGTGGTACGACCAGCATTCATCACATAGGCATCCTCGCTGCCCCGTGTTTCGGAGGAGTAACGCCCGACGATCTGACCACTCGTGTTAATGTCGTTGGCGTAACTTTCCCCACCCGTAGCAACGCCAGCCAGCCCCGTAATAGTAGTGTGCAGGTCCGTCAGGCCCGTTCCGTTGGAGACGAAGGCGTGAATGGGACCATTGGCAACGGGATAGCCATATCCGACCACCAGTCCGGCATCGTTGACCGCCAGCCCGCGCGTCGCCGCGCCGAGTGTCCCCACATTTGTGGACTGCGGTCCACTCAAATGGCGGCCTGCGGAGTTGGTTCCCTGCAGAACCAGCGCAGCGGTGCCGTTATTACTCAGACCGAGAGCCTCCACGTTATTTCGGAGGCTGTTGGGTGGCACCGGCGGCCCAACAGGAATTTCCGTAATGGATTGGATAGTGAATGTCTGTGCCTGAACCGGCAGGGAAGCCCCAAACAGGGTGGCAGCAATGCCAAGCGTAATGGCAGGGATAAATTGAACGAATGATCGCGACATGGTTCCTACTCTCCGGACAATTAAAGTAAGGCAGGAGCGCCTTACCACAATGTTAGCAAGCGACCATTACGAAATCATTACGAGCAGCAACGATCTGAAGAAAGCGGAGAATTAAGCGCATGTCCGCCTCTGGTCAGGCAGGGTGCTATAATGAGGCGGCGGTGCAGAAGAGTACCGCCACACTATTTTGCAGGAGACTCTCCCGGCTTATGGCCCTGACCCCCGATGATGTCCGTAATGTAGGCAGCCTCGCTCGCCTCGCACTGACGGAGGATGAAACCGAGCGCCTGACCCACCAGCTGAACGATCTGCTGGATCAGTTCGCGCGTCTGCAGGAGCTGGACACGGACGATGTCCCTCCGACCTCCCACGCCGTTCCTGTCGCAGCGATGCTGCGTGAGGATATCGTGCGTCCATCCCTGCCGCGTGAAGCCGTGATCGCGATGGGGCCGCAGGTGGATGAGGAACTCGGCGGCTTTATCGTGCCACAGGTACTGGGGGAATAAGGGGCAGTATGGCGGAGCTACATGATCTGACTGCGGCC
Source organism: Armatimonadota bacterium (assembly GCA_040387315.1). Lineage (GTDB taxonomy): Bacteria > Armatimonadota > Armatimonadia > Armatimonadales > Armatimonadaceae > JACMJB01. Next base: position 8,775 of record JAZKEA010000065.1, on the reverse strand, counting down.
GATCTGGCGGCGAAGATAAAGGCGCGGGATGTCAGCGCGCGCGAGGTAACGGATGCGTTCCTGGCACGTATCGAGGCTGTCGAATCGTCGGTGAAGTCGTTTATAACGGTGACGCCGGAGGAGGCGAGAGCCCAGGCGGATGCCGTCGACGCTCGTATTGCAGCGGGTGATGCAGTCGGTCCCCTGGCGGGTGTACCGGTCGCCCTCAAGGACAACCTTTGTACTGTGGGGGTTGAAACGACCTGCGCCTCCCAAATTCTGCGCGGCTTCGTACCGCCGTATAACGCCACCGTGGTCGAGAAGCTGACGGCAGCAGGCGTCATTTCGCTTGGAAAGACAAATCTGGACGAGTTCGCGATGGGCTCCTCCACCGAGAACAGCGGTATGTTCACCACGCGCAATCCCTGGAACCTTGACAAAGTGCCCGGCGGATCGTCGGGCGGATCGGCGGCGGCGGTCGCCGCGGGCGAGGCGCCGCTTTCGCTCGGTTCCGATACAGGAGGCTCTATCCGCCAGCCTGCCGCCTTCTGCGGACTGGTCGGCATCAAGCCAACGTATGGGCGCGTTTCCCGGTATGGCCTAGTCGCCTTCGCATCGTCGCTGGACCAGATAGGCCCCTTCGCCCACACGGTGGAAGATGCAGCACTGCTTTTGACTGCGATCTCGGGGCCGGATGAGCGTGACTCGACCTCGGTCCCCCGCCCGGTTCCGGACTACACGAAAGCCCTTACGGGGGATGTGAAGGGTCTGCGTATCGGGGTTCCTTCCGAGTATTTCGCTGAGGGTATCTCGCCCGAAGTGCGCGCCTCGGTGCTGTCCGCTATCGGGATTCTGCGCGGTCTGGGAGCCCAGGTGGACGAGGTTTCCCTTCCTTACACGGACTATGCACTGGCGGCCTACTATATCGTCGCTCCTGCCGAGGCATCCTCGAATCTGGCACGGTATGACGGGGTTCGCTATGGCAGGCGTACCGAACGCTCCAGCAATCATATCGATCTTTTCGAGAAGACGCGCGAGGAGGGCTTTGGCCCTGAGGTTAAGCAGCGCATCCTGACCGGCACCTATGCACTATCTCACGGCTACTACGATGCGTTTTACCTGAAGGCGCAAAAGGTACGCACACTCCTGCGGCGCGACTTCGAAGCCGCTTTTGAGAAATTCGACCTGCTGGTGACCCCGACGGCTCCGACAACCGCCTTTGGTATCGGCGAAAAGTCCGACGACCCTCTGGCAATGAAGCTCTCGGACATCTGCACGATCCCGGCGAATATGGCAGGCATCCCCGCACTTTCTCAGTGCTGTGGCTTCGACACTCACGGCCTTCCGGTCGGTATGCAGCTTATGGGACCCGCATTCTCCGAAGAGGTGCTGATTCGTGCTGCTTATGCCTACGAACAGGCGACGGACTGGCACCAGCGACGCGCGAAGCTATAATCAGCAGCGGAAATCAAGAGGGGTAGTTCCCGTGCGACAGACCTTTCAGCAGGAAGAGGCGGAGCAGATTCTTCAGGAGGCGGTGCGCCGTGAGGTGCACCAGGCTCCTGAAGAGTCCGTCAGTCCCGCTATATCTCATGAGCGTCTTCTGGCAATGGCGGAGGAACTCGGCATCACGCCAGCCGCGCTGGAATCGGTGCTGCAGGACCGACAGGTACAGGCAAAGCGCGAGCAGGAGCAGACAATGCTCGCGCAGCTTCGCAGGGAATTCATTACAGAGAGGCGTGCGGGGTTTCTGCCGCACCTTTATGCCTACATCGGTGTTAACTTTCTGTTTTTCGCCATTAACTTCCTGACCCGCGTCGGCTATCCCTGGTTCCTATGGCCTCTGCTTTTCTGGAGCATCGCCCTTTATTTTCACGCGATCTTCTCGCTGCCAACACGGGGACCGAATTTCGAACGCTCTTTTTCCCGATGGCGTGAGCGGCAGACCAAGCGGGAACAGAAGGAAGCCAAAAGGCGAGCGGAAGAGTCTGCCCGAGCCGGGAAAACGGAAGCACGAGTGGCAGCAGAGGCGGAACTGGACCAACTGTGAAAGTTTGAACGCTTGGCAGTTTGTGGTAGGAGTTTTCGTGAGAGAAAGTATCGCGGGACAGATCGCGTTCAGGATAATCTCTCATCGAAAGTGATAACCATGAAACCAAAGTCCTACACAGCCGGTTCATCGGCCCTGGCAATCGTCGCTCTGGGCGCACTCTCCGCAGGGCCTGTGGCGGCGCAAAACATAAATGTAACCGTGGATGGCGATGTCGTTGGGTTCGCGGGGCAGCAGCCGGTCCAGCGCTTCGGCAGCGTGCTCGTCCCACTGCGCGGCGTCTTTGAAAAGCTGGGCGCTTCCGTCGCCTATGACGGGGCCAGCAAGACGATCCTTGCTGTCAAGGGCAGCACCTCGGTGACCCTTCAGATCGGGGGCGCGACGGCGCAGGTCAATGGTCAGACAAGAACTCTATCCTCGCCCGCTCAGGCGGTGAACGGAACAACGCTGGTTCCTCTGCGCTTTGTGTCGGAAGCGCTGGGGGCGGATGTTAAGTGGCGGCCCGAGAGCCGAACCGTCGTGATCGCGACAAGCGGCGGCAGTTCAGGAGGCGGTGTCACGCCGACGACACCCCCCGCACCGGGTTCCTCTGCGGTGGAGATTACGTCACTTACCCATAATGCAACACGCGCATTGCGGGCAGGTGACAATATTACGGTCACCCTGCAGGGAACGCCGGGATCGGTCGCAACGCTCAATATCCCCGGAATCGAGGCCGCACGCAGTGTCCCGCTTCGCGAAACGAACCCCGGCACGTACGTCGGGACTTTCACCGTACCTACTGGGATCAATGTCAGTGGCGCTTCGCTGCTGGCGACACTGAAAAAGGGCACTGCTACGTCGCCGACATTTCAGTCCGGACAGCCCCTGAACGTCGACACCGTAGGCCCGACTCTAGCAAGTCTCTCTCCCGCGCCGAACTCCTCTCTAGCTCCCGGTCGGCCATTGGTCTATGGAACCCTGTCCGATGCCGGTACCGGTATCGCCTCGGGAAGTACGCGACTGATCGTCAACGGCAAGGATGTTACCTCTCAGGCAACGATCACCGAGGCGTTCTTCTCATATCGTCCGGAGGCGGACCTGCCTAACGGCAGGAACACCGCAGTGGCTGTTGTGCGGGACGATGCGGGAAATGAAACGCGCCGGGAGTGGGCCTTCACTCTGAGCCCCGCTGAGGCGCTGATCACCGATATTACCTTTACACCGGATACCAAAACGCTGGAACCGGGCGATGAGCTGACGGTTAAGCTGACCGCACAGCCGGGCGGCAAGGCGCGATTCGCCATCGGCGGCACAGTGACGGACAGGGCATTGACGGAAGAAGCTTCGGGGGTCTACACCGGCAGGTACACGGTGCGAAAGGGAGATTCCCTTGCTCAGGCGCCTATCACGGTGACCTTTACCTCTGCCTCCGGGAAAACGGTGACCCAGTCCGCAGGACAGTCACTCACTATCGCCGCGGGCGCGCCGGATAAACCGACGATTACCAGCCCACAATCGGGAGCGTCCGTTGGCAGTGATACCGTCACGCTCAGCGGAAAAGCCGCTCCAAATGCGACAGTCCGGTATCATCTCCGCTATCAGGGAACCCTCTTCATCATTCCGGCAAACGGCACCGTCACCGAAGGTGAGGTAAAAGCGGATGCTCAGGGTAACTGGAGTGTGCCGGGCATTAAACTGTCTTCGCTTCCCGGCGTCTCAAAGCTAACCTATTCTGCGTCTGTAGAGGCGGTAGGCGCGGCAGGAGAGGTGTCGGAAACGACGTCAGTAGATTTCCAGAAGTAGGCGGTTTTCGGCGAACTCCCGCGGCACAACGCGTGTCGCGGGAGTGTTCAGGATGTCTACTTTTCCGGTTTGACACCGACCCGAGGATATGATAGATTGACCTGTAACAGGGGCGACTTCGAGCGCACCCTGTTTTTTTAACGACTTTTCGCCGCTCCGTGAAGCGGTGACACACCCGAAAAGGTGACGGCGCGGCAATCGCGACAGCGAGCGGAGATGCAGTTTCTGCATCTGAAATGCGCGGAGCGCATTCGAGAAGGCAGCGTAAGAAGATGGCAGCATCAGACACACCCGTCCGTGTGGCAGGAGAGCTCCCCAAGGCGGGCGGTCTCCTACAGTATCTGCGTGATGTTAATGCCGAGCTAAAGAAGGCGGAATGGCCGTCGCGAGCGGATCTTATTCGCTTGACTCAGGTTGTTCTGATATTGATTGCGGTGGTCGCCGCCTATTGTGGCAGCATTGACGCTATCCTTAGCTTGATCAGTGATAAGTTGTTCGCCCACGCGTAGCAGACGCAGCAGACAGAGATTGGCGCCAATGCGCACGTCAGGCTGGCACTGTCTTCCGGCAGGGCTTCGGGGTGGCAGCAGAGCGGCACTATCCTACCCGTATTGTACAAAGCCGTATGGATGCGTCTGCCTCCCGCTCCCGGCAGACGAGGATTGAAAAATGCAGAAACACTGGTACGCAGTTCATACTTACTCGGGTCACGAGAATAAGGTCAAGACCAATATCGAGCGCCGCGCGGAAACCATGAACCTGAAGGACAAGGTTTTTCGAATCCTTGTCCCCACGGATACGGAAATCCGCAACCGCAACGGCAAGAAGGCGGAGTTCAAGCGCAAGGTCTTCCCCGGCTATGTGCTGATCGAGATGGTTCTTGATGACTCCACGTGGTATCTCGTGAAAAGCACGACGGGTGTGACCGGGTTTGTGGGAGAATCGCGAACCTCCGGGACCAGCAAGCCAGTTCCCCTGCAGCCCCGTGAGATTCAGGCGATTCTGGAGGCGACCGAGGGAGCCGCGCCGAAGCCGCGTCTGACATGGGAAAAGAATCAGGTCGTTCGTGTCACCGCAGGACCTTTCGCCGACTTCACCGGCAAGATCGAGGATGTCAACGAGCAGCGTGAAAAGCTGCGTGTTTTGATCTCCATCTTTGGTCGAGACACGCCTGTCGAGCTGGACTATAACCAGGTCGAGAAGATTTCGTAGAGTAAATTTCGTTGTTCGCTGGAAGGGAAGTAGTGATACTTCCCTTCCAGCCTGTTTACGTAGGAGATGGTTCTAATAAGGAACCGTCGCTACCACTACAAGGAGTTTCAGAATGGCAAAGAAGGTAGTCGGCGTCGTTAAGCTCGCCATCAACGCGGGCAAAGCGACTCCCGCCCCGCCCGTCGGCCCTGCGCTTGGCGGCTATGGCATCAACATGATGGAGTTTATCAAGGGCTATAACGCGAAAACCGCGGATATGGTCGGCTCCATTGTCCCCGTTGTTATCACCATCTACGATGACCGTTCCTTTACGTATGAGACCAAGACGCCTCCCGCGTCCGACCTCATCAAGAAGGCGCTTGGCGTCCCGGCGGGATCGGGTGTGCCGAACCGCACCAAAGTCGGAACGCTCTCCCGTGAGCAGGTCCGTCAGATCGCGACAACTAAGCTTCCCGACCTGAACGCCAACGATATCGAAGGCGCAATGAGAGTCATCGAGGGAACCGCTCGCTCCATGGGAGTCGACGTCAAGGATTAGCAGAGTGCCGGCGTTTTATGCCGAACACTTTCTGACCTGTGGGAGGGGCCGAACCCCGTTTGCACCACCGGAGTTTAACGTACAATGCGAAAGCAAGATCGAAAGCATATTATCTCCAAGCGCTTTAAGGCGGAGATTGCCAAGGTAGACGGACTCAAAGAGTATGAGCCCGCCGATGCCCTTGAACTGGTAAAGGCCACCTCCTCTACCAAGTTCGACAGCACGGTTGATGTCGCGGTTCGGCTGGGCGTTGACCCCCGCCAGGGCGAGCAGGTCGTTCGTGGAACAACCGAACTGCCTCACGGCACCGGCAAGACCCAGAAGGTCGCTGTCTTCGCCAAGGGAGCCAACGCGGAGGCTGCAGAGGCCGCAGGCGCCGACGTCGTAGGAGCTGATGATCTGATCACCAAGATCCAGAACGGTTTCCGAGACTTCGATGTGCTGGTAGCCACGCCCGATATGATGCCTGCGGTTGGTAAGCTTGGCCGTATGCTTGGTCCTCGCATGCCCAACCCTAAGTCCGGTACGGTTACCACGGATGTCGCCAAAGTCGTTAACGCGATCAAGAAAGCGACCCGCCTGCAGTACCGTGTCGAAAAGGGCGGTATTATCCATGCCCCGATCGGCAAGGCGAGCTTCACCTCGGAACAGCTTCAGGAGAACATGAATGTTCTTCTCGGGGCGCTTCTGAAGGCCAAGCCCGCGACATCCAAGGGTCGCTACATCAAGAAGATTACTCTCTCTTCGACGATGGGCCCTGGCATCGACGTGGACCTCACCCGCGCTCAGGCGCTTGCAGAAAAAGCGTAAGCTCTTTTCCCTATTGGAACAAAAAACGAGCCAGGCAAATTGCCTGGCTCGTTTTTTGTTTGCGCTAATCTACGAACGGGTATTGACACCAAATAGCGGGAGATGTAAAATCAATGAAACCGCTTGAATTAGTTTTAGCTGTGAAGGTTTCATTGATGAAACCGCTTGAATTGTTACAATCGCCGCTTGATTTGATTGTTTATGGGAGGAGGGATTCGTGGCCGCATCCATCCGTGAAGTAGCGCGTGAGGCGAATGTCTCTCTCAGTACAGTAAGTAAAGTACTGAACGCGAAACCAAACGCAAAATTTGCCCTTGCGACGCGCGAACGCGTTGTTGCTGCCGCCAAACGTGTCGGCTATCACCCCAATGCCATTGCACGTGGCCTCTCCCGGAAGCGGATGGAGACCATAGGCCTGATCATGGCTTATGATCAGGCATCCGTCACCACGGACCCTTACCTCGGCGCGTGTTTGGATGGGGTTCTTCATGTCAGCAAGCAGCGCCACCAGAAGACCGTTATCTTTACAGAAGACAGCTGGGAGGAGACACTCCCCAGCCTGCCCTCTTATTGTGATGGACACTGTGACGGCTTACTGCTGGTGATTCCCCGAAGCAACAGCGACATTGTGCCCGCTCTTGAGGCACGAAATGACATCCCTTTTGTGCTGGTTGGAGATAGTCCCGAGAGCGATACTGTAGCCTTCGTGGACGTTGACAATGAGGGGGCAGCCGCAGCCGCGGTCGCTCATCTTGTTTCGCTCGGTCATCGAAAGATCGCAGCGCTCTGCGGCAACCCTGAGTTACGAAGCAATACGCAGCGTCTCAACGGCTACCGTAAGGGTTTGGAAGCGGCGGAAATCCCGTACTTATCCGAGTACGTTTTCCCCGGACAATATCGCTACCAGGAGGGGTATGACAATGCCCTTGGCTTGCTGGCTCGATTTCCTAACACTTCAGACCGTCCCACTGCCCTGTTCTGCTTCAATGATGTAATTGCCCGCGGTGCCTGCGACGGCTTGATCAAATCTTCGATTTCCATTCCTGACGAGATGTCTATTATCGGCTTCGACGACAATATCCATGCGACCAGCCGAACTCCGCTGATAACCACGATGCGCCAGGATATTCGCAGTGTGGGTAGGTGTGCGGCAGGGCTCTTGCTGGACATAATCGATGGCTCGCGTAAACAGGGCTCCCACCTCCTTGTGCCTGCAGAACTGATTGTCCGCGAGACGACGTCGGCACCACAATCAAGAAAGGATTAAAATGATCAACATTTCGTGGATATTCCGCCCTCAATTTTTTGCAGCTGTTGGCTGTGTCGCTTTGCTCTGCACACTCTCGACAGGATGCGGCAATAAGCAGGCAGAGGCCCCGCCCGCATCTGGAACTGGTGCAGCGCCCGCAACCGCAGCAGGCCCAGGGCAGGGAAAAGTGTCTACCGGGGCTGATCCCGACAAAGCGCCCTCTTATCCAAATATGTACGGTAAACCCGCAGGCTCGAAGTAGTCCTGTAAAAATTCATTTCCGACAGCCGAAGACGACTAAAAACAGCAACCCGACCCAGAAAGGTACCCGCAAAGATGCCACTCACCATCCGCCGCAACTCCTCAAAAGCATTTACCCTTATCGAGCTCCTCGTCGTGATAGCGATTATCGCCATCCTCGCCGCTATCCTGTTCCCTGTTTTTGCGAAAGCACGTGCAAAAGCCCGACAGACTTCCTGCCTCTCCAACTTGAAGCAGATCGGCACCGCAACCATGATGTATGTTCAGGATTACGATGAGACATTGCCGTTCAAGCGATATATGGAGGACGGCAGCGGTTTTCCCTGGAACTTTGACACCCAGAACAAGTCCCGCTCTTGGAAAGACCTGACCTACCCCTACATCAAAAGCGGCGGACGTGGCGTCGGTCAGAGTGCCGCCGGTCAGGGGACCAAGTTTACCACCGAAGGCAACGGTGGTGTCTTCCAGTGCCCGGATAACAATGCGGCTTGGACAGCGTATTCAAACTGGTGGGGCGGCGATGCCGGACCCGGGGATGAGACGACCCGCTTCCCCCGGTCCTATGCCGTGAACAACTATGCCGGACAGAATGAGCTTGGTCTTGACCAGGGCATCTGGCCCAGCCCCAACGATGGCACCAACGGACCGGGCACCATCGCCACGCTTCAAACCCCGGCAAGCACTATTATGATCGCTGAGAGCCGACTGCCCCAGATCGACCTGGAAGCTCGGTGGCTTGCCTATCGTTGTACCGATGATGGTAAATGGGGTGACAGCCGTTACTCCGCCATTAAGGGCCACGGCGGCGGCTTCACAAACTTTGTCTTCTTTGATGGGCACGTGAAGGCGGTGCGTGCTACCGTTTCTGTTCAGGATGATCTGTGGGATTCG
>JAZKEA010000064.1:2959-10531 GCA_040387315.1 Armatimonadota bacterium | reverse complement strand
TCACTCTTCGCCATTCCAAATCGGTCCCGATACGAGGCGATAAACCGGACGGTCTCACGGGCTCCGGTCGCGGTATAGCGAACATCGCGCTCTTCGCCGATGACGCCTAAAGCCCAGCCGACGCAGAAGGCCTGCCAGGCGTGTTTTTGATCCTCAAACGACGGTGGCGAGATCCGCACCCATTCGCGGACATCCTTACGGGTGTGGATCGGGTTCGCGGATGCCCCCTGCGCTTTACTCTGGTCGTAGGCGAAGCGGTACGAGTCCATACCCTCCAGAAGACGCAGCGGGAAGGCGGCACGCTCCCGCAGGAACAGCACCTGATGATGCTCATTGGCATTGCTGATCTGACCGTCTCGGATACCCTGGACCGTATCGCGGAGCATGGTCAGGAACCGGGCCTCGGCATCCGTCCGGCCTTCCGCCCCGTGCATCATGCCGACAATGGTCTGCTCCTTGTTCTGATGATGCTTGTAGTTCGGCGCGTTCTCCTGCAGATGGATAAAGGGCTGTGACAGGGAGTACACACGGCGCAGTTCCTCGACGGACCGTTCCGTCCCCTCGCCGTATTTCTCAAAGAACTTATCCAGAACCGACTCATTGGCGACCGGCGCGAAAATGGCCCGCGCGCGATTGGTGAGAACCTGCTTGATCCGGTTCAGGTCGCTGTCCTTGATACCATAGATGTTGCCCGCCGTCCCCAGCTCTTCCAGGGTCTGCGCACTCGCGGTATTGACCGACGCGTTATCAGGCGCTGCCCCATCCCCGACATAGGCGGCGTAACGGTGGTCGATATCACCGTCCACATAGCTTGTGACCCCGTTTTCCAGCTCGACACGCCGACCACGATCAAAGAGGATAGCCCCGTTGACATCGACCGGGTTCTCGATGGCGGTCTGCTCCTCTTTACGGAAATACGCCTCCAAAGAGCGCATCCGCTCGATATAGGCATCCATCTCGGTTTTGAGACCCTCAAGAACTCCGACCATTGCGCCAAAGAAGTGGATCGCGGCCTCCATCGACCGGATGTCGATGAAGCTTGTGTCCCACTGGCGGGCATATCTCAGGTAGGCATCTTTTCGCTCGTCTATCTCGCGTTTCTTCGCCCCCATGATCAGGGTGAGCATGGCGTCGTTCGCGAGCCGCTGGATCTCGCCCAGCTGACCATCACGCTCTCCCGCCGTCGGAGCCAGCGTCTCTTTTGCCTGGTCGCGCAGCTTTGCCAGCTGCTCGGCATAGGAGCGGAAGCGCTCCGTCGCCTGGTCCAGAAAGGCTCGCGCGACGCCGTGACGTCGGTTCGGGTCATTGACACAGTCGGAGATAAAGCCGCGCAGGGCCTTCTCCTTGGCAGGTATCAGCGAACTGAGGTTCTGCTGCATCTGGTACAGGTATTCGCCCAGGTTCTGTCGGCGTTTCCCCAGAAGGTCCGGGTTCGGATCGTTGTCAACGAGCTTGACCTCCTGTTCCTTCTGCTTGGCGGTAAGAAACTCGACAACCCGCCCGTGGCCGGGATAGGCGGTCTCGTACTGCCGGTTGACGCCGCTCCAGTAGGCGCTGGTGGCATCCCGGAGCAGTTCGCCCGATTCCGCGCTGACGATCGTTACCTGGCGCTGGACTTCGTTCGGGTCCAGGCCAAGGCGATTGATCTCTGTTTCGGTGAACGCCCCGATGTTCGCCACGCGCTGCAGCGGCTCGGTCCAGCGGGTAACGATCTGCCGCGCAAGACGAGCGGAGCAGGCATCCAGCACCTTTTCCTTGGGGAAGTGAATCGCGGCAAGTCCCATGGAAAGGAAGTTCTGAGGGCAGCCCAGGTCATCCGGGTTCGTGAGAAACTGGTCGAAGTTGTCGCGGTTGGACTTCTTCTGCCGCTGGAACTCGCTGGTGAGGTCCAGGAACATGCTGTGACCCACCATCTCGACGAGACGGTCGACGCTTCCCAGGTTCGCAGACGGTGAGGACGTATCCACCAGGTAGGTATAACGGAAGGGCGGGTCGGCGTTCTCGATACCCGGCTGGTCCGCTTTATACTGGGCGGTGAATGCGGTGGACGGATCCGTGTAGTGGTTCAGCTCCAGCAGACTGGCATAGGCGTTGGGCCGGTTATCTACCGCGACCGCTGATGTGTTCGGCGGGATGGAGAAAATGCCGACTGTCTCCAGCATGCGCTGTGACTTGAGCAGTTCCTTTACGCCGTACGCGAGATCCAGGAAGATACCGGAGCCCGTTCCGCCGAGCAGCGACCCGACGATATAAACCGTTACCCCTTCGGAAACCTGCAGACCGTTCTTGATCGCAGCAGCCTTACTGGAGTCCTTGGTTATCTCAACCGCTTCTTCCTGAATGCGTTTGGAGATGGTGTCGTAGTTCCAGAAAAAAGCGAGACGCCCGCGCGCGCGGACCGCTCCCGCTCCCTGATGAATATCCCCGGAAAGTGTTCGTGGGTCAAGCCAGTCGCGCAAGTGGGGATATTCGCGCAGGTTTCGCCGCAGGTTCTCGACACCGTAAACGCTCATGTGGATCTTGTCGGCGTTATCCAGGTTCGCGGCATCGGAATAGTTCGGGTTCTTGCCGAAGATCGCCTGGTCGGTATCCAGCAGCAAAAACGAGACGATGGGGAGCTTGTCGAGGCTGCCGTACTTCTGCAGCAGACGCTCTCGCACATCGAGCATGATCTTATGGCCCGTGCCGCCGACTCCGATAATCAGCGAGCGGGAAACGCCCCGGAGCTTTTGATCATCGGCGGCAGGCCGCGCGTTACCGCCCTGACCGGACGGCGAATTTGTCGGTCCCGGTGGAAGAGGTGCGTTGGGTGCCGGTGCAGCAGGTGTGGTTCCGTTGGTTATATCTGTCATTTGTTTTATTTTATCGTTACTTGAAGATTCTGAACGGGCTGATCTTCAGCACCTAAAGAGGGCTGCCAGTCCTGTGTTACCTTAAAAGAGTCGGTATTAGGTGTTCCGAGGGAAGGCGTATCCATAACGCCATCCAGCTCGGCACGGGCCGCGGCGGCACTGCCGGAGATAGTGGCGACACGCCGAGCGCCCTCAGCAATATGTGACAGTGATAAACGGTCGAATGCGGCCCCACTGGTCGAGTTGAACGTCGAGAGGTCCTCCTGCACCGCGGCTATCTGTGCGCTAATCTCTTTGCGCAGGGCCGCGATTCGCCGGGCGTACTGTGCGGAGCGATCCGCGGCGTCCGCACGGCGTAGAAGCGCCTCCGCCTGATGTCCCAGCGATTCGGCGATTATCACATCCGGCTCCGTTATCGCCTGCGCTTTAAGGGCGGCAGCTTCCTCACGCAATGCCTGAGTATCGGTCTGAGCCGGGTCGATCAGCGGCAGGTTATCAACGGCCTCGCCAAGCGACACGACAGCGGCCCGCACATCTTCCTGTGCCTCTTCCGGTACCGGCTGCAGAACAGTATGGCGAATCAATTCAAGATAACTGCGCTCTAAATCCGTGTCCACATCCAGGAGCAGCTTTTCGACCTCTCCTGCCGAGATAGGTTTCTTGTAGAGGTATTTCAGAGCCGCCCGCGGCCACATCACAAAACTGGGGTAAGTGGCTGCTCCTGCTGCCAGGGCTAAGGTTCCCCAGGCTTCAGGCGACGACACGATCCCTTTTTTTGCAAGGATTGCAGTCACCAATCCGGTTAATCCCGTCAGGAAGAATTGTGACAGCCAGGCGACCGACTGTGTTGTTTCTGCCGCCGCCGGCATGGCGACTGCCGCCTGCTTGGCATCAAGCCCTTGGTTTCGCGACCAAACCTTCCGGCGGACATCCGGCTGGACGTCAAAGCCGCGCAACCTTCCCCAACCGTCCCAGATGAGGCGTGATCTCGGTCCCCGTATTTTCAGTCAGGGCATTGGACGCCCCACTGCGTCGCCGGATGAGCTTGACGTGAAACTGTTCACGCAAGTCCTGGGGATACAATTTCATGCGCAGCGTACCCTGAGCGGCACGGCCACACTAGCCATTTCGCCACCACTGCTTGCCCTGACCGACCTGCTGCTGGGGCGGCGCTTCCTGAACCTGTGGCTGTGGGGTCAGCAACGGTTTTTCTACCGGCTGAGGTGCGGGAATCACGGCGGGCGCGGCCTGACTATGCTGGACAGGCGTCGTGCCTAAGAGACCGGAGAGTTCCTGATCCGCAAGCTCCTGACGGGCAAGCGCGATAGCGTGGGTTTCGGTGGCAACCTGCTGCATAGCGTCGCTCAGGGCGGTGGTTAGCGCTCCGGTCTGATGCGCGGCTAAAGCGCCGTCATTGAAAGATAGCAGGGCATTTCGAAGTGCATCCATCTGAACCCGCACCTCGCGGCGCAGGGCCTGAGCGCGGCGGGCGGATTTCGCGGATGCGTCTGCGCTCCCGATCTGTTTTTCCAGTGTCGCCGCCTGTCGCAGGAGTGAATCACGGACCACGCTGTCGGTTTCGCCGGATGCCTGAGTCCGAAGGGTCTGTACGCTTCGGGTCAGCGTAGCGGCGTCCTGGGGACGGACAGGGTCCGCAGGCAGCTGGGCGATAGTCTCGCCCATCGCTCGCAGGGCGACTCTGATATCCTCCTGAGCGGCAACGGAAGGGATCTCGGTCTGACGGGCATCACGAATCAAGTTTAGATACGTCGTTTCCATCCGGCCCCGGGCGGTGGGAAGAAGATTCTCAATCTCCATGGGCTCCAGCGCTCGCTGATGCGCTTTATGAAGCGCCTGACGCGGTGAAGCCATCATCCCGAACATAAGAGCGACCCATCCGACGAAAAGAGCAAAGGTTGCCGGATACACTCCGCTCGCCACCGTGGCAATAGTAAAAATAGCCAGGTAGATGGAGAAGATAATACTGACGACCCGCGCACCGGTCCCCGGCGCACTGTTCCAGGCAAGGGAGGCCGCCTTCTCCGCCTCCTCCTCGCTGAGATTCAGCCCCCGTGTCCAGTACCGGCGCAGCCGACGATTGCGCATCGGCTTGAAATCCGTTGCAGTCGGGGCTGCCGCCGTCATGCCTATCCCATGCGCTCGATGATGCGCCATACCCGTCACCGGAGACAGGCGGCGGCGCAGGATCGCCAGGTAGTTCTCACTTCCGAGGTCGCGTGGGTAGATTTCCATACTTCCGGTCTCCGAAACGGGTCCGCTATTCTAGCGGCGGGTCAGCACAATAATAAACAACGCCAGCGCAGCGACTCCGCCTATGGCAAGGAACAGCGGATCATAGACTCCCATAAATTCGTAGATATATATCGCGAGGGCGGCAAAAATTCCGATCAGCAGTCCGATTCGTGCCGCGCTGGAGGGGTTGCCTCTCTTATTTGCCGAACGCGCGATCAGATAGACCAGAAACGGGACAAACAGCAGGCCCACCAGGATGCCGATAATCGTCACGATCCATTTATCGGCGACACTGGCGACGGTGAATGTGTAGCGCTGTTCGGGGTTCTCCGGATAGCGAACTGTTTCACCAACATTGTTGGTGACCAAAAAGTAGCCCTTGTGACCGCCCTTGTCGAAGCCGCCACGAGCCTCCCACTTGATGTTCTGTCCGTTTTCCGGGGTTCCGCCATCCACAGTATACGTTTCGAGGGGGGCGCTTCCGGACTCGTCAATGAACTTGGCGGTGCGAATCCGGTCGCCATCAGGGTCTTTATAGGTCAGGCGGAAAATGACGGTGTCGCCTGCCTTGTAGATATTCTTCAGCTCGTCGCCGGGGGCCTGGGTCAGCGTCGGCGGAACCGCGTTCGCGGTTCCGCCGATAACCAGCAGAAGCAGGGCTGCGAAAAGGCAGGGCACAAGGCGCACTAGGGGGCGCAGATTGAGTTTTGTTGGCATGTAGTCTTGTTACCGTGGATCGATCTCAGGCGGTTCTAAAAAGTTTTTCGTGGGTCGTCGAGCTTTAGACGGAATTCCCGCGGGACGCCCGCGCCGGAAGCGTTGGGCACCGAAACGCGTATCTCGTCGCCGTAACCCAGAGGCTCCTCTTTTTCCAGAGGAAGCCCGTTATGAAAGACACGTGGGAGTACGTTTTGGTTGCTGCCCCCCTGCGCGGGTACCGCAGCGGGTGTTCGTTCCGTTGCCACTACCCCTAGTGGCGCAAGGCGAAGCTGTCCGCGTGCCGCTCGTATCTCGGCGGCGGGATCGTCCAGTCCTGGGAGCGGATAGGCATCTCCGGCGAAGCTGGCTCCCTTGCCTCCCAGGCGGACGACCTGTCCGTTCTTCAAGCTGAAGTCTTTCGGCCCTGCTGGTCCCCCCGTCAGTCGGAAGGTAGCCGCACGGAGCAGCGGGGGCAGGAGCAAGGCCGCCAGGAGAGCGAGCAGAGCCGCCGCGCCCAGGAGTATCCAGGGTAGGGGAGATGTGGGCTTTTCCTCGCGCACGACGCTGCTTACCACGGGTGTCGCCGGGAGACTGGTGACGGAGGGCGCTGCCTGTGGCAGCCGCTCACCAGGCCGTCCGCTTTCGTCTATCTGGACGCCGATACCGTAGGCTTTGATCTTTCGGGATCGATACAGCTTCTGCAGAAGTCGCTCATAGTCGCGATTCTCCGGCGTGTTCGGGTACTTGTTCAGCTGGCCTCCCGCCGTGTAATAGCGAAGGTAATCGCTATAGGAGGGGTCGGTTGGCCTTGGCTCGTCGTTGAAGCTGTCCGTCAGCAGGATCACCGCGCCGGGGCGGGGCTGTGTCTGCTCCAGAATCTTTAGCGCCTCGTGATGCGGACGGCGGATATTGGTTCCCGCACCCTCTTCGGGACGGGAAGGCACCTGTTCGACCAGCGCCGCTTTATCCGCCGAGCTTTCCAGTGTTTTGTCGAACACCTTTTTATAGCCCGCGCCAAAGGTGAAAAGAACGACCCGGTCACCCGTACCGGTGCCCTCGCGAAGAATGCCAACCGTTGCCTCGCGAGCCCGCCGCAGATTCTCACCGCGCATCGAACCGGAGACATCAAAGACAAAGATAACGGTTTTATCTTTTATCGCTCGAAGATCGCGCACCGGACCCGCCGCCTCGCCGATTTCCGCCTCCGAGATGTCGTCCTGAGCGTGGACAAGCAGGGGCAGAAAGAGCAGGCACGCGATTAACATCAGGCGAATCACGAAGGTACTATTTTTGAAAGTCGTTGGCTGCATTCTCATTCTATTTTACCGGAAGCCGCCGCCTTCTACGACAATCCTTATCTCTGCAGTATGGCGAAACCAGCCGCCGGACAGGTTCTGGACATCTCCGCCGCTGCCGCTGTCCGAGGCGCTGGCTGAAAGGTACACTTCGCTGCGGTATTCGCCGGGGGACAGCCGGGCCGCGGAAACGACGAACGGGACACGGGCGGTGCCGCCCGCGGGAATGGTCAGCGGCAGGTCAAGCGGGCGGACATTGAGCCAGGCGTGCTGAGTGGCGATCATGCGAACGATCAGCGGCTTTTTACCCGAATTAGACAGAAGCAAAATCGCAACGCCGCCCCCGCCGGGCGAAATACGCGGCGGTCTTCCGTCCTGTTCCCATAAGAGTTCTCCGCTGGGACCGTCGTTTACGGCTGCGGGCGCGTTCTGACGGAGGACCGGCTGAACTCCCGCAATGCTCGGGGCGACCG
>JAZKEA010000064.1:2492-2949 GCA_040387315.1 Armatimonadota bacterium | reverse complement strand
AGGTGCTGCCGTTTCCGGTCGTGGCGCGGGGGCCGTGGCAAACTTCTCCAGTGCGTTCAGCGCCTCCCGAAGATCATTCAGGGTGTCACAGCGGCTGAGAATCCCTTCGATCCGTCCGCGCACAACAAGGCTGGCGAAAGCCCCGGTCGTGGGCAGAAAGGCCGCGATCACCTTGCTGAGTGCGGTAATATCGGCCTGCGGTGTGAGCGCACCGCCGTAAATGCGCAGATGGTGGGTCGCTCGCGGATCGATACTTCCAAAGTCGCTGACACCGACAGTGCCGTCCTCAGTTATCAGGATGTTCTCCGCCAGAATCCCGCCGTGTGGGAACCCCTGACCGTGGGCATATTCGAGGGCATCCACCACCGGCAGCAGAAGACGGCGCACGACATCGGCGCTCTGCCGCGTCGCCTCCGTGTTCGCCGACTCCAAGCTGGTCGCGCTGGCCTTGCTCGTG
>JAZKEA010000064.1:0-2482 GCA_040387315.1 Armatimonadota bacterium | reverse complement strand
GTCCTCGCACCACGTCGCGCACCACATAGACCGTGCTGCCGTCCGCCAGCCAGCGTCGTGTCCGGACAATGTTGGGATGAATCAGGGAAAGCGCCCCTGTCGCGCGGCCCTTGCCGACATTCGGGGTGACCCGCTTGATGAGCACGGGTTTGCCGTCTCGGGCAGGGTCACGGGCGAGCCAGGCTTTGGACCCCGGCGTCGGGGTTTCCACCGGTCCCGCACCCTCGAAAAGGCTTAGTATTTTGTTGTCGGTCTCCGTTGCGGTCATATTCGGTATCGAGTCAGCATCCTGCAGCCGTCACCCTATGTTTAACGCGTAGAGCACGCCGTTGGTTGCGGTCACAAACAAGGCTCCGTCACTTGCGGCAGGAGCGGCGATAATCTGCGATCCGGTCGTGCCCGTTTCATAAAGACGCTCCAGCGTTCGTCCCGGCATCGCCCCCCAGACAACCCCGTCCGTCGCGCCGAAAAAGACTGTGGTCCCAAGCACGACAGGAGCGGACCGTACCGGCAGCCGCGTCGGATAGCGACGCACTGAGCGTCCGTTCCCGGCGCTTACCAGGTGAATCCCGTCATCGGCGGGAAGATACAAAAGCGTTCCATCATGGGCGGGCGTTCCGGAAAGCGGGGAGTTGGTCACCGCCAGATTCCAGATCGCCTCGCCATTTGCCGCCGCGTGTCGCCAGATGGTTCCCGTGGCGGAGGCAGAAAACACCTGCCCCTCATAGATTACGGGGGCGGAATCAAAACCCGTTCCGTTCGCCGGGTCATCGGCATGAACACAGTGAACGGACCAGAGAATCTTTCCGTTTGTCACATTGACAGCAACCAGGTGCCCACTATCGGTATGCACAAATGCCTTACCGTCCGCGAAGGCGGGTGTCGAATCACTCGGCCCCGGAAGCGCTATCTGATGCTGAACGCGTCCCGTTTCGGTCTCTATGACAAAAAGGCAACCCAAGCCGTCCGCAGTCGCCGAACTGACCAGCAGCACTCCTGTGCCGGTAGGAACGACTGTGCCGTAGACACGCGCCGCGCCATCCAGCCGCGTCTCCCAAAAACGAGTCCCCCGCACGGCATCCAGGCAGACAACCACTCCATTTACATCTGCCGCAAAGAGCCTGCCCTTCGCCAGCGCCACCCCGCCCCGGTCCGGATATACCGGGGCCTGCAGGGGAAAAGGGTCCCATAAGGGTGCGCCCGTAACCGCATCGAAGGCATACACATGGGCGTCACCATCGGTGGTCGCCGCCGCTGCGGTCACCAGGCCATAAGCCGCTGCCGGGGCGCTCCAGGCGAGCGCCTGCTCACGGCGGGATGGGGCAACATTCGGATACGACCAGCGGCGAGAAAGGGCAAGCGCCGCGGGGCGCGGCATATCCGAGCGACTGCCTCGATGTCCCGGCTCGCCGCCAAGCACCGGCCAGTCAGGAGCGCTGCGAACCACATGACTTTCATCCAGCACGCACGTACGCGCGAGCCAGGAGTTCGGAGCGCCGCAAACAGGGCAGGAGCGGAGCCGCTCGAAGCAAAACGGACAGACATCCGGTGCCTGACCTGTCGTGTCGTCTTCCTCTAAATGGCGATGACACGAGGGGCAGACCGAGGTCGGAAGTCGGAGAAAAACCGCGCCGGTTCCTGCTGCGCCGCTGTCGCCGCTGCGGGCATCCGACCTGAGGTACTGATAGGCAAGTGCGATGGGAACCGTTGGGTTTCCACTCTCCTTCATCGCCGCGTTTACCCCGGTGGCCTCGATCCGGACTATTACCGGTTGCTGCTCACCGGGGCCAAGCGCGGCCTCGGTCGGCAGAACGGAAAGCCAGGGTGCGGAAGCTGGGGAAAGGCGAACATGCAGGACGGCATCCGCGCTTACGTTTTGCAGGGTGAAGCGCAGGTTTACGACAGCACCGGCAGACAGTTCCGCGCGGCGCAAAGACAGAGCGTTTCGGTCGGCGGGGAAGGGTGGCGGTGCCTCGTGTTCGGCAGTGGCAACATTAGCGGCTGCGTTCTGAGGCACAAAAAACTCCTATCCGGGGAACATCAAATTTTAGCATCTCACGGGAGTGCTGTCAACCGCATCCCTTCGGATTCACTTCGGTCTGCGACTGGGTATCTATACTCTGCAGAGAGCCTGCTAAACCGGTTTCCGGATTGTGCACCATTTTTCACAAAATGGTATACTGCAGTAGTAAACGGGCGACGTCGCTCGTTGTCGATTGAGACACAGAGGCAGGGTTTCGGTGAAAGCCGATCCTTTGCCCTTTTATTTTGCCGGTCCATTTCCGGTGAATCTCTGAAAGCCCGCGCCCTGGGTGCGGAAAGGAGCGGTATAAAAATGAGAGTTCAGTTTATTGGTGGCGGTGGCCGCCGTGAGATAGCCCTTACCTGTCCAAACTGTGGACATCAGTCTCAGATTCCCCCGTCCGCAGTCGCCAGGAACCAGTTTTTCTGCGCCGGATGTGGTAAAGCCCTGGACCTTTCT
>JAZKEA010000063.1:0-2664 GCA_040387315.1 Armatimonadota bacterium | reverse complement strand
ATAGGGGTCGGTCAGTACAAAGTAGACGGGGCCATCACTGACCGGGCAGAACCGGAAACCGAACCCGTGCTTGCGGGCCTGCTCGTGCGATTCCCAGATGCCGCAGTCGCTCTGTCCGGCATCGTTGTTATCGAGAGCCTCCGTCAACCGGTGCAGGAGGTCCCGGCGCTCCCAGTAGGTATGCTCGATGCCTTTGCCGGTCTCCAGGTGCTCCGTCTTGATCGTGGGACCGGAGGGCAGCAGGGCAACCGCCTCGGTAAAGCTGAGGCGAGGGATTTGATGGGAAGGGGTCGTCATTGTCTTTCTTTCACATAGTGGGGGCAGCAGAGAGGCAGATCGTGCAATTCGCAGAGCAGGCGGTAGTCCCGCAGATCATCCAGCAGGTCGCCCTGGTGGAAATCATCTTCGGTGATGCAGGCTTTGCGCAACGCCTCTGCCAGCCAGCGCTCTCGTGCCTGCTTGGGGGTATTTATCCCATTGGGCACTGTGGCGGCGTACAGCTTCATATGGCGGCGCACCTTGATCGCCCCATAGATCAGCTTGTAGCGGCGAGGAAGCGACCAGTACCAATGAAGGTGAAGGATGAGGTCTATCGTCGCCACCTGGCGGTCGTAGGTTGATTGGTTCATAACAACTCCTTCATGGAGCCGTTTAGGAATGTACCTATATCACCATAAACTTCCAGGTCCGCAGGGTCCGTCAGGCAGCCTTGTTTCTTTAGCTTTTTCAGTAAGGAAAAAGCGGATAACAGCAGTCCACCCTTTGGGTCATCGGCAAATTGCCGTATCCGCTCGGCCCGGTCTTCTGCCTTCAGCCGTTCCTGCTCCTGAAAAATCCATTGGTTAAGCCGCTTGACGTGGGTATTAAAAACGAGGACTGCGTTCTTTGCGGATGATCGCCATGCTTGATGCGCAACGTCTGCTTCAGGGTCCAGTCGCTGCCGAGGTGCCTGTGCCAACTGCTGATTTACTTCGGCAGCCCGTCCCCGGAAATACTCGGCTCTTTGCCTGGCTTCTTCCAGGGATATTGGATCTGTCCAATCATGGAGAAATATGCCACGGCTCGTTCTTTCGTCCTGCTCCATCTCCTGCCGTTTGGTAAGGGTCACGGAATAGCCTCCATAGATTCAAAGAGGGAACCAATCGCCGGTTTGTCCGGGTCCGCGCCGAAGACTTCGATCTCCTCGGCGGTCATATTCAGGGCCTGATACACGGCCCGCTGCGTCTCCTGCGGAACCATCCAGAGCCCCTGTCCTCCCCGGCACTTGTAGGGATTCGGCAGGGGCCGGATGTCCGCAAGATGCCAGGCATAGCGGCCTTCACCGTAGTTGCCGAATTCATAATCAAAAAGCGTTTCCCACGGCTGATGCACCTTGTCGCCGTTGCGCCGGTACGAATAACCCCACTGCCCTGCGCTGGCAATCTGGCGTACATCGGCAAGGTAGGCCAGGGCGAGCGCCCCGCCTTGCGGGAACGAGATACGATTGGGATAACCGGCTTTCGGGAGAACCTTGAAGAATCCGGGGTCACCAAGAACAGACCAGCCTTCCGCCGGAGTGCTTGCCGTCGCACAGATCAGCAGCTCGCCGCGGTAGGCAGTTCCCCAGGACCGGGTCTCGATACGCTTCTCGCCGATGGCGATGAGGGTAGCCCAGGGCTGCCATAAACTCAATCCTTTCATTTGAGCTTCACCCCTCCCAGGCTGATCTTGGTGATAGGCCGCACGGCGCTGCCCGCCTTGGCTTCCGCCTCTTCCGTCTCCCGAATCGCCTTCATCTCGTCGGCGTCGATCTCGAAGACCTGTAGATCGTTGACGGCAGCGGTTCGAAGCGTCTGGGAGAAGCGTCCCTCATCTGCCAGGTGCCGCGCCGTGAGATCGAAGGCGTTGAAGACAAGGAACTCTTCTTTATCCAGGAACTGCGCGTGGAGGTAGTTCGCCTCTTCCTCAGAAAGGATGAAGCGCCGCCGATTGCCGCAGGTGCTGCAGCCGAACACGACGGCTTTGTATTTGATAGCGGTGCCGTTAGGAGCTGGCATGGGCGACCTCCAATAGAGAACCGACAGCGCGGCTATCCATGCGCCCTTGCTTTGCTTTGGCAACGTGGCGCTTCGTATCGAGCTTGATATGACATGCCTGACAGAGTGCCTGGAGTCGGTCATCCGGGCAGTCGAAAGGGCCATCTTCGGGACCGGGTGCGCCGGTCCTGTCCAGGTGCGCGACTGTGAGGACGATGATGAACCAGTGATTCCCATCGGCATCCACGCGCCGCTTTCCTTGGTAGCAGTCGTTGTGATGCTCGACAAACTCCTGTGCCTCGCCGTAGGTCAGAGGTTTGTAATCAGGCCAGGAAAGACCTTGTCCGGCGGCATCACAGGGGCCATTACCAGCATTGGGAACGAACCGTTTGTCAGCATCTCGGTAACCCACGGCGTGATTGGGCACGCCGCATTTCTCGCAGCGGTGTTTCGCTCGCTCCAGGATGCGTACCCGGCGCTCTTTCCAGTCTGCCGGATATTTGGAATAGTCACAGGGCACTGTCGGCCTCCTTCTTAGGTGTCCGGGATTCCAGCGCCGCCTGCAGCCGCTCGGGATAGCGCTCCCAGTACGCCGCCTTGAACTCTTCCAGGGAGGTGAACCGGCGCTCATCGCCCTCCATCATCCACA
>JAZKEA010000062.1:0-2257 GCA_040387315.1 Armatimonadota bacterium | reverse complement strand
GCTCTTCCCCGAACACATCCGGGTCCACTTCGCGGTACGTCCACGAGATGCCCGGAGCGGCGGCAAGCCGCTCTTCGACGGCGACACGGAACGGATCACCGCCGTCCACAATCGCCGCGCCGGTATACAGGAGCAAGATGCCTCCAGGGGCAAGCCGCTCGGTCGCGGCCTCCACAATCGCCAGTGACAGGCCTGCCCCAAGAGGTCCGCCGCCGTGGCGGTACGCCCGCTCCGTAGGGTCCACAAGATAGGGGGGATTGGCAACGATCAGATCGAACTCGCCTTCCACATTCGTCAGCAGGTCGCTGTGGCGCGGCTGGACATTTGGCGTGTCGGCGAGGATGGCATTCACCCTGGCAAAGCTTAAAGCTCGATCATTGATATCCACTGCCAGCACCTCTGCCTCAGGCCGCGCAAGTGCGGTCACAATCGCTCCCGGTCCCGCCCCGCAGCCGATATCTACCGCTCGTCGTACCTTTTGCGAACCGGTGGCGGCAGAGCTGAAGTGCTGGTGGATCGCGTCTGCGAAGCGGTAGGTGTCCGGTCCGAAGAACACGGAATCGGCATCCACGGTGGGGTAGGCCGAATGTAGAAACAGCTGACCATGGAGGCTCGACAGCCGCACCAGGCTGCGCCATCCATCGCCGTGCGGCACAGCGACATCGCCAGCACGCATCTGGTCGAACAAGTCGGGAGGCAGCAGATCTGTGTGAAACGGACGGCTCCAGCCGAAGACGTCCCGAAGATTGCGCGCCCATTCGTTGTCGGGACGGCGGTTGACGCGCTCATGGGTCGCCGGTGTGGCGGTCGTAAATTGATAGTTGGTCGCCTGGATTGTGCGCGCGAACTGCAGCAGCGCATTCTCCGCATTCGCGACCGGGGACGGTACGGTGATAGAAGTCATAGCAAGGGTCTTTTACCTGATGCGCCCCGTTTCCAATCAGAATGCCGGTAACTCTGTCAGCCGCCGAGCAAACGAACAACGGCCCCTCTCCCGGAAATGAGAGAGGGGCCGCGGTGAGCGTAAAACGTGACCTGTTCCCCTTATTAAACCTGCGTTAGCTGAACGAGCTTTCCGGTACTGTCACCGAACGTGTCGGGGCGGACGCCGACCCGGTCCAGAAGGGTCGAGTAGAGGTTCGCAACGGGCGTATTGTTTTCGTAGGCGATGTGGCGGCCCGGCTTTAGCTGTCCGTCGCCGCGACCGGCGACCAGGATCGGAAGGTTCTCATGGAGGTGACGGTTGCCGTCGCTGATGCCGCTTCCGTACACGATCATCGAGTGGTCGAGCAGTGACCCATCCCCGTCCGGCGTGGCCTTCATCTTGCCGAGGAACTTCCCGAACAGATCGGTGTGGAACGTATTGATCTGGGCGACTTTCTCGATAAACTCCGGGTTGTTCCTATGGTGGGTCAGTGGGTGATGGCTGTCGCCGATGTTGATCTCGGGATAGGTACGCATGCTTCCCTCACGCCCGATCATCAGCGTCGAAACGCGCGTCATGTCGGTCTGAAAGGCGACGACCTGGAGATCGTACATCAGGGAAATGTAGTCCCCGAAGCCGACCGGGATTCCCGTCGGTTTCTCCAGTCCGGGCATCGTCTGCGTGTCCTTCTCCGCGCTCTGGATATGGACCTCGATCTCGCGGACCGATGTCAGGTACTCATCCATCTTGCGCCGGTCGGCGTGTCCGAGGGTCGGCACGAGGGACTGTGTATCCTCGCGGACAATGTCCAGGATGCTTTTGCGATACTTCGCGCGGCGGGCGCGGGTCGCCGGATCCAGGCGAAAGTCCTCGGTCCCGAACAATCGCTCGAAGACCGCGCGCGGGTTTGTTTCGGGCGGCATGGGCGTGGTCGGACTCCGCCACGAAATACTGTTGGTGTAGGCGCAGCTGTACCCGGAGTCGCAGTTACCGACCGTTCGCGAGTCTTCGCAGCCCAGCTCCAGGGAGGCGAAACGGGTCTCGGAGGCAAAGGCTCGGGCGGCGATCTGGTCCGCGGAGACACCACTGCGGATATCCGCGCCGCTGGTCTTCTTGCAGTGGACCCCGGTCAGGAACGATGCCCCAGCGCGGGCATGGTCGCCCGGCCCGTCGCCAAGCTCGTTACCGTTATGGTCGGCGAGCCCGGACAGCACCATCAGGTCATTTCGGTACGCTTCGAGGGGCTTGAGAATGCGCGTCATCGCATAGCCCGCGCCAACGGTGGTTGGTGTCCAGTCGTTCATGATGATGCCGTTGGGCACGTAACAGAAG
>JAZKEA010000061.1:310-2822 GCA_040387315.1 Armatimonadota bacterium | reverse complement strand
CTTCGAGCTGAACCACCTGCCGATCGAGGATCAGATTACCGCGAGTGAGCTGCAGAACATGCGCCCGCTTCCCGGCCAGGGCGAGCTGGAGACGGCTCAGGGCTTGATGCAGCGCCGCATGAAGCGCCAGATCAACAGCCTGGACGCCACGGTCGAGTATGGCATGATCGGTTCCGTCAAGGGCATCATCTATGACGCCGACGGCTCGACGGTGATCTATAACCTGTTCAACGAGTTCGGGATCTCCCAGCCGACCGAAGACTATGCCCTCGGCACCGCGGCTCAGGTTCTGATCACCAAAAGCAACTCGGTCAAGAACAAGATCGAGGACGCGCTCGGCGACGCTCCTTACACCAAGATCGTGGCGGTCTGCGGTAAGACCTGGTTCGACAAGTTCATCAGCCACGAGTCTGTTCGCGAGGCGTATATGCACTTCGAATCGACCCACAACCCGAACCGCGAGGATCTCCGGTATGTGGGCTTCGAGCATGGCGGCATCACCTATGTCCAGTACCGTGGAACGGTCAACGGCATCGCCTACGTGCCTGCCTCGGAAGCGTATGCCTTCCCCGTCGGCGTGCCGGAACTGTTCCTTCAGTTCTACGGCCCTGCCAACTACATGGAGTATGCCAACACAGAGGGACTGCCGCGCTACGCCAAGATCGGTCACGATCCGTCCGGCTACGACAAGTACATCCCGTGGGAGATGCAGACCAACCCGATGTCGATCTGCACCCGCCCCGGCACCCTGGTCAAGCTGACGACCAGCAACTAATCGCCAATTAAAGTTGGTGATTAGGGCGTGAATCGCCAAGCAGCCGTTGACGCGATGTGACATCGCGTCAACGGTCTCCTATCACCTCGACCAGGAAATAAAACTATGCCACATCCCGAATTTGAAGCCCTTACCGACAGCCGCCTCGCCGATCTGCAGGCCGCTATCGCCCAGGGCAAGCACGTTACCTTTGCCGGCCGCACCGCGACCAACATGGACGAGCTGGGCTTTATTATCGAGGCCGCTGGAAACGAAGACGAATCCGCCGAAGCGGTTTCCGCCCGCGCTGCCGTTCTCGGCGGCCCGCGCGTCCCCGTCACCAAGAAAGATCTGCACGAAGCACTGCAGAACGCGGAGCTGGAGTTCAACCACGAGGGTCTGATCGAGGCCATCAAGGGCGCGATCTCCACCGAGGCCCAGCCGCTGCGCGACCTGGCGGAAGCGATCCTTTCCACACTGGACAAAGATGCCACCATCCGCGACCAGGCCGTTCGTATCGCTGTTCTGGAATCCGAGAACGCCAGCCTCAAGGCGGCAGGAACATCGTCGCTTGATGTCGCCCGCGTTCCCGTTACCGTTGATGCGGTAGCCAGCACCAGCACCCCGGAAGCCTCTGCAGAAGTGTCCACCCCTGCTGCCCCTGCCGCTGCTTCGCGGCGCCGTTAAGGAAAACCCTCGTGCCCGTCACTCTCTCCACTGCACAGGCAAATCTGCTGCTCTCCCAGGTCGGTCGCAAGGCCGATGCGGAGCTGCTGGAGCTGCTGCCGATCATCGCCGAACAGTACCAGGACAAGGTTTCGAAGAATCCCCGATCGCTTTTCCTGCATGTCAAGAAAGACGTACTGGACCTACTGCTCGGCGGGCAGTGGGAGAGTGTCGACCACAAAGAAGGCGATGAGTCTTCCGATGATGCCGACCGCTTCGAGAACCTTTCGAAGATGCGGAAAGACGTCATCGCCGACATCGCCACGCTGGAAACCAACACCGTCAGCGCGTCCGGTCCCGTTGCCGGTCAGCTGACAACCCAGACCACCGTGGCAGCCCCGGCCTGCAGTCCGGATCCGTCCGACCGGCTCTATGCCGGAGACCCGCTGCGCCGCCATCCCGTTCCCGGCAACGAGTGGAGGTAATCCATGCGTGAGACAATCTCCGTCCGTGTCGTCCGCCTGGGCGAGCAGGAGGACGGTTTCGGCGGCGCTTTCCAGGTAGAGGAGGAGATCGAGGGGAGCCCCTTCGTCTGCTGGCTCTACCGGCGCTCTCCCTCCTACTCCCGCCTGGACAAAAGCCAGGGAGCGGTAACCACCGACGACGTGCGGATCCTGTCCTTTCGCGACGTGCTCGCGGCCCGCGCGGTGAAGCCCAACGACGTCGCCGTCCTTCCTGCCTGTATCCACACCGGCGGCGAGATCGAGCGTGTCACGCTGCAGCACAAGCGCCCTTACCGCGGCTCCGTCCAGTGGGACATCGAGAGCGGCGCAACGCCGTCACGTTCCGACTCCGATACCGAACCAGGTGACTATGACTAAGAATGCTCGCATCGCGGAACTGAGGACAGCCCTGTCAGTTCTGGCGCACCGCGAGAAGAAGCTCACGGAAGAGCTTCAAGACACCCGGCAGGCGGCACTTCTCCTTCAGGAGCGGCTGCGGCGCTACCAGGTCGTATGCGCAAGCGCATACCAGGAGCCGGATAAGGATAATCCTGATGACTGACATTCAAGGCGTTGCCAAGGTCTTCTC
>JAZKEA010000061.1:0-300 GCA_040387315.1 Armatimonadota bacterium | reverse complement strand
GGACATCGAAGCGTATATCCGGGAGGTCGAGGCACGCGCGACGTCAGCCATGCGAGAGATCACGGCGCTCCTGCAGGCGGACGCGCAGCTCGGGCACACGTTCACCAACCGGACCGGCAACCTGGAAGGCTCCATTGTCGGTGACCTGGAGGGGGCAACTTCGCAGCTGATCTCCGGCTACCTTGCCGCCACGATGGATTATGCGGCGTTCGTCGAGCTTGCGAATCAGGGTGCGTATGCCTACCTGATGCCGGTCTTCGAGGCGCGCAAAGACGACATCCTCACTATTTTGAAGCGCAA
>JAZKEA010000060.1:0-2913 GCA_040387315.1 Armatimonadota bacterium | reverse complement strand
GCGGGGGGAGGGGTGATCCCCACGGTTAATAGATATTCCAGAGCACGTAACTGGTGTTGTAGACGCCGGGGGTATCCGGGGTGCCTGCTACTTCGGCCCGCAGCGTGTTCCCATCTTCGGCTGCCGCTGTCTGCATGGCGGTTCCGATATCGAGCGATTTCGCATGACCGTCCAGGAAGCAGAAGTTCGCGCGGCCCGCCGTGGGCAGCTGGAATCCGCCAACAGCCGCTTTGCTTGCCGTCATGTTATGCCGAAACTGCGGATAAAGGCCCGGCTGTTTAAAGGCGGTGGTCGCGTTACGTGGGTCGGCAGGAAGCATCGTCCAGCCGACGCTCGCATTGCTTTCCGTCGTGGCGGGAACCGCGCCCGGATGATCGAAACCCGTGTCGCCGATGATAATAGTATCCGCGGGCTTGCCGATCGCTGAGAGCGCAAAGCCGGAGGCAGGGCCGTTACTCGGGAAACGGACGCTGTCGTACCCGAGAGCATAGTTCCAGCCGTAGCCACTGCGGTCATTGTAGCCAGCCGGCGGGCTGGTACACCCGCCGGGAACCGCGAAGTTCGCGGTCGATGACCACTGGTTGGACGAGACATTCGGGCAGGTATACACCTGCGTGGTCTTTACGTACGGGAAGATCTGCCAGTGCCAGCGTCCCCGACACTGATTATTGTTTCCCACGACCGGCAGTGTCTCATCATAGTCCTGCGAATACTGCATCACCCCGAGGGCAAGCTGTTTAGTGTTGGACAGGCAGGCTATCTGTCGGGCTTTCTCACGTGCCTGCGCGAATACGGGAAATAGTATCGCGGCGAGGATAGCGATAATGGCGATAACAACGAGCAGTTCGATAAGGGTAAAGCCTCGGCGGGTGGCGGGTAGGATGTTCGGGGAAATCGGAGAAACAGGGCGGCGTTTCATGGGAAGTACCTTTCTTCTCGGTAGCATAGATAAATTCTGTCGGAAAAATTTGCGCATCTCACGCGCTCTCGCGCAGGGTGATCCTGCAGTCAAAATAGCGGGTCGTCGGCTCCCAGTCTTTCGGGTGGTCCAGGCGTTCGATCAGACGCCGCACGCTCCAACGCCCGATCTCGGACAGCGGGACATGGACACTGGTCAGCGAGGGATACAGGCCGTCGCACAAGTCGGTAATATCATCGAATCCGAGAACCGCCAGATCGCCGGGAACCTGCAGACCGGTCTCGTGCGCCGCCCGAAGAATACCCGCGGCGAGTGTGTCACTGGCTGCCAGGACGGCATCGCAGCCGACAGCCTGTGCAGGGTGACGTCCCAGGATTTCTCGTCCTGCCTCCAGGCCCGCACTGGTATAAAACGTTTCCGTGGCGACGATCTGGTCCTCCGAAAGCACCCGACCGGCCTCAGCATGGGCGCGTCGAAAGCCTTCCAGCCGTTTTCGGGCGGCATCGCGGCGGTTCAGCGGGCCGACATAAACGATACGCCGCCGTCCCTGATCGAGAAGATGTTTCGTCGCGATATATCCCCCCTGCTCCTGATTGACCGCGGCATAGTCGCCGGGAAGGCCGTCAAGCGGGGCATGGTAGGTTCGAATATAGGGCAGACCCAGTATAGGAAGGACATCGGCAACGCCCGGTTTGACATCGGCGGTCGCCGAGATGGAGATGATACCGTCCATGCGGCGAGCGCTCATATCGCGCTGCATGATCTCGGCGCGGACCGGTTCCGATAAGTGGGTTGCCAGAACGACGCGGTAGTCATGAAGCTGCGCCTCGGCCTCCACCCCCGCAATCTGTTCGGTGGCATTGGTCGAGTGAAAATCCGGCGCCAGGACACCGATGGTGCGCATACGTCCTGTTACCAGACCGCGTGCCAGGAGGTTCGAGGAGTAGCCCAGACTCTGCGCGGCATCCAGCACCCGTCGCCGCGCCGCCTCACTCACCGGCTTCGGGCCGCCGTTGAGCGCATAGGAGGCGGTGGACCACGCAACGCCCGCTGCCCGCGCCACATCTTTGAGAGTCGCCTTATTGAGGGAAACCGTGTTTTCAGCCATCTTTGACCTGATTCGCAACGCTTCGACGTGTTCACTATATTAGTCGAAACGTTACGACTAATTGAAAGCACTATATCAGAGTCCCATCCGCAGCGTCAAGCATCGCCTGGCGGTGCCTGGAAGTTAACAGCCTATGCAATTCCCGGCTGTTTTCCAGGGCAATGCGGTAAAGTGTAGACACAGTACGCCGTACGCAGTACACCGTACCAACACGCCAGGGAGAAACCGCGCCGCATGACGCCGCAGGGAACGCTGTTTGAGATTCGGGACGAGGGTTTTGTTTATCAGGGAAAGCCGATCCAGATTATTTCGGGCGCGATCCACTACTTCCGCGTGGTGCCCGAATACTGGGAACATCGGCTTCTGCAGCTGAAAGCCTGCGGCGCGAACGCTGTCGAGACGTACGTGGCCTGGAATGTCCACGAACCGCGCCCCGGTGAGTTTCGCTTTGACGGGATGTACGATCTGGTCCGCTTTATGGAGATCGCCCACTCCCTCGACCTGCTCGTCCTGCTGCGACCCAGCCCATACATCTGCGCGGAGTGGGATCTCGGCGGTCTGCCGCCCTGGCTCCTCGCCGAGCCCGACATGCAGCTGCGCTGCGCCTATCCCCCGTTCCTTGCCGCCGTTGAGCGGTTCCACGATGCCCTCCTGTCGCGAGTCGCGCCGCTCCAGTGCACGAACGGCGGCCCGATTGTCGCGGTGCAGATCGAGAACGAGTACGGCAGCTACGGCAACGACCGCGAGTACCTCTCCTACCTGGAGCGGTCACTGCGGCAGCATGGGATCGATGTGCCCCTGTTCACCTCCGATGGCCCCAACGATAGTATGCTCCAGGGTGGTACTCTGCCCCATATCCTCAAGACTGCAAACTTCGGGTCGGGTC
>JAZKEA010000059.1:0-1727 GCA_040387315.1 Armatimonadota bacterium | reverse complement strand
CTGCCCGCGCCGACTGGCGGGAGCAGTCCGTCTCCCTCGGCAGTTCGTTCGAGGACAACCCGCTGACCTCCGCGTGGATGGCGATTCTGACCTGGCGTACCGTTCTTCCCCGTGTCGCCAGCGATTCCATCGCCCGTATTTTCCTGGAACATGGCGCGTCGGCCTGGGTGCTCGGGACCAGTCTCGTCGGTGGTGACAACGAAAACTTAGAAGCCGTTGTTCCCGTACACTTCGCATAGGAAGCAGCTCAACTTATGGAACCACGAATCAGCCTGATCACTCTGGGGGTTTCCGACCTGGACCGCGCGACGGTCTTCTACCGAGACGGCCTGGGTCTGCCAACCCACGGCGACGCGCCGGGTGTCACGTTCTTTTCACTGCAGGGGGCATGGCTGGCTCTCTACCCGCGCGAAAACCTGGCGGCGGATGCCAACGTTCCGACGGAAGGCCAGGGCTTCTGTGGCATCACCCTCGCCCATAACGTGCGCTCCAAAGAGGCGGTTGATGGCGTTCTGGAGCAGGCAAAAGCGGCAGGCGCGACCGTCACCAGACCGGGCCACGATACGGACTGGGGCGGGTATGCCGGATACTTCACGGACTTGGACGGCTTCCTCTGGGAAGTCGCCTGGAACCCGTTTCTGGATTTGACCTGAACTACAGCAACAGTTTCGCGTCATGGGTGTTGTGACACGGGCTGAAGCCCATGTCTGGGGGCGAAGATGCCAAACGTCCTGCGGACTTGAAGGTTTGGGAGTTGTTTGATGCGGCCTTCGGCCTATAAAGTTTCAGGCATAGCACGAATAGATAAAGCTGTCCCAGTTCCGTCTGACGGCTTGTGATAAAGCAGAGAGGTTGAAATGGCGGAATTCTTTGAGGCGGAAACGCCTGTCCTGAATGCAAAGCGCATTCTTGCTGTAGACGATATACCTGACATTGCCCGATTGATAAAGGTCACTTTAGAGCGCTGTGGCTACGAGGTGGAGACTGTCGAGAACGGAGTACTGGCACTCGCTAAAATCAAAGAGAGGACGCCAGACCTCTTGATTACTGACGTCCTGATGCCAGAGATGGATGGACTCGAACTTACAGCTAAAATCCGTGCCGATGCTGCACATGCGGATTTACCCATTATTCTTCTGCCAGGCAAAGCAGCGGACAGAGTTTTGCCTGACGTCCGCGACTTCAGAAAGCGCGGTACAACCAACATCCTAACCAAACCCTTTAGGCCGCCTGAATTGATTGCACTTGTTGACTCTATGCTTTCCCGATTTCAGACAATAGATGAGTCTGTGAAAGACCAACAATGACACGACGATTTGTGCCTGTTTTTACAGCTCTGGTGCTGACAACGTCCGGCATCGTTGCTGGCGTTACCCTTGCGGCGCCTCACCAGACAACATCTGCCGCACCCGCTGCGCAGGGGACTACGCCGATTGCGGCCCTGCCGCCGCATCCGCGTCTGTTGCTAAATAAGCAGGGTATTGCGGAGCTAAAGGAGCGGATCGCGACCGCGCCGTGGGCGAAAACTGAGTGGGCTGCGCTGAAGGCGGAGGCCGATAAGACGCTGAACGATCCCCTCAACTTGCCGCCGCGGGGCGGGAACTGGAGCCATAACTATGTCTGCCCCACCCATGGGGCGCGGCTGAAGCGGGGAAAACAGATCGGGCTGTGGCAGTGGGAGCATCAGTGCCCGGTCGGGCCGCACATTCTGAAAGGTGACTCGTCCA
>JAZKEA010000058.1:11052-11385 GCA_040387315.1 Armatimonadota bacterium | reverse complement strand
GCGGGTGTAGGCGACCGTCATAAACTCATGCCACTCGCCGCTTTCGTCCTGCGCAAGCGAGGTCATCGTGCGATGGTCCGCATCGACGATCCGGATGACATCCCGATAGTTCGCGGTCTCGCCGTCTTTTTCCATATGGGGGCCGACGCAGTCGAGGGTCATCGTCGTGCCGTCCGGGCTGAGCGTCCCGGTCTGTTTCCACAGGTGCGAGGACATCGACGCAAACCAACACCCACGATACTCCTTGAACGAAACATCATAGCCGAGTACCGAGTAGTTGTTCATCGCCGTCCCGTCGGGCATGGAGGATTTCCCTTCCCCGACTGCCCACAG
>JAZKEA010000058.1:0-11042 GCA_040387315.1 Armatimonadota bacterium | reverse complement strand
AGCAGCCCCGGTACTCCTTAAAGGAGACATCATACCCGAGCGTGGTGTAGTAGGTCATCGGTTCGCCGCCGGGCATCTCCGTACGTCCCTCCGCAAAGGCCCACAGGCCGCCGACAGTCTTAACGCTCTCCGTGCCGACGGACTTCTGCTTCGGCTGGTCCGGCCCCATGGTCATCTCGCCCTCACTGCGCCACTCGCCGACCAGCTGCTGGAGCCAGGCATGCTCCCGGACCGGCTTTGTCCCCATCATCGCCTCATCGGGCGTGGCGGAGGTCTCCGCGCTCTGCGGGCTCTCGATTGTCTGCGTGCTCATTCTGTGTTCCTTTCCGTACCGCGTTGTCTGGTGATTACCATCGTTTCCCCACTACCGATCGCCGCCGATAAACGGAAACGAATATTTCAGAAATAAAGGGGAGCGTAACAGCCCTGCGGAATTGGGAATGAAGAGGCATAAGCCCGCTTATTCGGGGGAAGGAACCGGAAACGAGTGATACCCAGCAGGCAGCCGACGCATGATTTGGAAGAGAGGAGCACCATCGATGTCGTCGTTCTGGCGGGCGGGCGAAACACGATCCCGCTGTATAAAGGCTATGTTCCCGGCCCCAAGGCGCTGATCCCGTACAAGGGAAAGGCATCCATTGAGTACGTCCTCCAAGCGCTCGACGCCGTGGACGGCATCGGTCGCATCTGCGTCGAGGGGCCGCGCGAGTCGCTTCTTACCACGCTTGGTGACCGGATGGCGGATGGGAACACAGATCTTGTCGAGGGCGGGGCGACGTTTCTGGACAGTCTGATTATCGGGCTCGAACACTTCCGGTCGTCGCGCTCCGTACTGTTCGTCACCGCCGACCTTCCTCTGATCACGCCGGAGTCCGTCCGCGCGTTTCTTGCTGCCGCTGCTGCCGCGCCGCCCGTGAAGGCACAGAATATTACGGGTGATTACCGGAAGTTCACCAAGCCGTTCAACCGGTTCCGCGACATACAGATCTGCCACGGCAACCTCTTTATCGCAGACACCGAGTTGCTGGAAAACCGGGACATCCGGCGGCGCGTGACCCGGATGTACGACGGGCGAAAGTCGATCCTCAGTCGGCTGGCATTCGGCTGGCAGATCGCCCTCACCTATCTCATTGGCGTCGACCTGCTGCACATTCTGACGTTGCGCACCATGGCGTCGGTCGCCTCACGCTTCCTCGGGGTGGGAATCATCCCGGTCCTGATTCCCCATCCGGAGACCACGATCGACGTGGACGATGCCGACGACTACGATTTTGTGCGGGAGCAGATTCGCAAGCGCGTGGGACCGGGGGCGTCATGAAGCTAAAGGTGATGACCTTCAACCTTCTCTACCACGGCGCGGTCAATCCGGCGGGGGCGTGGAGCGCACGCCTGCCCCTGGTCCTCGATGTCCTGCGCAGCGGGGCCGATATCATCGCTGTCCAGGAGGCGACCTCGGTCCAGATCGCCGACATGGTACGCGAGATGACGGAGTTCGTTGTCGTTTCCGGCCCGGAAAGCGGTGAGACCCGGCTCCCGCTGAGTGTTCAGGCGGCGGGTCGGTTCCTGCGGGGGGCATTTGGCGGCAAACCCCGGCATCACGCGGCTGTCCCGGTGGTGGATCACGGACTCGCACGCCGGGGCGAGCACTGCGCCATTCTGTACCGCGCGGACCGGTTCGAGATGATCGAGGGGAACGCTTTCTGGCTCTCACACGAACCCGATATCCCCGGCAGCGTCCTGCACGGGTCGTGGCTTCCGCGCGTCGTGAACTGGGCGCGTCTGCGGGAGCGCGAATCGCACGACTGCGTGACGGTCTTCAATGCCCATCTGGACTTCCTGCCCTGGTCGCCGCTCCGCTCCGCCCGTATTCTGCGCCAGTCGCTCGACTCGCACTGGAACAGCGACCCACAGATCCTGATGGGGGATTTTAATGCCGCCCCAAACTCCGCCGCCTACCGCCATTTGAGCGCGGAGCTGAAGCGCTCCGTCCATCCCTCTCTGACCGATGCCTGGCAGGCGGCGGAGGCGCGGACCGGACCCGAAGGAACCTTCCACGGCGGCACGGGGCGTATTCGCTGGACCGGCAGGCTGGACCGCATCTTCTTCCGCCCTGACCTGCGTGTGGAGCACGTAACCACGATCACGCATCATCAGGGCAGCGTCTACCCCTCCGACCACTACCCCGTCATGGCGGAACTGGAACTGCCGCAGCAGAGCTAATCGTGCCCAAATAGGTCATCAACCGGTCATTCTCAAACCCGGAGGAGGTACGGGAACTACGTTAAGAACATCGTCTAACAAATGGAAAAAGAGAATTGCAGAAACGCAACAGGAGCCAGCCTGGAACGATCAAAATTCCTGCCAGCATATGGGTAAACGACCGGCCACTCCCATAATCGAAAAAAGCGAAGCCGACACCGAAAATAGTCCAGCCCAGCGACGACAAAATAATACCTACGCAGTAAGCGTACATTTTCCCCAATGCCGCCTCACCTTGACCCGTAACTATCGTGTTCATCGTCATTCCTTTCCACCAATCGTTAAAGAACAACCCTCGGCGTTCTTACGCAAAAGCCCCATTCGTGGAACCCCATATTGCCATCATCTCGAATACCCAGGGCATGCATAGGGACGTCCTAGATTACCAACGCTCATCCTTTCAGCCGCTTAAACCGTCTGTTCAGGGTACGCAAGGCAAATGAGAACAACACGACGATATAAAAGGTAAAGGAGAACACCGTTAGGCCAAAAAGCAGAACTCCAGCCATAGATCCACGACCCAGATCTACGAAAGAGTTTAGAAATGCCCACTCAGGGAGGTTAAGACCAACCCATAGCATCCCCGGACCTTCCTTCGCTTCACCCTTCTGCACCAATGTCACGAGACACAGTACGGCAAACAGCGTTGTACGTAATCCTGCCGCTACGATCCCATCCCGAACTGATTTTCGTAAGATAATAATGCCTCACTGTGGGGAAATGGTCCCATCCACCTCAATCTACGCTCTGCGACTGGGGAAGCCTCAAAACCCGTACGCACGAAATTCATTGCTATTTGAACATACGCCTCCCAAACGGGAAGAGACCAGTGGCAAGACGCGAGAGGAGCCAGCCTGAAGTAATGCAATATCCGGCGATTAGAAACGAGTGACTCGCGTTGCTGTAATACACATCCCTGTTCTCTGGTGTTGGATTTGCTTCAAGTACAGCGCCAAGAAACGCAGAGAAAAAACAGAACCATCCAAGGATGCAGAGACAGCGGCCGAAAAACCGGGCAACACGGTGCAGAACTGAAAACCAACTCACCTTATTAACAAAACCGGCATGTTTTGACATCAAGACACTCCCATCGCTGGAACCCCATTCTGCCACCTTCCATCTGACCATTGAAACAGTCGCAAATCGCATATTTCCCCATGCCTCACCGGTGCTACGCCCCGAACTTGGGCTTGCCCTCAATCACTTCGTTGTCCGCGGCATAAAAGGCAACTCGTGCACAGGCAGAGCACTTAAACGCAAGCAGGACACCTTCCGCGGGATAGTGCGTCGGCGTCCATCGGCTGACTTTTGGTTCCATGGAATGGTGCATGATCGGCATCTGGGCATTGTAGTGCCCATTTTGAAGAACGTTGACTTCCTGTAGCTGACCGCCGCAGTCAGCACACTTCTCCCGCTGGGATCGAATCTCATCTGCTGTCATTGGCATTCTCCTGGCGCTCCGCAGTGTCAAAGTATAGGGCTGGGGAAGCCCCAGACCCCAGTTAGGAAGTCAATGCTTCGGGAACCGCTGTATGTAGGTGACCAGGGTGGCCGTAGTCAACCTATCTCGCTCAAAATCCAGCCGAAGGCCCGTGTCCTCTAATCCTATATACTTCCTGTTTTCATGCACGACCCACGTTTCGATAGCTTGAGTCCGGCCAAATAGTTGATAGATCGCCTCCCGGGTCATTCCTGACTTCAGCAAATAGCGTCGGCCTTTATACAAAAGGCTTATCTGCTGCTCGCCCGCATACTCCTGGTGGCTCCCCGACAGATGAAATTGAATCGTTTTGAGCTTCTCATGCTCATCAAAGCCGACCCACGCAAACACTTTCGGCGTGAGTTCAAGCAAGTTTTGGCTGCCGAAACCTATTCTCCGAGTCATACGGGGTGGTCCAAGGGTAGAGACGACCTGGTGCCGGGGCATACCCACTGTCAGCAATCCAGGCACGCCTTCGCGCGGAACGTCAACCTGCACAGGGACAACAAGAACCTCGCTCCCCAGGTCAATCCGGGTTTTGATTTTGTAGACGACGAGACCCGTCAAAAGGAGCAGGAAAAGGTTGACGACAAAAAATGCACGATGATAACGAGAGAATAGGTCACTCATTCAGCACTCCCAGCAAAAGCTCCCTTCGCGTGCGTCAGTTGGTCGGGATGCGCCGGACCGCGAACCAGGCCCACCAGAACCCCGCCGCGTACAAACTGTTGTAGAGAACGGTGGTGGGT
This sequence comes from Armatimonadota bacterium, assembly GCA_040387315.1. Taxonomy (GTDB): domain Bacteria; phylum Armatimonadota; class Armatimonadia; order Armatimonadales; family Armatimonadaceae; genus JACMJB01. The sequence goes on along the minus strand of JAZKEA010000058.1, from coordinate 6,554 downwards.
TTGATACTATCCTCGTACGTCAGCCACCCGTAAATGTTTACTCCGGTACGCAGCGCAGCGAGCGTGCCGAGGACCATCAGGATGTCTAAACAGTGTCGCTTTTGCGCCATGGATTTTTGCTTTCCGATGATTTCGGTATAGCGCCGGGACTACTTCGTCGGGGCGGCGGGTTTTGTGGCGCGGAGGCTGGGCACGAGGCTCGGGTCGTACTTGGCCCCGGCGGCGACCTGGATCATAGTGATGCGAACGCGGGTCGGCACGAACTTCTCGGGGTTGGGCAGGGTGTGGACTTTGTTGCCCTGCTTGTCCTTGATCACCAGGTCCATCTGCTTGATGCCCTCGCTCCAGACAATGCCGTTGTTCTCCCAGAACGACGTCATAGAGACATCCTTTTCGTAGACGCCTTTGCTCACGTAGGGGTCAGTATTCGTGCAGCCGTACCCGTTGCCCTGGCCTTTGTTGGGAATGTAGCAGAGACTCCACTGCGTCGCCTCACCGCTGTCGGGACGCGCGAATACCTCGGTGCGAATATGAACGGTGCCGTTGCGGAAATCGACCGGGCTGGTCCAGTCACGGGGCCGCTTGGGATTTATCGCCGAACCGGTGACATAGTAATGGGACTTGCTCGGTTTCGAATTTTCGGCGTCGGCTTTGGTATAAGCGAATGCGACATCGAACAGCACGAACTGTTTTGCGGGCGTAGGAGCGGGAACCGGCTGAGCCGGATTGGCACCGGGGGCGCTTTCCTGCGGACGCAGGGCGGATAGGGCGGGTACGGCCAGAACCGCCGCCGTAAGCACGACCGCGGCGGTTACTCGTTTCCCGAACCCACTGTTATTACCGAATCTACTGCTCATAACGCCTCCGTTGGCTCACAAATTAAGGGGTACTGCCTGGTCTCTTGGTATAACTATACCCGCATCCAAAGCCGTCCGGCGTGCAGGATGCAGCACCAGAGATGACGAATCTGCGTATTCAGATGTATTCAAAGTGAGCAAAGGGTAAGGCATGACGGGTTCTAGTGACGCAGGCGAACAGGGCAGTGTGGTCTGGCTGCTGGCCTATTTTAGAAGTGTGTATCGTGGGCGGGTCGAGATTACCGAGAACGGTGTCGAGGTCGTGCCCCTGCCGGATGCCCTGGGCAGCGAGACCCTCGGCTCAGACGCGGGTGACGGACAGGAACTTCACCTGGCAGGGAGCCGGGACGGACTGCACTGGACCCCGCTGAATCGGAACCGCCCGACGTGGCCCGGTCGATTTGTGCGCGACCCGTTCATCGGACGCGGCGCGGACGGTTATTTCCATCTCGTCGCGACCGGGGGATCGTCCCGGCGCTCCTGCCTCTACGCCCGCTCCCGCGATCTGATTACGTGGGAGGAGCGATCTCTGCCGCTGATGGAGGGGTTCCGCGACGCGGACGGGCGACAGGTAAACAACGTTTGGGCTCCCGAATGGTTCTACGACGCGGCGACGGGCGAGTACTTCGTTTTCTGGTCGTCGTCTTTTGCCGGCGAAGGGTGGAGCGAAAGCGTCCTCTGGTGCAGCCGCACCACCGACTGGGAAACGTTCACGCCGCCGCGTCGCTTCTTCGACCCCGGCTACTCCGTGATCGATGGGACCCTGCTGCTCCATAACGGGACGTATTACCTCTTCCACAAGGAGGAGGAGTTTGGGATACATACCGGCGAGCGGAGAGGTATTCGCCTGGCGACATCGACGACGCTAGACGGGCCGTACACGCTGTTCGAGGGACCGCTGAACAGCGGACAGATCGTTCCGACAATCACGGAAGGGCCGACCGTTCTGCCTGATCCCACTGGCGCTGGCGGCGCGTGCTGGCTGATGCTCTACGATTACCCGATGGCGAACGACTATGGGGCATCGCGGTCTCCGGATCTTTTCCACTGGACGACGATTCGACCGGACGAGTTCGCGTTCCCGCCGCATGCCCGCCATGGCAGCGTCTTCTCGGTGTCCGAAAGCGAATGGCGCGCGCTGATTGAAGCTTTCTCCCCAGGTTAGGACTCTGCGGAAAAACCCGGTGGTCAACTCGCCGCGTACACGGTCAAATACATCCGGCAGACAAGTATAAAGTGACAGCGCGGTCAGAAGGCGAAGGATGAATTGAGGATTCTCTACGCGACCGATGGTTCGGAGGGAGCGCGTGCCGCCGGAAAATTCCTGCGGGGACTGCCGCTCTCGGGCGGTGCACAGATACACATTGTGACGGTGACCGATAGGCACGAACGGGATGCCGTGCTCCAGGACGCGCGGGCCAGTCTGGACGGGCTGCCCTGCCAGATCACGACGTTGGGCCTGTCCGGAGGGTCGACAGCGACGACGGTCGACGCGATTCTCGCGGCGGCAGACGCCATCGCGGCGGATCTTATCGTGGTCGGCCCACCCGGTCACCCCACGCTACTGCGGTTGTTTGTGGGCAGCGTCGCAGACGGGCTGGCACGGACGTCCCGGACACCGGTTCTGATTGTGCGAACAAACGGCGCGACGACGCTGAACAGGGTGATCGTCGGGATCGATAGCTCGGAGCGCTCCCGCGAAGCCGTCGCCTGGATCGCTCGCACGTTCCCGCTCCCCGCTTCTTGCGAGGTTCATTTGATGGCGGTGGTGCCCTCGGAGACCTGGACCCGGTTCGCGGTTCCCGCGTCCCGCGATGATGATCTCGCCGTCACGCCGCAGGAGACTATACGGATCATGACGCTGGAAGATGAAGAACGTCGGGCGGAAAGCTGGCTGGAGTCACTTGCCATTGAGGCGAGGGCCGCCCCGCGACCATTTAGTCCCGTCACGATCACTACCGAATTACGGCAGGGGATTCCCGCGGACGAGCTGATTCGTGCCGCCGAGGGAGAAGATTCGCTCCTCGTTCTCGCGGAAAACGAAAATCGGGCGGTGCTCGACCGGCTTCTCAGTACCAGCGTCAGCGCCCGCGTTCTGGGCCACTCGAACTGCTCGGTTCTCGTTGTCCGACCCTGTGCCAATCACGCCGTGTAAGCTCGTGTGCTTCCGGCGTGCAAAACGGGTATCTCTCTCTTATGAGCGATTTGGCCTCGGATGGGCTGCGGTTTATACAGACGTACTTTTCTCTGTACGGCTACTGGTTCGTGCTCGCCGCGCTGTTTCTGGAGAACGTTATGTTCCTGGGAACCGTGATTCCCGGCGCGGTCGTGCTGGTGGTGGCGGGCGCACTGGCTCAGCAGCAGGGACAGGGTTTCCCCTACGTATTGACGCTCGCCGGTTACGCCGGTACGGTCGCGGGCGATATCGTCAGCTTCGGCATCGGACGAAAAGCGGGCCATCGGCTTCTACAGTCGGAGCGCTGGGGGAAAGGCGTTGCTGCGGTCGGCGACCGCGTCCGCCGCGAGCCTGCGCTTCTCATGTTCTGTCACTTCGGGGCGTATCTGCGGATGTTCGTTCCCGCCGCCGCCGGGATGAGCGAAGTGCCGTTCCGCCGCTGGCTCAGCCTGGATGCGACCGGGGCCGCGCTCTGGGTCGCCACGCATGTTGCCGTGGGCTATTTCCTGTCGCTATCCGGCGCGATGGCTTCCAGCCGTACCATCGCCGCCGTCATCATAACGCTCGTCGTCGGGTTCGTCGCCCTGCGTTACCTCCGCGCTGCCTGCTCCAAGCGGCGGGAGAGCACCACTTCCCAAGTAGAATCCGGCACCGCGCCGTAGTAAGCCGCCGATGCGTCAGAAGCCGACGTGCGTACCGTCCGGCAGGACCCCATCGATGCCAACGCCAATTGAGGGTGGCGGAAGCAGAACCACGGAAAAACCCCCAAACTGGGACGCATTCATTCCGGGCAGAGAGTCGCTCAGGTACTTCACGCGCAGCCCGATATATTTTAGGGCGAGGTCTTTTAGCGCAGGCGGAAGTGACTGGACGGGGAAAGGAGTCTCTTTCCCGCCTGCCGCTGCCCGCTGGTCCGGGCTCAGCAGTTTTAGAAGTTTGTCCTTCAGTTCGTCCGACACTTTACGATCTTCAGGCCGCGTGTCCGCTGCCTCTTCGGCGAGCAAGGTGGCTCGCTCCTTCTGGGCTTCTCCCTCCGTCAAGTTCACCTGCTGGATGAGATCCAGGAGGTAACTCATGGCCGCGAGGAATTCATTGGGAGTGACATTCGAAAGGTGCGCAGTTACCCGTCGCTCTGTGAACGGAGGCGTCGTGGTCGTGATTTGCTGAGAGACCGAGGAAAATTCGGTAAGCGTCTCACCGACAGCGGCACGATCCGCAATGACGGACACATGTTTCGGGGGAAGGGCGAATCGGGGTCGGCGCGGGGGAAGACCCATTGGTTTGGTCTCCCCTTCGGGATCGACGGCACGAACGGTTACGGAACCGGGCGGCGGTACATTTTCGCGGAGTTGCCTGCGGTAGTCATTATCACTGCGATGCTGACTATACCACCTCTTGTGTCGAAGAACCGCAACGGGTCCAATCCACTCGAGCGTTCGGTCGAACTTCTCCGCGATAATCTGCAGCGCTTTCTCCGCGGGAACCGCCGCCATCGTGAGGTCGGCGACAGCGGGGTCACCGAGAAAGCTATCGGCGAGAATCGGAATCTTAAACTCCGCGCCCAGGATTCTTATCACGTCACTGAGTGACGCTGTTTTCAGGTTCAACGTGACCGGCACGCTTCGCGCAGTCGCGGAAGTCAGTGCGCCAATCGGTGAAGACGGATCGGCCGTACCCCCGCCTGCCTGGGCAAATACGGGCTCAGCGATACCTCCTACGATACCGACGGCAGCAGCATTAGCCAGGATAAAGAAGGTCGAAAAATAGGTTCTGCGCAATGCTTTTCTCCTTTGCCGAAAGCTGGTCTTACTGTCCGTACTGCTTAAAAGCCTCGGCCTGACTCTGGGCGCGTTTTCGCCCCACCGCATCCAGCACCCGCAGCCTCGCCCGGACAGCGGCGGCGCTCTCCGCGTCCCCGGCGGCGTCGAGCGCGTCGGCAAGGCTGGAATAGCTGTAGTTGGTCGCGATGGAGCTGAAGTTCCAGATCACGAAATTTCCGGGATCTTTGGACTGAGCTTCGCACAGCGCCTGTATCCGGTCACTAAAAATGACGGAAGTCCGCGCGGCGGCGACCGCGGCGGCGGTATCTCCTCTGCCGATATCGTCCTTCACGGCAAGCGCGACATTTTGCGGAAGGATCAGAATATAGAGGTCGTACAGAGCGGTGCTGATCCAAGTGTAGTTCGGGGACAATGGTCCCAGTATTTTGGGTATCGCATACGCATACGGCACCGGTCGAAACGTCCCCGTGTTTCCTTTCTGGAGGGCATCAAGTCCCAATGCGAGGGCTTTGAGATCGCGCGACGGAGGAGCGGCAGCGGCATTTAGCCCGCTGCTTTTTTTCGCCTTCTCACCGTTCTCGGCATCGTCATTCCCCGCGAAGCTTTTCAGGCGGAGGTTCGCTAGAAGATACCAGTAGTAGGCGTTTGTGGAATCGGTTTCCGCTGCTTTTTCGAGCGCGGCGGTGGCTGAGGGTAGATCTGTTCGCTCCCGAAGGCTGAACACCTGATACCAAAGGGTCGGGGAACGCCGGTCCAGTGTCAGCGCCTTCTCATAGGCCGCAATCGCCTTTGGACGGTCCCAGGCCGTTGAGTCACCGTCGATCACAAAGCTGTCGCCCAGAGACTGCCAGTAGCGGGCGTTCTCGGGGACGAGATCTGCGGCGGCCTGAAATGCAGCCGTTACCTGCTTCTGAGAAGGAACGTCGTTAGGGTCAAGCCACGGCGCGGACTGCCCAAAGCTGCCGGAACCGGCAGGGTTCTGTGCGAATACGAAGCTGTTGGCGATCCTCCGCAGACGGATCATTCCCCAGCCGCGAACATACTGGGCGTTTGCCCGCTCGGCATCGGTCGTACAGGCGGTGAGGGCGGTATCCCATGCCGACATCGCTTTTTCCCCAAGTTCGCCCGCCTGCTCTTTCGCCTGCGCAGGGTCTAGGGTAAATTTCGTTCCATCGTCGGCGAGCGTGGGGCGAACGGGCATTGTCGGAGGGGCCGCGCCATATAGCGCACTCGTTTTGTCCGACTGCGCTCGCTCCCACGTTGCGTACCGGGTGGGGTACTTAGTCATCTCGCTCTTGTAATAGACGGCACTGTCGGATGCCCGCCGGATCACAACGGCACGACGCGCGAAGGCGCATCCCAGGGCCAGCCGGTAGTCGGGGTTAGTCGGGGCAAGACGGACCGCCTCCGCAAGATGTTTCGCCGCTTCCTCCAGCCGGCGACCGCGATATACCAGGCTGACCCCAACGCTGTAGGCCGCGGCGGCAGTCTGTGATGTGCGCCGGGTCTCGCTCGTCTGTGCGAAACACGATGGGGTGGCGGCGGTTACAAAAAGAATCAAACCGCCGAGCGCGGCGGCAGGTTGTGTCCAGGGCGGGCGTCGGGGCATGTTGCTCGGCTATCTCCTGCCGCATTCATTCGCCGCCGGGCCTGATTGTCCCTCTTTCGCCCACTCGACCGTTATCCTAATCGTCGCGGGCGGTCAGAAGCGCGTCGCGCTCCTCACGGCGATTCTTCGCA
>JAZKEA010000057.1:3052-5954 GCA_040387315.1 Armatimonadota bacterium | reverse complement strand
TGGCAAAGCTCAAAGCACTGCTGCCTCTGCGTCTGAATATGACGGAGCTGAACGGCAACGAGAAGTATTACGACCTGTCCACGCGCCTTCCCACCGATGCCCGAAAACCCGGCAAGATCCAGACAGGCGATCTCCTGCTCTACGGGGACAACACACTGGTTCTCTTCTACAAGACTTTCAAAACACCCTACAGCTACACGCGCATTGGGCGAATCGACAATCCGTCCGGCCTTGCCGCCGTGGTCGGGGCAGGCAATGTCACCGTGAACTTTGAGGCCGAATGACACTATCGAATAACCGCATAACGAAAAAGGAAAACATCGTATGAACTATCAGAACTTTACCGGCAAAGCAGCTTTTGTCACCGGAGCGGGAAGCGGTATCGGGCGTGAGACCGCGCTGGCGTTTGCTCGCGCCGGTGCGCGCGTAACGGCAGCGGACATTTCGGCCTCAGGCAGCGAGGAAACCGCACGTTTGATCCGGGAGCAGGGTGGGCAGGCTCTTGCTGTCACCTGTGACGTGACGCGAGCCGAGGACGTGAAGGCAGCGCTGGATAAGACAATGGAAGCGTTCGGACAGCTGGACTTCGCCTTCAACAACGCGGGTGTCGAACAGAAGAATGCCGCGATTGCGGACATCGAAGAAGAGGAGTGGGACCGCCTCGTGGACACGAACCTGCGCGGCGTCTTTCTGTGCATGAAGTACGAGATCCCGCTCCTGCTGAAGCAGGGGGGCGGCGCGATTGTGAATACATCCTCGGGTGCCGGTGTTATCGGGATCAAAGGCGGGTCGGCCTACGCCGCCGCCAAGCACGGCATCATCGGACTGACCAAATCAGCGGCCCTCGACTATGCCGCGCAGAATATCCGCGTCAACGCCGTCGCTCCCGGATACATTGCCACCGCGATGATGGATCGCTTCACCGGCGGCAAGGCCGAAGGATGGGAGAAAATCACCTCCGAGGAGCCTATCGGAAGAGTGGGCAAGCCGGAGGAAATTGCGGATGCGGTCCTCTGGCTCTGTTCGGATGCGTCATCGTTTGTCGTCGGACACACGCTTGTGGCGGACGGCGGGCAAACCATAGCGTAATCACTTGCCACAATCGCCTGCCGGTAATTCGGTGAGCGCGTGATACCACCGCAGAAACGACAGCAACAAGGAAAGAGACAATGAAAGCAACCGTTCTTTACGGTCCCGGCGATGTTCGCTTTGAGGATCGTCCCGATCCCACGATCATCGAACCGACCGATGCCATTCTCAAGCTCTCCGCGACCTGCGTCTGCGGGTCCGACCTGTGGCCCTATCGCGGCGTGGACACGTCCGAGGAGCCGATGCCGATGGGCCATGAGTACTGCGGCGTCGTCGAAGAAGTCGGACGCGACGTGAAAAACATGAAGAAGGGCCAGTTCGTTGTCGGGTCGTTTTTCGCCTCCGACAATACCTGCCCTATCTGTCAGGCTGGCTACCAAAGCCGCTGCGTGGACGCCCGGCTCATGGGCAAGGAGGGAGCGCAGGCGCCCTATCTTCGCGTTCCTCTCGCCGACGGCACCCTTGTGGCGACTGCGGAGATGCCGTCCGACAGTATGGTTCCCGGTCTGCTGGCAACCTCGGATGTGCTGGGGACCGGCTGGTTCGCCGCCGACGCGGCCGCGGTTGGTCCCGGCAAGACAGTCGTGGTCGTGGGTGACGGCGCGGTAGGCCTCCTCGGCGTACTCTCCGCGAAGCAGATGGGTGCGGAGCGCATTATCGTGATGAGCCGCCACGAGGACCGGCAGCGGCTTGCCCGCGAGTTCGGGGCAACCGACATCGTGACCGAACGCGGTGATGAGGGGGTAGAGCGCATCAAGGAGATGACGGGCGGACTGGGCGCGCACTCCGTAATAGAGGCCGTGGGCACGCAGGAGTCGATGATGCAGGCGATTCGCTCCACCCGTCCCGGCGGTCACGTCGGCTATGTCGGCGTCTCGCACGGCGTTGAGCTTCCCGGCATGGAGCTGTTCTTCTCCGGCGTTCACCTTCATGGCGGTCCCGCCCCGGTGCGCCGCTACCTGCCCCACCTGATCGATCTGGTCCTGAGCGAAACCATCAACCCTGCGAAGGTTTTCGACCTGACCCTGCCCCTTGCTCAGGTGGCGGAAGGCTACCGCGCGATGGACGAGCGCCGCGCCATCAAGATACTGCTGATGCCGTGAATCACTCTCTCAATCGCTTCCCCAGATAGGAACGTCAATGTTTGTCGGAAATCGCTATCCTCCCCGAGATGTCTGGTTCTGGGCGCGGAAAAATATCTTTCACGCCCTCTGTATCAGCACTACCGTCTATGTCGGTTATGAGTGGCTCCAATGGAAGCTGCTCAGCATTCCCTTTCTGCCAGTTTCGACCATCGGGACCGCCGTTGCGTTCTACCTCGGCTTCAAGAACAACTCCTCCTACGATCGCTTGTGGGAGGGGCGGCGCATCTGGGGTTCGATTACCAATGTAAGCCGGACTTGGGCGGCACTGGTCTTAAGCGTTGTCGAAGCGCGAGGGAATACCGCATACGGGATGAAGGCAGCGACTGCGGTAAGTGCAGTGAGTGCAGTCAATTCGGACACGGAAGCAGCGCGTGACGTTGTGAAGCAGCTGATCTACCGGCAGATCGCCTGGGTGAACGCCCTGCGGATACAGCTGCGTCAGCAGCCCGGTATACATCGCCGAGATCCTGACGATTTTCTTCATATAGCGACGGTTCGGCGTCTGCAGGCGGAGCAAGGCGATGAGGAGAATATGGACGCCCTGCTGGAACGCCTTTCCTGTCAGCTGGAAGGAGCACACGGGCAACCCGGCAACGTTGCCTCTGCGCTGCTGCGGCAGCAAGCGGACCAAATCGCGCAGCTGAAGCGGCAGGGATGGATAGACGCTT
>JAZKEA010000057.1:0-3042 GCA_040387315.1 Armatimonadota bacterium | reverse complement strand
GCGCCAGTATGCCCTCTTTTCCAACGCTTTCGTGAAGTTGTTTCTGTTCCTGGTGCCGTTTGGCCTGATGCGGGAAATGGCCCAGCTCGGCAGGGAAGCATCGTGGCTCGTGATCCCCTTCAGCCTGCTCATTGCCTGGGTCTTCTACACGATGGAGCAAATCGGAGAATCCAGCGAAGACCCCTTTGATGGGGGCGTGAACGATGTGCCGCTTTCCGCGATCTGTCGCAACATCGAGGTGGACCTGCGCGAGATGCTGGGAGAGACGAACCTTCCTTCTCGGCTACAGCCTGTCGAAAATGTTCTGCTGTGATTGGAACCGACCGGTTGGATGCGGAATAATTTCTCATGGCCCACATTCATCACATCCGACCCTACCAGGAGTCAGATTGGCCGATGGTCTGGCTGACACGTTTTTATCTACCTGTCGTGGTTTTATCTTTATTTGACGTAGTCCCGCGGCAGAACAACCGGCACTTTTCTTCAAAGAATCCGGTGAGACGAGAGGTACCAAGCGTGCACGACTTTCCTGTGCTTCTCCCCCACTACACCTCAGCGTACGTCAAACAATTCTGAAGCACGTCACGTAAAGGCTCTGACGCATTTTTGGTGAAATGACTGTTTTTGCTACCAGCAGTAGTGTTTCGGAACGCTTCAGCAGCTACCCGTGCTACCCTTTCACCAAAAATGCGTCAGAGCCCACGTAAAGTTAAAGATGACAGTCATGAAGTAGACGAAGCTTGGGCTAATCAGAAACTTCTTTGGTAGAGGAAGCGTTTGCCGGAGTGGGAGCGAGCCCGGCTGCAAGAACAACACAATCTGGGTGTGCGAGAACACTACGTGGACCACCGTCACGAGCCGTAATATTCACGAACTCGCATCCAAACCGTTTGCGACAGTAAATGGGTAGTGCCTGTCATTGGCTTGAACTCAGGAACAAGGGAAGCCAGCGGGCAGAACCGACAGTATACCGGCAGTAAACCAGTACACTGCTTCGCATTAGCGATTCGTCGTGAGAAAGGCTTATGATGGATAAAATCCCCGCATACGTAAACCCCGACAAGCGTTTAGACATGGACGTCTGGTGGGGGCAACTGTCTTCCTTCATCGCCGGATGGCGTGACGCAGATCGCAGCGGCCGGGATAGCGAGCAGGAAATCGATTACATTGATGATGACGACAGTTTGGAATTTCGCTATCAGTATAATTTCTCACGAACCACAGGCGAACTGCTCTCCTTTCAATGGTTCCTTCTGAATTTTGTAGCGCAGAAACCGTCATGGGAGTCCTCCCTTTCGTCTGTTCCCCACTCAAACGGAACTATCTGCAGCCATAAAACGCTGATCCCCTGTGATATTTACATCAACAGCCGGCCAGACGTCTACCTCGACCTGAACAAAGACCAGGTGATCGCCTATGACGGTAGCCACGGGGAGGACCTTGTAATCGACCACGTTCTGCACCTCAACGATCACTTTCAGATGGTGCTTAGTCAGAGCAAGGTGGTTGGATGCGTTATCACCTCTGTCAGTGAAAGAGTCCGCTCCACGGGCGATAAGTGGTCCGAGAAGGTAGCTATAACGGGAAAGCAGGACATGAAGCTCTGGAGTGACTTCTTATTGTTCCTGTGCGCTGAAGAGGAAGACCTGGAGGTTTATTCCCGACTCAACGAGGAACTGCGCTCGGTTCCCGAAACAGAGACCATTCGCATTCTGCGGGCAGAATTTGAGGAACGGATCGAGGGCAACCGTGGTCTGCGCGCGGCGTACGCGGAGAGGGGATTGGTTTATAAAGGCGACATTTACCGATAGATAAAAAAGCCGGAAAATCGCCTAAAATGCCGTTACACCCATCCTGAGAACCGTTCTTTGTGTTGGTGATAACTTGCCTTGTCACCAACACCGATGGCCATATTCGGTAGCCATTACGCCCGAGATATCGAGGCTCGGACAGGCTTCCATAGCTTGCCACCTGCGCGGTTTCTAGTTCGCTTTTCCATTTCGTGCAACGAGCTCCGGCCTGACTGCCTGCAGTTGCCCCTCTCACTAACGGCGGATTTGAGAGGGTTTCGCTTTTTGGTTTGGTGCAGCGCACTTGACCGATTTAACCCTTCCTTCGCACTTTGGGCAAGGAGGCAAAGTAGCTAAAGGTTAATAGGGTTGATAGATGGGAAGCCAGGTAATCTCCCAGCCTGTTTCTATAAAGTATTCTTCCAAGTCAGCTGCCTCGACCCAATCATCAAACCCGGAAGAAGTAAAGTCGTCGGGTGACATGAGTATCAGGTACCCTCCCGTGTTGGAGCGATCATCCTCGACGAAGACGGACCATCCACTTTTCTCCCCGCTTGTTATCCTGCCCTTTTGCCCTACGGGAACCATGACGCCTACTCCTATTGACTCCTATCTGCCCAATCTATCTGCGACTTTGCTCTTTGGGCAAAAAGGCGAAGTCTCGCCAAAAGGTTCAGGACAAAGGATTATCCAGTGCGGATGCTTCTGGGCCATGCTCAGCCCCCGCGCGCCGCAGAACATCACGTATCTCCGTGTCATCCGTGTAGTCTAAGGCCGCCTGCCCCATCCAGTCGAAGACATTGACCTCCGCTCCTGCTTCCAATAATGCTCGTACGATCCGCACATCTCCCGAATCAACGGCCTGCATCAATGCCGTGACCGAATGTTCCTCGTCTTTGGCGTTGGCATCTGCGCCGCGTTTCAGCAGCGCTTCGACCGTCTCGTGCCGCCCGTCTGTTGCAGCCATGAAGAGGGCAGTCACCCCGTGATTGTCCGCATCAACAGAGAGACCCTCGTCCAGAATTGCCAGAACCACAGGAGTGTCCCCACGGCTGGCGGCATTCAGCAACGACGTCTTGAGTTTGACCTTGCAGCGATGATCCTGAAGCCGCTTGAAGATACCCGCCATGTCTCCCCCACTTGATTCCTGAATGTGCCTCGTCAATCCCATTTTTTAAGGGCGCTCCCGACGCGACTTCGCTCTTTTGGTCAGAAGGCGGACTAGCAAACTCTAGCCAGAACTTACTACTCT
>JAZKEA010000056.1:0-3045 GCA_040387315.1 Armatimonadota bacterium | reverse complement strand
TTCGCTCCGACGAGCTTCTGCTTCTTCCCCGACAGATCGGTGACATCGACATTTGCGACCAGCCGCCCGACCCCATTTTCCGCTGCCGGGAGGGGGCGCGGTCCCTGCGTGGGGGACGTTGCAGCGTCTGCCGCCGGAGACGGAGGCGCAGGGCTCTGCGGCGCACTGGCGCGCGAACCGCCGCCTGCCAGGGCAGTGATGGCGATCACGGTCAGCGGAAGTGTCGAAAGAAGCAGGGAAACGAGCAGCGAACGCTCGGTCTTCATACCAGGGGTTCCTTTGTGACTGCGGACGCTGTCCGACTCGGATTGTTCACGGAAAGCGTTCGGCCTTCATTATACGCCAGTCTGGGTAACACGACCGCCGGTGACGGGAATATATGCGCCCGTAATGTAGGAGGCCAGGTCACTGAGAAGGAAGACGCAGGCATTTCCGATCTCGTCCGCGCTTCCATGGCGGCGCAGGGGAAGGGAGGCCGCGAACTTCTTCGAGCCCTCGCTGTCCGTATCTACCTTCTCGTCCGCCATCCAGCCGGGAGCGACCATGTTCACCGTGATATTTTCCGGACCCAGCTCGGCGGCGAGGCTGCGGGACAGGCCGACCATCGCGCCCTTACCCGCCATATAAACCGACCATCCCGCCGGGGCCATATTCCAGAGCTCCGTCACGATGTTGACGATTCGTCCCCCGTCGCCCTGGTCGCCGAAGACCGGACGCGCCGCCGATATCGTGTTGATGACCGCGAGACAGCCGTAGTCGAACGAGTTGGTGTAGTCCTCTCGGGTCGCCTTGTCCAGGGTGCCGCTCTGCGGACCGGAGATCGCATTGTTCACCACGCCATCCAGACGTCCGAACCGCTCCCGGACGGCGGCGATCATCGCTTCAACGGAAGCCGAGTCGCGCACATCGGCTCCGAAGGCCGCGGCCTGCCCTCCGGCCTCCGTGATTTCGGCGGCCACTTTTTCCGCTTTCTCTTTGCTGTTCGCGTAATTGACCGCTACCGTCGCCCCCTCGCGCGCTAAGACGCGACAGATAGCCGCGCCGATCCCGCGTCCCCCGCCCGTGACCAGCACCACCTTGCCTTCGAGAAGCATTCTGACCCTCCTGCACTCCGGTTGTTAGTTACTGCTTCTCCGTGAACCGCGACTTTTCCTACAGGAGAGATGGCTGGCTGCTGATTATCCGAATAAAACAAAAGTGGAAATGCCGCTGTGAAACCGCTATTCCGCTGTATTGCCGATATAATTCCGGATATGGAAACTCCAAACCCCGAAGATCTCGATCCCGCCCGGGTGTCCCGACAGGACCTTTTAACCGTTGAGCAGGCAGCGGCGCATCTGCAGTTGTCGCAGTCGTCGATCCGCTCTTACATGCGCCAGGGTAAGCTCCGCGCTTTCCGTGTGGCCGGACTGCGAAAAGTCCTGATCCCCCGCGCCGAGCTTCTCAAGCTGCTGGAGCCGACGGTCGGTATCGGCGATAACGGAAGCGGCTCCTGACCGTCGCTTCCCCCGAACCGCCTTCAGACGACGCTCGTCTCACCCGATCCTCGGAAAACAGAAAGAGGGTCACCGGGAATTCTCGGTGACCCTCTTTTCTGTGCGGAGCGCCGTTTTACTTCATCATCTCGTCAAGGAGCGGCTGCATCGAATCGGCCCAGATCTCGTACCCCTTGGCATTGGGGTGGAGCGCGTCCGGCATTATCTCCTTCGACAGGACGCCATCAGGCTGCAGGAACTGGTCCCAGATTTCCAGGTAACGCGTCTTTTTTCCGTCGTCCAGTCGCGCCATGGCAGCATTAACGCTCTTTAACTTGGCCCGCAATGCAGCGACGTTCCGCTGGTTCGGGTCCGCGCCGCGGGGGAAGATGGCCAGAAGAAGCAACTTGGCATTCGGCAGCTTACGGTGGATCTCGGAGACGATCTCGAAGTTTGCCCGCGCGATTGCCGGGGCCGAATAGCCGCTGTTGTTGGTCCCGATCATCAGGACGACGACCTTCGGATCGATGCCGTCCAGCTCGCCCTGCTGAATCCGCCAGAGCACATGCTGGGTTCGGTCACCGCCGATACCGAAATTCGCCGGGCTGTATTTGGTATACCGCGATTCCCACGTTGCTTTCCCCTGACCGCTCCAGCCCTGGGTGATGGAGTCGCCGAGAAAGAGAACGCCGATGGGCCCAGCGGTGCGGCGCTTCATAAACGACTCATGCATCTCCTGAAAACGGGGCTGAATCTTGCCGTCCGCCATTTTCGGTGCGGGCAGATTTGCGGGCTCCATGGGGCGGGCAGGGGCGGGGACCGCAGGGGGAGCCGGAACGGTGGGCGGCTGAGCGGCAGCGACGGACGCGGGCAGGACGAAAGTGGACGCGCCCGCCGCCAGCAGCGCAGCCATGCGCGAGCGGGATGAAAACAACTTGGTCGAAGACACGTTAGAAACCCTCCAGGGGTGCGTAAAACTTGGTTTGGTCACGGGATTGAGCCCTCTGACCTGACTATAGCAGTTCGCCTCCGCGTCCCGAAATCCCTTGCGGAATTGGTTCTTGGGGTACGTTTCAGCTTTAAGGGATTTTTCCGCTCTTCGACAACAGAGTTCCCCGGCAACGGGGTGACAGGGGTTAAAAACCCCCGTCTGTGCGGCCTTTCAATTCACGCAAGCGTAAATAAGGCCATGCGCCCTCCGGGCGCGAATGCAATAAAACAAGAGCCTTCCGGTTCGGCCCGGAGGGCCAATGGCGGCGAAGCCGTCGCGCAGACGGGGGTTTTCAACCCCTGTTAATCGAATAATTATCGGTTGCCTTAATATTGCACCGCACCCTGGTTCTCCTGTGCTGCCGAGTTAACGCCACGCGACTCTGCGCACCCGATGATTCTCGGAGTCCGCGATATACATCGCCCTGTCCGGGCCGACGCAGACACCGTGGGGGCGGTTCAGACCCGCCGCTGTTGCCGGGCCGCCGTCTCCCCCGGAACCGCGATGTCCGCCCGCGACCGTGGAGATGATGCCCGTTCGGGCGTCTATCCTGCGGATCGCGTGATTTTCGGTGTCCAC
>JAZKEA010000055.1:0-2813 GCA_040387315.1 Armatimonadota bacterium | reverse complement strand
CATGCCCATCCCATGGGGTTTGCTGGGTCTGCCGGTTCTGCTGGACCCGCTGCGCCTGACGATTCTGCCGGAGTATCTGATTGCGCCCTTCGTTAGAACTTTGCTTTTGTTTCGTCGCGTGGAAACTTTAGCTTCCTGCTGTTGTTCGTCTCCGTTATCTTGGTTGTCTCCGTTGTCTCCATTATTTTCATCTATGTCATCCGTCGTTGGTGTGATCATTGGGTTTCTCCCGAGACGCCGATTCCGAGTAGCTAGCGGGGGCATACCGAAGACAGCACTGATAAATTATCAATCGTTGATACTAAATGTCAGACTGCAATACTCATGTTTTAATACCCCAAAAACAGAGTTTTAAGAAAATGGAAGTTTCTTAGCCCTTTTTCCGCTCAATTTGCCTATTCTCAGGGCTTCACGCCGTGTTGGACTGATGAGGCAATGAAAGATACGCTAAGGTTTTTCTTCTGTCTTCTGTCACTAACGACGCTAGAACCGCCGCGCAGCCCGTGGATGCGGGAGCGCATCCGATACCGATGTCTGCCGCCAGCACCGCCACTAGCACCGCCCCTTCCCACCGCCGAACCACTGCCTCCACGGTGATGTCTCGAAACAGTATGGCGACAGCGGCCCGACCCGCTACGCTCTGGGCGCCGCCGAGAAGCTACGCGAGCTGACCCGCGGCGACCGCGACTGCCTTGACACTTTTCCCATATGCAGCTGCCGGGCCAACAAGACCGCCGGTATGCTGGAGCGCGATCCCGAGGTCATCAGCGAGACCTTTAAGCGATAAAAGCACCTCGTCGAAGCCGTGATGGCGCGTCTCCTCTAGAGTAACGTCAATCTCGAATTGGATGGCCTTTAGCATAGGATGAATAATCTGTTGACAAGGGGACGTTAAGTACTGTATTGTTCAGGCGGCATTGGACATCTCCTTATTCCGATGCTGTGTGAGATCACCCTTCCCAAAAAAGGAAACGAAACGATGTTGTCTCAGAATCCGGTTGGCGCCGTTGCCGCCGTTATGGTTGTTGGCTCTGCACTCGGAGTCCTGGTGAGCTTTTTGGTCAAAGGCGCGGAAGGCCTTGGCTCCCTCTTGGGGCTGGCTTTTACCTGCTGGGTTGCCTGGCATCTCCTCCAAGGCACCGCACTGGCCCGTTGGTATTCGGTACTCACCCTGGGGCTGGGAGGTATCGGTGGGATAATCGGCGGCGTGATGGTGCTATCGAAAAGTGTCGGGTTTGGGATTCTGATGTTTATCGCGGGTATTATCCATCTTCTCTGCACCGCCGCGCTTCTTTCCTCCGCCGCGTCAGACCACTTCGAATAGCTGTAGCGGTATGGAGTAGCTATCTGGAGTAGCTCTAGGGAGCAGGGTAACCGCGGCTTGTCCTACCGAATTCTCCTAGCCGTGAATTGTAAATGTCTTAGCCCAGTTTAGGGGCAGGAACTTTGCCTTCGACGAAGTTCGTTGGCTCCAAGAGTGCTAGGAGTTCCGCGCGCGGGATCAGCACCTTGCGTAGACCGGCGATGCGAAACGCTTTAAGCTTGCCCTGGCGGATGTAGCCACGAATGGAGGACGAGGAGATATGTAGATACTGCGCCGCTTGCCCCACGGTTAGCAGGTCCCGCGGCTCTGAAGGCTCTGACACTTCTTCCTTTGTTGTCGGCATGCTCTGGTTACTCATGGGTTCGTCTTTGGATCCGTTCCGTATATGCCCCTATTCTTGCGCTGGGGATGTTCTCCCAGGATACCCTGCGAGAGCTGGGACCATACGAAAAAAGTCCTCCTGAATCGTAACGGCCGACCTGTTTTTGTACTGGGTAACGCCTTTTATCCTGTATAAACGAAAGTTAACTCGTAGGGGATGAAACGAGGCAAGGTGTAGGTGATGGATGACTTTAGGCGTTACGAAAGAAGGAGTTGCAGCGGATAAGCATTGGGGAGCACTCCCTGAGCGTGGGGCATCTATGAGGCGATAAAGAGTTTAGATTTCAGTACGCAAACCTGACTTGCGCTGTGTCCACAGTGTCTGCGTACTTGCACCTGCAACGGAGGCCTTCTTGTCACGTCTCGCCGTATTCGCCGAACAGTTTCCGGGTTCCCCGATCGGAGAAGCACTCGCGGAACACCGCGAAGATCGCGCCGCTTTGCTCACGTCCTTTTGCACGTCGCTCCAGGATGATCCCCGCGTTTACGCGGTCTGGCTCGGAGGTTCCTTCGGCAGGGAGGAAGCCGATGACCTCAGCGACCTGGACCCGTTCATCGTTGTCGACGACAGGGCCGTTCCTGAGATGGGAGCAGTTCTGCGTGTTGGCGCCGAGCGAATAGGGAACTTCCTCACCGGAGCGGAGGTAAGCCAGAATGCTCCCCCGAGGGGCGGCTTTTTCACCTCGCTCCACGAAGGGCGGCAGGGACTCCTGCACCTGGACTGCTCCTGGCAAGCGCTGTCGGCAGTGGAAGAAGCCCCTGAAAGAGCCCTGCTGTTCAGCCGCCTTCCTGAGCAGACGACCGTGCTTCTCCTAAACTCTCCTCCTCTGCCTCCTTTACCTTCACAACCTTCCGTCGTGCCGGTCGATCTTTCGAAGGAGGAGCACACCGAGGATGGTATCCACTTCACGTGGATGATGTTGTCGATAGCTGCCAAGACGCTGGCCCGTTACCCTGACTCCGATATGGGCCTGATGTTGTACGCGAAACCCCCCTTCGAGGATGCCGCCGCCCTGCTAGGGCTGGAGGCGGTCGCTGCCACTGCGGACTGGTCGGTGTCAGAACATCGGCAGGACAAGGTTGAGTGGCTGTGCCGCCTCGTGGGGAA
>JAZKEA010000054.1:0-4639 GCA_040387315.1 Armatimonadota bacterium | reverse complement strand
TGCTGGAATCGTAGACCGTTCGTTTTGCCTTTCGGCAGTGCATCTGTCTCCTCTACCCAGAGACCGAGGGCCTTCGTCAGCGGACCGGGAGGACCACCGGGATAAACTAAGTCGTTCTCATCTACCAGTCCGCTGAAGAACGTCGTCAGCAGAGTCGCGCCCGCGGCGACCGCTTTTTCAAGGGCCGCTCCCGCGTCGGGCTTGATCATATTCAGGACCGGGGCGAGAATCAGATCATACCGCGACAGATCGGCATCCGGGGCTAGTATCTCCGTCTGGATGCCGAGGCCGTGAAGCGCCGTGTAGAATGCCCGGCACTCTTCCACATAATTGAGGTCCGCGCTCGGGCCGGAGGAGAACGACAGCGCCCACATGGCCTCCCAGTCAAACAGCAGGGCTACGCGTGCGGTGACCCTGCCCCCAAGTGTCTTATCACCCAGACGAGCAAGGTCTGCCCCTAATTCGGTCACCTCACGGAAAACGCGGGTGTCGCTTTTGCCGGAGTGCTCCACAATCGCGCCGTGCAGCTTTTCGATTCCACCGCGCCCGCGCCGCCACTGGAAGTACATGACGGACTCAGCCCCTTGCGCGACCGCTTGCAGCGATTGAGACCGCAGCTGCCCCGGCGCTTTCAGCCAGTTATAGGGCTGCCAGTTCTGCTGGGACGGGCTCTGCTCCATCAGAAGGAAGGGCTGTCCTTCCTTCAGGCCGCGCATAAGCGCATGGCTGAAAGCGATCTCCGCCGGGGTATCGTGTGGTCGGGGGTAGCTGTCCCACGACACGACATCCATCTCCTTGGCCCAGTTGTGGTAGTTCAGTGGGAAGAACGCCCCCATCAGGTTTGTGGTGATGGGAACATCCGGGGTTACCTCGCGCAGCACGGCGGCTTCCGCCTTGAAGCATCCCAGCATCGCCTCGTCCTGAAAACGGCACCAGTCCAGCCGAAGCGCCTGATGGGTCAGGTTTTCCCCGTTTGCGAACGGCGGCACTACCTGCTCCCAGTTGGTATAGGTATGACCCCAGAAAGCCATGTACCAGCGGGCGTTGAGCTCTTCCAGGCTGCCGTACCGCTCCTTGAGCCAGGAACGAAACGTTTCCGCACAGCGGTCACAGTAGCACCGCCCGCCGGTCGCATTTCCGCCGTACTCGTTGCTGATGTGCCAGAGAAGAAGGGCGGGGTGGTCTTTGTAGCGCTCCGCGATTCGACGCGCAAGACCCGTCGATAAGCGGCGAAAATCCGGTGATGTCGGGCAGAACGTATGACGTCCGCCATGCCGCCGCCGGTTTCCCCGGTCATCCACGCAGAGAATATCGGGGTACTTCTGGTCCAGCCAGGCGGGCGTCGATGCCGTCGCGGTCGCCATGCAGGCATAGATGCCGTTCGCCGCCATCTTATC
Organism: Armatimonadota bacterium; assembly: GCA_040387315.1. Classification (GTDB taxonomy): domain Bacteria; phylum Armatimonadota; class Armatimonadia; order Armatimonadales; family Armatimonadaceae; genus JACMJB01. Next base: position 3,242 of record JAZKEA010000054.1, on the reverse strand, counting down.
GAGGATATCGTCCAGCCACTCGAAGGTGAACGTATCCTCATCTGGCTGAAGGCTTACCCAGCCAAAAACGGGAAGCGTCGCGACATTGACGTTCGCCTTTTTCATCAGGACGATATCTTCGTCGCGTATGGACTGGGGCCACTGTTCCGGGTTGTAATCGCCGCCGTAAAGAAGGCCGGGAAAGCGCGTGGGCGCTAGTGAATTCGGGTGAGAAGAATTTTGTTCAGACATACCGATACTATAACAACTTCGGTACAGGCAAGGCTAGTCGTCTTAGCCGGACTCTCTACTTGGGTCCTGGCGGTGCGGGGGCTGCGGGTGCCGCAGGTACTGCGGACGTGGGGGCACCTCCGCGCTTGCTCATCGCTTTTGCCATCGCTTCCCGTGCCTCGGGCGGCATCGGCTGCCCCAGTGGCGCATGAAGCTGCTCCGACTCGGACTTGCTCATTCCGGTGTCGTTCTTGCCGCACCCCGTTAAGGACGCTGCTGCTAAAACACCGATTGTCAGCAGGAACAAGCAAAATCTTGAATATGGTGTCGCGTACATTTTGTTCCGTCAACCTCTTTGCGTCTGTGCGCACTCGCGGAGTGAGTCATCGAATCACTGCGTTGAATGGGCCGCAGCTAAAGCCACGGCAGGTGTTGCGTGCTGCCATACCCGAGAAGGTTTTTTTGTCCCCTCGGGTACGGCAGGCGGTAGAGATACTTAGTCACTAATCGTTAGTCGCGATAAGCATCCCACATGTTCTTGGAATCCTTCTGCGCCTGCGTGTCCGTTGCCAGCTGTGGATTCGTGTCCTTGGGGTTCATCGCCTTGACATGACCATCGGCAAAAGCGATGTTGACCAGGTTCTGATGGGCCGGCATGATCCCCCCGTTGGGTCCTGTTGGGTCACCGGCAGGCTTCGCCGCTCGCGAACCGTCCGGGATCAGACCCGGCGACCAGTCGTTCCACCAGTCCACTCCCGTCACAATGCAGCCGGGACCAAAGGTGAGCGTGTTGCCATAGATGGTGCGCTCATTGGTCCACTTATGCTGTTTCTCCGTCAGCATCACCGTGTCGGCGGGACGCCGGACATCGGCGATGCCCGTGGTGATGGAACCACCGCCCTGCACCATCCAATCCTGACCGTTACCCATCAGGCCGACCACGCGCCAGCCGTTGTTGCGATACAGCATGTAGCCGTTGGACGCATAAGTGAAGCGGGGCCCCGCCCACTCGACTCCGGGCTGCATTTCAAGTCCCGGGTCCGAGGGGCACTTCAGAACGCCGTCATTTTTGACGTACGTGTTCGTGGTGCGGTACCAGGTGTTGTCCCACCAGCTCTCCTGGACACCCATGGGATAGATCTCATCATAATCCTGCGCGTACATCAGGACAGCGGTTCCCAACTGCTTCAAGTTCGAGGCGCACGACGACTGCCGGGCCTTCTCGCGTGCCTGGGCAAAAACGGGAAACAAAATCGCTGCTAGAATTGCTATAATTGCGATAACAACGAGAAGTTCGATAAGGGTAAAACCGGTTAAACTGCGACGTTTCATAGGGTACTCCATTGATCTTTCGAGAAATGATACTTACGTTGCCAAATCCTGCCGGAGCGGCGGAAGAGGCTGCGGGGTAGGTGTTCCGACCGACCCACGGATGACGAGTTTGACATCAAAAACTTCTGTGTGCGGCACATCCGAACCGGAAGCCATCTTGGTTTCTTCGGCGGTCACAGCAATATCTGTGGTAATGGAATCGTTAGACGAAGCGCTGTTCTCCACGGTCCTCGTTGCGCCTACCGTGGGAACTATTCCGTTTAAGATCTGTGGCATTAACATCTCAACCGCTCGGCTTCCCAGGCGACGAAATGGCTGCTTTACCGTCGTGAGTGGGGGGGTAGTCATACGAGCGGTAAGAACATCATCGTAGCCGACCAGGGAAATGTCCTCTGGGACACGAATTCCGTGATTCGTCAAGACTTCCAGACAGCCCGCAGCTATATCATCGCTGGCGCAGAAGATAGCGGTCGGGAGCGGGTTGATCGGCCCCTCGGTGAGCATTCGAAGCGCACGGTTCTTGCCGGAGGCTGTATTATAGTTGCCCTCCAGAATTAGCGAGGCATCAAACGGTATCTGAGCCTCCTCAAGGGCACGCCGGTAGCCGTCAAAGCGCTGCCGGGCTCCGAGAAACTTGAGCTGACCCGGGAAGTGTGCGATCCGGCGATGGCCCTGCGCAATCAGATACTGGACCGCGGCGTAGGCACCACCCTCGTTGTCGATATCCAGGTTGTACGTCCGCGGCAGAAGGTCGTTCGCGTGCATGGTGACGAACGGCGTATGGTGCTGCAGCGCCTCCGCGAAGGAGGGAGAAAGTCGTTGCGGCGCGATAAAGATCATGCCATCCACACGACCATCGCAGAACTGGAGTATCTTGGACTCATCCGTAGCCCAGTCGGTAATCGAGAAAATAGTCGTGTTCTGACCGTGCTTGGCAGCGCTCTCCAGGATGCCGTTCAGGATTTCGAGAAAGTAAAGGTTCAGGTCACCTTCCTCGTCGCTGTTGATAATCGACGAGACAATTCCTATGGTATCCATACGCCGCCGGGACAGTCCTCGGGCGACTGCATTGGGGCGGTAGTGGAGACGGGCGGCAGCCTCCTGTATCCGAAGGCGGGTCGCCTCGGAGACACGGGTCGCGGACTTAGCGCCATTCAGCACGACCGAAACCGTCATGGCGGTCACGCCTGCCTGGCTGGCGACATCCTGCAGTGTTGGTGCATTGCTTCTTCGCATTTTGCTTGTTTACATAATAACACAGAATTAGCGTTAATCTATAGTTGTGCAAAAAAAATTAACGCTAATTCATCCACTCATTCAAGATAATTGTGGAAGGGCCTCTTCGTGCTCTCAGACGTTTGGCAGGAGACTTGAGCCGTGGCAGGGAATGTTGAGTAAAGCCTGGCAATATTCGGGCACCTGAAGGAGTTTTTACCTTGCTTGCTGCACACCGCCGTGTTCTTTATTCCACCCTGCTGGTCGCTCTGTCTGCCGCCGCGTCCGCGCAAACGTCGAACAATTCGCCGACTGCGCCACCAAATGGAAATGCCGCGGCTCCCAGACGGCAGGAGGATGTCGCACAGATACCGCCTCCCGGTATCGCCGTGCCTGAGGCGGATCGCGCCGAACTGACTGCCGGTACTCTGGCACTGGGCAAAGAGATCGAGGCGCTGCGACAGGACCTTAAAAACAGGCCACAG
>JAZKEA010000053.1:0-2264 GCA_040387315.1 Armatimonadota bacterium | reverse complement strand
CAGCACAACGTCCTGCGCCTGCGTCACCTCCGGCACCCGGAACGTGATATCGCCGATGGAGGAGGTTCCGATGGCAACCGGGCTGCCGTCTTCCGGCGGTAGCGCCAACTCACCGGAGTGCTGCCGGAAACCGTCAAGACTCCATTTCACGGACGCCCCGCGAAGGTCACGACCGCCGAAGTGCGAAAGGAGGATCGGCAGGCTGAACCGCTCACCGCTCCAGTAAGCTGTTTTTTTGTGATCCGGGATTACCAGGTCCTGTGCCTGAAGCGAGGCCAAACGCTTGTGGAAGACCTTGGGATTTCGGCACATATCCAGCAGACCATTGGACTCCCAGTGAAGATCCGTGAATTCTGTAATTACATAACCCACAATTGAGGAGTGTTTTCGCATCTCCTCAATCTCAAACTTGAGGCTTATCCACTCCTGCTCCTGGCTTGCCTCCGCCATCTGGTCGTAGTTTCTCCAGATGCGGTCTAGGCGGTAGCGTGTGAAACGCTCCGCCACCCCTTCCGGTCGCGCCGATCCTGCCCCGGTCTTGAACCACCAGGGCTCCTCGCCCCCATAGCCCTTTTTCAGAAGCGAGAGCTTGGGCAGACCCCAGTTTCCGAACTCGGACAGGATGACCAATTCCTCGCCAGTGCGCTGCGCATCGCCAAAGGGCGTGTAGGTCCACTTAGGGCGGGAGGCGAAGTCCGCGCACCATGACGCCCATTTGCCGGCGTGGTCCGGAATGGAATAATAGACATGGTAGTCATCGATGTCCGACTTCACATGATAGTTGCCCTCGCAGGCGGAGTTATCCACGAAGAGGCGGGTCGGGTCCAGTGTTTTGGCGTAGTCGAACATATCGACCAGCCATTCGCGCTGCCACTTCTGGGTCAGATCAATACCCCAGGACTCATTCATGACCGATACGATACCGATACAGGCATGGTTGTAGTCCCGTTCCAGCATCGCCTCCAGATGCTCCCGTCCGCGTGCCCCGCTCTTTTTGGTGAGCACCGCCCAGTTAGGAATCTCATACCAGACCAGCAATCCCATCTCATCGCAGAGCTGAAGATAGCGGGGGTCCGGGGTTTTGATATGGCAGCGGAGCGTGTTCAGCCCCATCTCTTTTGCCTTGCGGAACTGATCACGCAGATAGTCGGTAGAGGGGGGCGTGTAGATGGTACCGGGGTAAAAATCCTGGTCAAGCGCCCCGGCCATAAAGAGCGGGGTTCCGTTCAGCAGCAGATTCCCGTCCTTCGCCGTGACCGAGCGCATTCCGAAGCGAGTCTGGTAGGTATCGAGCGGCTTTCCGTTCTGAAGTATCTCCACGCGCAGACCGTACAGATTGGGATTCTCAATGTCCCAGAGGGCGGCATCGGGCAGCAGAAGCACGATATTGACCGTGTCCGTACGCGCACCGGCAAGCGGCATTTCAATTGGAAGGACATCGGGCGCTCCCTTGGGCACGGACACGGTGAAACGCAGGGTGTACCCGGTCGGGTCCAGAGGCGGATGGGCGATGCGAACGCGGACCGATGCGCCCCCGTTCGGGACATCGGGACGGACGAAGACATTATCGACAAAGGTCTCCGGTCGCTTTTCCAGGTACACGCTCTGCCAGATGCCGCCGACGGTTCCGTACCAGCTCTGCTTACCATGCGGTATCTCGGTAAAGGGAAAGGGACGAACGACCTGAAGCGCCGCTTTCTCCGGGGTAAGGTCCCCCGATCCGGAGACCATGCGAGCGGGCGCGCCATCCGTCACCTTGATCGCGATGACGTTCTCTTCGCCGAAGCGCACAAAGTCCTGCACCTCCAGATCGAAGGGAATGTAGCCGCCCTCATGGACACCCACCAGATATCCATTGACACTGATCTCGCTGTAGTAGTCCGCCGCGCCGACATGGAGTCGGATTACGCTATGGCTGGACCAGTTCGCCGGTATCAGGACAGATCGTGTATAGGTCGCGGTGACAGGAATATCGCGGAGATGCGGATAGATCGCCTCCCAGGGAGATGGCACGGGGATCGTTCGCTCTTCGGCCTCACCCTCCACACGGAAGTCCCAGACACCGTCCATTGAAAGCCGCTGAGCCTGTGGGCCAAGGTCGCGGTTCGGCTTCACGACACTCGCGACGGTAACAGGAGACAGAGTGACCAGGGGAGAAGAGGTGTCGGCGGCGGGAGTGTTCGTCGTCGGCATGCGCAGGATGATTAACCTTTCCTGACCGGTAGATTCCGGGCGTACTTATCTGTTTGATACATACCCCGAAA
>JAZKEA010000052.1:0-4850 GCA_040387315.1 Armatimonadota bacterium | reverse complement strand
AGGACCCTGTTGAGTACCAGCTGGGCGGTCTTACCCAGGTTCAGATCAACAAGAAGGCCGGTCTGAACTTCTCGAACGCACTGCGCTCCTTCCTCCGCCAGGACCCGGACATCATCATGGTCGGAGAGATGCGCGACCTGGAAACCGCAGAGATTGCCATCGAAGCCGCTCTTACGGGCCACCTTGTGCTTTCGACGCTGCACACGAACGATGCCTGTTCCGCAACCATGCGCCTTGCGGACATGGGCGTTGAACCCTTCCTGATCGCGGCTACCGTCGTCGGCGTTCTCGCCCAGCGGCTTGCACGTAAAATCTGCACAAACTGCAAAGAGCCCTACGCAGCCTCCTCGGATGAGCTCATCAAATTCGGCTTCACTGCCGAAAACCTGAACGACGAAGTGACTCTGTTCCGGGGCAAGGGCTGTGATATCTGCCGCGGCAGCGGATACAAGGGTCGCCTCGGCATCTACGAACTGATGACCATGAACAACGAGATCGCCGAACTTGTCGTTCGTCGCGCTCCGCTCGCGGACATCAAGGACGCCGCCAAGGCAAACGGGATGAAAGAGATGAAAGAGGACGGACTGGCCAAGATCCTCAGCGGTATGACGACGCCTGATGAAGTACGGCGCGTTGTCTTCACCGCCGGTCAGTAATCATCACTATGCCTTCCTCACATTTTGTGGGGGAGGCATCCTTTTTGCGTAACCGATTACCCCGAATCTACGTATAGATAGCTATAGGTCAGGATTCTCTGATTTGATTACCGCTCAATGGAGCGTAGGAGTCTTGGAGTAAGATAATGTCCACCACGGATATCCCACCAGCGGGCGAACTGCCCCCCGCCCCCCAGAGCCGTCTCCGTTCACTCGAAGATGCGCATATCGACGAGCTTCTCCACCTGACGGTTGATCAGGGCGCGACCGACCTGCATCTGGCAAACGGTCTTCCCCCGGTTCTTCGTGTCGATGGTAAGCTGCTGCAGGCTCCCTATGAGCCGTTTACGCCGCAGACTTCCCAGCGCATTATTTACGATATTCTGACCGATGAGCAGATCCAGAAGTTTGAGTCGTCGTTTGAGCTCGACTTTTCCTATGCGCTGGGGCGCACAAGCCGATTCCGTGTCAACGTCTTCCGGGACAAGGGAACCGTCGCCGCTGCCTTCCGTGTTATTCCTACCAAGATTCCGACTATTGCGGACCTCAATCTGCCGGCGGTCATCGAGAGTCTTACTCACACACAGCGTGGTCTGATCCTCGTTACCGGACCAACTGGTTCGGGAAAATCCACGACTCTCGCGGCGATGATCAACACGATCAACATCACGCGAAGTGAGCATATTATCACCGTCGAGGACCCTATCGAGTACCTCCACAACCACAAGATGTCGGTCATCAATCAGCGCGAGCTGGGCCAGGATACCAAGACATTCCCGAATGCCCTGCGTGCCGCGCTTCGTGAAGATCCTGACGTTATTCTCGTTGGTGAGATGCGCGACCTCGAAACTATGCAGATGGCGGTATCCTCGGCGGAAACCGGTCACCTTGTCTTCGCGACGCTCCACACCAACTCGGCGGCCTCGACCGTTGACCGTATCGTTGACTCCTTCCCGCCCGGACAGCAGGAGCAGATTCGTCTCCAGCTCTCCAACAACTTGGTTGCGGTTCTTTCTCAGCAGCTGATCCCACGTGCAAACGGCAGCGGCCGCGTCTGCGCCCAGGAGATCATGATCGCGACACCCGCTATCAAGAACCTGATTCGCGAGGCGAAGGCCCACCAAATCACCTCCATGATCCAGACTTCCGGTAACATTGGTATGCAGACCATGGACATGTGTCTGCGCGATATGTACCTGAAAGGCGCGATATCCCGAGAAATGGCTCTTACCCGCGCCATGAACAAGAGCGACCTGGAGAACATGATCATGCAGGCCGAGATGGCCGCGGCAGCCTCGAACCCCAACGACGCCCGAATCCGCCGCATGTAGGCCGCGTTACCCGTATGCCAACACCAACAGCCCTGCGCTCGTGCGCAGGGCTGTTGTTTTGCCTACCAGGATATATCCCATGAAGATTCGATTAACCAAGGGCACGGGAGGCAAACCGGGCGTGACCTCCTTTATCCGAGAGGACGGCTCCTGTACCTGGCAAAAGTCAACCCCGTTTTTCGCCCGACATGATCTTATCCATTACGCCGTCGAGACTGCTCTGGGATACCGAGAGGCATTTCTTGGTCTGGTGGCTCGGGGACGTGACCTTGACTCCTTTGGAACTCAAAACGGTATCAAGGATGTGTATACTCAGGAGGAGATATGGACCGAGGCGATAGCCGGAATCTGCCAGTGGCCGGATAGTACAGGTGCGTACCCGCTGAGTAACCAAGAACTGCTTGTGATACTGGAGAGTTCCTTCGAGGGGAAAGATTGTCCGGCTCCCGCGATCACGGAGCCCCAGCTCTTGGAGATACGCAGCCACGTTCAGGAACAGCACCGTCGCTGGGACCTCGTACCGGAAGGTGAAACGCTGGAGATGACGTTCGAACTGCCCGTATAACGAGAGACGAGAGGCTGGAGAAGAAATGCTGGTTTTTGGTGCTATCGCGCCGCACGGCGGCGATATGCTGGAAGAGATCGCCGACGACCCAAGCGTCATGGCAAAAACCCGCGGCGCGATGCAGGAATTGGGCAGACGCTTCGCGGCAGCACGACCCGATACTGTGGTCGTGCTCACCCCACATGGGATGGTCGTCGAAGGCGCGATCTCCTGCGGAGCCACTGCCCTGGCGGGCGGAACTCTGGGTGATGCGCCGCCGAGACAGATTCAGGCTGTGTTCGATATGGACCTGGTCCTGGTCGAAAAGATCTTCGCCGAGGGAGTGACTCAGCAGCTCCCGCTCGCTCGACTGGTCGGCGAAGATACGGTCGATAAAGCGGTCCTGCCCATGGATTGGGGAGCGCTGATTCCCCTCTGGTATACCGCCCATGTCCTGGAGCCCCGCCCAAAAGTCGTCGTCCTTGCACCCGACCGCAGTCTTCCTCGTGAGACGCTTGTCCGCTGCGGGGTCGCGATCGCGCGCGCTGCATCGGCCTCCGGGAAGCGCGTCGCGCTTATCGCCTCCTGCGATCAGGGGCACGCGCATGATTCAAACGGTCCGTACGGCTACTCACCCGCCTCTGCCGACCATGATGCCGCGATGTGCGCCGCGATCCAAGACAACGACCTGCCCCGCCTGCTTCAGTGGCCGGAGGAATTTATGGAGGAAGCCAAGGTGGACGCGTACTGGCAGACAATCATCCTTGCCGGGGCGCTCGGGCATACGCCAATGCAGGGAGAGCTTCTCTCCTACGAGGCCCCAACCTACTTTGGAATGGCAGTTGCCTCTTACGCACCGGTCAGCCCCTGAGTGAGCCGACGATCACTTCGCCGCAGGAACCGTCATGCGGGTCTTATTGAGCTTGGTGCGCGGGTCTTTGCCAAGAAGCTTCTGCCACTCCCCATAGACCGGGTTCGGAAGAATAATCCAGTCGTTCCCCCACCGGTACGCGGCTCGGTCCACTTTCGCCCGGCGCTCCGCGATAGCTTTTAGCTGACCCGCATCATCCGTCTCCGCAAGCTTCGGAGCCGCGAACTCCTCGGAGAAGTCGCGCAGGTTGTCCCCGAAGTACATCAGGATCAGATACTTTTGGTCGGCGCTCTTGCGCCGCGCCGTCTTATCCGAGCTGCCACCGGCTTCCTTTAAAAGAAGTCGGTCGGTAAGTCCCTCCGTATTGAGTCCAAGTCGGGTGAGTGCAGACGCGGTACCGGCGCTGTTCTTCGTCAGTCGGTTGGACAGATAGACTACCGTGACACCCAGGTTCTCCGCGCCCGCGATGAAAGCCTTGGCGCCGGGAATAAGACGCACCTCATCCGGGTAGCTTTTTTCCCAGACATCCCAGAGGGCGTCCGAATAGTTCAGCTTCTCGCGGTCAATAAACGACTGAAAACCCGAGTTATCGATCACAGTCTCATCCAGATCCATAACAACTGCGGGCTTCAGATCCCCCACAGCCCGCGCCGCGAGCTTTGTCTTCAGCCGCTCCAGGGCGAGGGAGTAGGTCTGCAGACAAACAGCCGCATATTCCGCCGATGTCTGCATGTACAGATTTGCCAGCAGAACCGACTCCTGCGGGTTGACGGCGGGGGTCGCGGTCACAGGAGGCTTGCCCACGTTTGGTCCTGGAGGGGCCGTCTGTGCGAAGCAATAACCGCTCGTAAGGATCAGGGCGGCGGAAATCCGGGTAAATCGGGCTAACAAGCGCATACTTATATTCCCTGCACGAGAGCGACACCTTTATCGACCAGTTCGCGAGCGCGCTCCTGAGTCGTTGCCTCCGCATAGACTCGAACGACGGGTTCGGTTCCCGACGGGCGCAGCAGCAGCCAGGCCCCATCGTTAAAGTCGAGCCGGGTGCCGTCCTTGCGGGTTATCTTTTCCAGACTTCCGCCCGCGAATTCGGTCTCCTTGAAAGACGCGAGCGCGGAGATAATCAGGTGCATCTTCTCCTGCGGCGGATGGAGGTCCGTGCGCGTATACTCGTGCTGTCCGACTAGCGCGAATACGTCCTCGATCAGCGCTTCCAGACGTTTCCCCTTCGTTGCCATCGCGTCCAGCAGAAGAATCCCCATCAGCACACCATCACGCTCCGGAAGGTGATTTTTCACACCGATTCCGCCGGACTCCTCGCCGCCGATCAGGATGTCCTCGTCCAGCATCTTCTCGCAGATGTACTTGAACCCGATCGGCGTTTCCGTCAGGGGCAGATTATACATCGCCGTCAGCTTATCCAGTGCGCGGGTTGTCGAGACGGTGCG
>JAZKEA010000051.1:1689-3450 GCA_040387315.1 Armatimonadota bacterium | reverse complement strand
GGTTCCAGCGTCTCCATGATGTCCATGAAGGCGATCCGATCTGGCTGGAAACCAGGGACAGCCTGTTCAAATATACCGTCTCACTGAAAAAAGTTGTGACGCCGAATCGGGGCGACCTGCTCAACCAGGGGAAAAGACCGGTCCTGACATTGATCACCTGCACCGGACCCGGATATCCCCGCTCGAAGTACCGCCTTCTTGTCTTCTGCCGTCTGAGCGGCACCTATCCACGGGACAGCGAGGCTGCTGAGTAACAAGGAACAACCGAATCTTATGGAACACAAAGGGCCAAAGAAATCCCGAGCGGATCGGGGCCAGGTGGAGACCTTCACGCTGGAGCTTTCCGGCGTTGAGTTTGACGGCGAACCGGACGCGACTGGAGGTGAGATGCTGCGCCTCCGGACAAGCCTGGGGGACATCCGCTGCCGACTGCACCGTGCCGAAAGAAATGCGGGTAAAGCCGTGACCTGGATGTTTGGGGCGGGCGGTGGTCTGGGTGGCCCTGCCGGTGGCATCTATGAACGGCTGGGCAGTCAGCTTTGCCGGCGCGGCGTGACCTCGCTCCAGGTAGACTACCGGCACCCTGCTCATCTGCAAAGGTGTATTCTGGATATTCTTGCCGCGGTCTCTTTTCTGGAGGGCTTCGACCTTGCACTGCCGGGGGGCACGGTATTAGTGGGGCATTCATTTGGTGGGTCGGTGGCTATCTCGGCGGGCGCGATACACCCTGGTGTTGCCGGAGTCGCTGCCCTGAGCAGCCAGACCTTCGGAACCGAGCGAGGGAGCCAGATCAGCCCCCGACCGCTGCTGCTGATCCACGGTGAGGCCGATGAAGTGCTGCCCGACGACTGCTCTCGCGATATCTACCGGCGTGCCCTCGAGCCCAAGGAGCTGATTCTCTACCGTGACTGTCGTCATGGTCTGGACCAGTGCGTACCGGAACTCGACCGGGACATCACCGCCTGGATCGAGCGCGTCCTCCGTGTTCAGCCCGCCACGACGTCGCTGCCTGCCGGGTCCGCGCGGAGCGCCCCACAGTTCGGAACCCGTTACGCTCTCTCCGCAGTGGGATAGCACTCGCCCTTACGTTCGGCATTGGGCGAGAAGGTCTTCGAGAAACCGGCTCAGCCCCTCACCGGGATCATCTTCGTCGGAGACAATCGCCTCGATGCCGCGCCGCTTCAAAATGACCTCCTGCACCGGGTTGGGCGAGGTCAAAAAGATGTAGGACTTCGGACGGGTTCGGGCGAGGTTGGATACCTGCCACTGCTTATCCAGCTTATAAAGCAGGTACCTCAGGTTGATATCCGTCAGGCTGTACCCGATAAACAGAAGCGGGCGTGCCAGAGAGTCCGCCCACAGCTTGATATCGAGCGGTGATTCGAAGCTCAGCCGCTCGTAGTAGCTGGATTCGGTGAGCACGAGGGACTCATCATCGTCGAAGTCGCCGTGGAACTTCACGATATAGGGGTCGGAACTATCCGTCTTCGACAGGTCCGCGACATTGGTGATGCGCGAGATACGTTTCCCACCGGCTTCGTACGCCCGCTCGATCCACCGGTCGTAGTTGGTCGTATAGATAATGGGGAAGTCCAGATCGACGATCTGCCGGTGAATCCTTGACGTCCGCACATCGATTTCCTGGGCGTGCCACGTCTCATCCAGCCAGCGATGCAGCGACTGTACCTCGCCCTTTTGAATCTGGTAGTACTCCGCGAGAGCGAGATTGTCCCCGTACAGGTTAAAAATCTCGGGGTCGAA
>JAZKEA010000051.1:0-1679 GCA_040387315.1 Armatimonadota bacterium | reverse complement strand
CTCCTTCGCAATATGTTCAACCAGGGCGGAAAACGAGGGCAGGCCGAGATTCATGGAAAGGCCCGCCCCGGCAAACAGGATCGCCTGTCGGTTCCGGATGGCATCCGCCAGACCGTCATACATGGCACGACGTCCTGTTCAAAAACTCGGCGAATGCGTCCAGCGCCTTTCGACGCATCGAAATCTCGTTCTTTGTTCCCGCGAGCTCCGCGAACGTGCCGTCGTAGCCCTCGGGGATAAACACGCAGTCCCACTGGAACCCCTGGTCGCCGCGCGGTCGCCGGGCGATCCGCCCGCGCGTCTCGCCGGAGAAAAAGTGAAAGCGGAATCCGTCGATATAGCAGATGTGGGTCCGCGCCAGTGCGCCATCGTTACCGCTTCCGCCGCCGAAAAGCTCCGTGAACCGCTCCGCCTCCAGCTTCTCCCAGAATACCCGGGTCAGTCCATCCGGCAGCCCGTTCAGCTGGTCCAGGCACAGGCTCGTGTGCTCCACAAAAAGGGGCCGCCCAACCTGGCGAAAGGCATCCAACGCTTTACGACGAACAAGAAGCGCGGTGTCCTCTGTCTGCAGCTCTTCGATCTTGAGGGGGACGGGCTTGACCGTAATCGACTGCCCACACAGTATAGACCGCGTCTCCTCGATCTTGTGTTCGTTGGACGAGACAAAACGCACTTCAACCACGTGTAATCTTGTTTCCCGCCCCGGCTCTGTTAGAACGTCACCTTTATGCGCCGAGGCCGTGCCGGTGGCTCTCGATCCCCGTTAATTTACCCGTTTTCCTTGTGCCGTTAAAACGTCCAGGGAGGAATTGGGCTTCCGCCTCGCGCAATTTTTACCGGACCCGGCCCGGTGGCGGGGCGGGCCACTGCCAATACCGCAGACTATAGATGACGAGGCAACAAAAATGGGACTTTACGATCAGGATAACAAGGCTGTCACGAGCGGCGCGCTGAAACTGCTCGATTACTGGCGGGCGAAGTTCAATGCGGAACAGCTTGAAGAGGCGCTGAAGACGCGGCAGCCGGAAGGGGTAATCGGTCTGGAACTCGTCAGCGCGGTCTCGCTGCTCGATGACCTGCTGAAGACCTACCCGAATCACGAGGAGCTTAAGGGCTGGCGCGAACGGGCCATGGCGGTGCAGGCGATGATAGACCCGGAGGCATCCCGACGCGAATCGTTCGATGGGCGCAACCTGTGGCATGAGCACTCCTATCGCGAGGCGTATGTGGGATACTACTCCGGTCAGTTCGCCGAAAAGGAAGGCGACAGCGGGTTCGCGAAGGATGGCTACCGCACCGCCCTGCAGAAGCTGAGCTACCTCGCCGGACGGCTGGAGGCGAACGACCGGGTGGCGGACTGGCCCACCTCGGTTCCTGCCTGGATTCGCGAGACGAAAGCGGAGCTGGAGAAGCGGTGAGAGTTAAACCGCTTATCGCTGCCGTGGGAGCGGGGGCTGCTGCTGTTCTGTCCTCGGCTTTCGTTTCCGCCGATGCGCAGTCGGTCGGAGCGTCCTACGTGCTGTTTTGTGTCGAGAAAGGCGAGCCGATGCCCTCAATCGACCCCATCGCGTTTATCGCCACGGGCGGAACGATCCGGGAACCGTTTCCTGCCGAGAGTGACCGGGAGGCATCGCGGTTCGTGGAACGCTGGCTGAGGCCGGGACGCGCGTATCCTGTGT
>JAZKEA010000050.1:5871-8741 GCA_040387315.1 Armatimonadota bacterium | reverse complement strand
TGCGGCGCGGACGCGGGCCGGCAGAGCACGGAGGCGCCGATAACGTGGTAACAGCCGCCCGCACCGTTTCCATATTCTGCCGCGTCGCGCTTATTTGGCGTTGTCAGACTTCCGTGTAGATTCCAGTGTCAGCGTCCTCAGCACCTGTTTCCAGGCACGATCAAATTCCGCATGCGGTCGGTCGCCCGGGGACGCGGGAGCGGGATTGATGGTTCCGCGAACGAGAAAGATGCCCTTCCCATTGTCGAACGACAGAGCCCGGCTCAAAATGCGCTTGCCTCCTCGCACCACCAGGTATTGGGCCTCATAAGCGGGGTAGTTTCTATACCGCGTGGCAGACACGTTTACCTGCTCGAATCCTTCCTTCTGCAGCTGCCGTCTCAGACCCTCCTCCGTCTGGCGCAGCAACTCTCCCTTTTTGCTGCCGGCGTAACCATCTGCAGGCGTCATCAAGAACTTGATTTGGAGCTTTGTCGGGCCGACCGCGGTACTTATCGTCTTTGCCTTCATGAACCCTTTGGGGCTGTCCCCGAACGTCCAGCCGGATGGCGTGGCAAAGCGATAGCCGTTCGCCGGGTAGGTCGCCAGATCTGAGCCTTCCATCCGGCGAAGTTTTGCCACATCGTACTTTGGGGCTTCGGCTTTGCTGCCGGGAGTTTGCGCGTGCGATACCGTCACCGCTGTCACCGCTGTCACTGCTGCCACCGAGAACAGCATCAAAAGAAACAGGCCGTACGGGCTCACGTTCAAAGAGAGTGATCCTCCTTTAGGGGATACCGGTGTGACACAGCATCTCGGGGGAAGTTGCTCCCACACAGGCGGGAAAGGATAATCGCATGCAAACGGGAAATTGAAGAATGACAGCTTTACCACTTCATCACTTCGTCACTGAAGAGCGAAAACTGAAAATCCCGAACGGAGAGCACCCATTGATTTTGAAGACGACCCCTTTCGCCCCTATTGCCACTTCCACCGCTTTCGCCTGCTGTGTCATGATTCTATCTGTTTTTCCTCTTCCGTCCGCTGCCGCTGCGTCAACGCCGTCAGCTCTGGGAACGCCATCAACAAAACAAACACAACCTTCCAAGAGCGCCTTTTCGAGCCGCATTCGCCTGGAGGACATCGCCGACTTTACCAGGGCGTTGAAGACCCTGTCACGCATCGGGCAGGTAGATTGTGTGGCTGAGTCGCGTCCGCTCGTGGACCGGCTCTCCCCAGCGGATGCGACCCGGGTACTTGCGGAATCCACTAGCTTTACCATTCTCGCCGAAAAAGTAGCGTCCGCGTACGATTACGACGTCAGCCGCTCTGGCGCGGTGCTGCGCCTGCGCAAGCGCTACAGCCGTTCCGATGATCTGCCCGCGGTTTCCTACAAAGAAGCGGTTGCAACGATGCAGGACGTCCTGTACGCCTTCTCTGGCTTCGCGCCGGTACGTGTGCGTCGACAGGATCGGCAGGACCCACTTCTGCTGGCTCTGGCGTCCAGTCTCTCCGATTCGGAAAAAGCCCGAATGGCAAAAGGAATTGCCA
This sequence comes from Armatimonadota bacterium, assembly GCA_040387315.1. Lineage (GTDB taxonomy): Bacteria > Armatimonadota > Armatimonadia > Armatimonadales > Armatimonadaceae > JACMJB01. The sequence goes on along the minus strand of JAZKEA010000050.1, from coordinate 7,211 downwards.
TAGCGGAGCTTTCTCCCGAGAAGCAAGCAGCGGTTTCGAACATTGCCTACTACATCGCCTACAGCGTGCCTCTCAATTATGTAAGGCAGAGCCTGGAGTGGGCGAACACCCTCAAGCAACAGAACCCGCCGTTTACCTTCGCGGATGACTCCGCCCTCACAAGCCTGCGCTTCGACTTTCGGCTCCGCAGTAGCAACGGGTCAGTACAAGTGTTCCATAACCCGGTGAGTGGGGTTGACGGCAACGGGTACTCGACCCGGCAGGGAATCATCGATGCGAACATCGACCTGGCTAAGCTCACTGCCTTACAGAAACGGAGCAAACAGGAACCGACAGATCCGACAGACACGACAAAACCGACCCTCACGTTGCGCCAGGTGATAGCGCTTCTAAACCAAAGGAATGCGACCAATCGTCTCGATCCCACGAAAACGAGCTACTCGGTTGACGACAAGACTGAATCTCATACGGTCACACTCGTCAAAGGCGGCTTCTCTGAGCCCATGGATCTGTTCCAGTCCGTTGCTTTTCTGTATGGGCTGGAGGTTCGTATGACGCCAGAGGGGACGAACCTCCTTGCGCGTCCCCGCCCTCGGGCCGTAAAGTCCCCTTCCGGGGTGGCGCAGGGCGTGAGACAGGTGCTGCCCCCGTCCCTCGTGCGTGCCCTGGATTCCGGTGGAAGGCGGCTGCAGAGCGAACATGACAGGAAGGAGCGTCTTTCCGATCCTCTTTTCGTGGAGTCGCCTTTGATCAACCGGACAACGCAGACGGCAAAAGAGATGAAGGCGAGTGCACTCTGCGAGCTTGTGCTGCGGCTTGAAAAGGAGATCCAGGCATCGGAGCGTAAGAGCGTGAGCTTCTCGACAATGAGCAGTGAAAGCCGGGATCTGATCGGCCTGATCGTGCTGCTCAGCAACGTGCCGAAACTGATCGACTCGTTCCTCGTTCAGCCAGTGCCCAGCTACGTCCGCGACCTGGGCAGTCTGGACCTCGCCGGCGGCATCACGACGAGGCCCGACGGGCGGCAGTACTTCACCGCTCAGGTTGGTAAAAAGATGAAAAACAACACCTTCGCGGTTCAGGCTGGCATTGGACCGGGACCCTACCTTCCGTGACCCCTTGGAGTTCCCCGGGCTCCTCCTGACGCGGTTGTCCCACACTTTCTACGCTTCCGACACTGACAATATAAGCCAATATATGCCAATATAGCCGGCTATAGTTAGAGCCGGCTACCCTTCCAAAATGCGCCGGTCAGGGCTTCTGATACGATTACATCGTTCATCGGGAATCATTTATGGAACCGCTTACTCCGCTTTTCGCCTTGCCACGATATTCCGGCG
>JAZKEA010000050.1:0-5861 GCA_040387315.1 Armatimonadota bacterium | reverse complement strand
TTCCGGCGGGATGGAGAGTCGGCGGGGCAGGTCTTCCGTCACGTCGGCGATTAGGAAGTTCGCAACGGCCGAGCGAGCATCCGGGCTAAGCCGCGAAACAGGCAAATAAAACCGTACCGACTGCTGTGTTCCTAATATTACTGTGCTGCTGAGGGCTGATAAGGGTGATGAGGATCCATGACTTCCCTGAAATCTATTACCGCCGTTCTCGCTGTTTCCGCCATTTCGTTCGGCGCAGCGGCCATGACCACGACGGCAACAACCCTCAGCAGCACAACAGCCCCGGCTCAGCGCCCTCAGATCCCTCAGACGCTGATGTCAACGCCACGGGTGAAACCTAAACCAGAGGCGCTGACAAAATGGGAGGCGCAGAGCGTTTCCTTGATGTCTCGTGGAAGGCGTCTCAAAGCTGCTGCCACAGACCTTGCGGCAATGGTTCGGCGCGAACCCCTGAACCCACGGTACGCCGTCCTGCTTGCCTGCGCTCTGGCCGAGCGGGCGTATGTGCTCGCGGAGGCGGTTGCCGAGATCCGGGAGGCCGCTGCCAGTGCCGCCTTTCACCAGAGAAGGCTGACCTACTCGGAAGCGTCCCAGCAGGATCCGGAGAACCCTCTCTTCGGCAAGCCGAAGCCCGAGATTCTCCTCCAGACAAACCTGGTTCCCCGCACCCGAGACGATAATAAGCCACTGACGATGACCGAGGCAGCCGCGTGCACACGGATACAGGAACTCTCTGAATCGGCACTTCGTCTCCTGACGAATGCGGCACATCTGTCCGGAAAGGAAGACCTCCAAGTGCAGGCGGAAAACGCCTTTCTCAGCGGCTGGACCACGCTCGTACTGTGGCATCTGCCGCGAAAGATCGTCCCCCAGTCGTGGCCAGAGAAGGACCTTTGGAGAGCTTAATTGAACTTGCCGATAATGTGGCGGACCTACTCATTTCACAAGGATTCACGGGTCATGACTGCTTATGTAGGCATGGAGAAACAAAACGGAAAGCTAATTACGCCTGTGACATCAAAAAAATCGCCCCCAGCATGACGCAGGGGGCGGGATACCAAAGTCAGTAACGTCGGATGGATTGGGAGAGCAGGAGGAAACGCGCGACGCGTAGTTCGCTTTCATCGCGCACATCCCTTACGTCATCGCCATTTTCCAGAAGGAATGTCATCCGCTCCTGTCGCCAGGACAGGTGCCAGTCCACCTCATCCGGTATCGGGGAGGGCAAAGGGAATGGATCTACGACTCCCACGGAAAAGCCCGGCGACGGATCGAATGAAAAGGCGCGTTCTATGGGGTCGCCGACCATCCAGTCGACGGCCTCCACCGGCGCGGGAAGGCTTTCGGCGCGAAACAACGGCATGACCCGCACGTCTTTTGAAAGCCGCCTCAGGAATGACGCCTCGTCCGTTTCGCCATCGAACTGGTCGGAATGGCGGATCCTCGCCAGGGTCAGCACTTCTTGGCGCACCATTGGCCCGGACAGGTAGTTTAGCCCGTCATTGCCGCTCGGACCGGCAGGAACGAGGATGGTGCCGCCCTGCCTGCCATCCGTTTCCAAGATGCTGAAGGCCAGCAGGACGAACGATCCAGCAATCGGATTGTCAGGAATGGATGCGTAACAAATGAGGCATCTCGAAACGGGGAAAGTAAGCGGCGCCCGCTGCATGGGAATGGCCCTCCGGTGGAAGATCGCGAGACGCGACACGCCATCCCCGTGACCGAGGCGGACATGCCGCCCCGCGTCCACCGTATTGAAAGCGGAACGGCAGCGTTCGCGCAATGGCCCGAAGCTCACTGCCCCAAGAAGGATTAGCCCGCAAGGAAAGTGAAACGTGGACCTTGCTAATCGGGTATTCCATGGTATGGAGCACTCACGCTTTTCTCACAGCATGGGGGTCACTTTCCTTGCGGGAGAAATGTACGATCGAATAATTCGAAATAGTGGTGAAGGCAAGGAGCCAGATAGCCTTACCCGACTCGCGGTCGTCAATGCCGGGCTGTTGCACGATATTGGTCACTGTCCGTTCTCAGACAATCGATGAAGTTTTTGAGGCCGTGAACATTCCGTTTCACTACGAACAGATGACGGTTCGAATAGGCCAGGAAGGCCGGAGCGTTTTTGGCTATCTTAATTTAGTGAGTGCCGACTTCCCGAAACGGGCCGCGTCATAATCGATGAAGTGGCTGATACTCTTTTTCTCATCTTTTTCTCGATTGTTTGACCACCACAATAAGGTTTCAATACGAGCTACCGGTAGCTGCGATTGTTTAACTCAATAATTAGTCTTTGATTTAAGGAAAAGCTGAATCCTGGTTTAGAGAATACTTCGAGGGCGTTATAAGTCATGCTATTGGGCTACTGCATGACCGCATCACGCAGAATATAGACGTTAATTGGTTTAGACACAGCCTCCTCCGCAACTCCGGGTATAACCTGTCGAGTGCGCAGGTTCTCTGAGTATTCGCTCCACGATGTCCCCCCCCTTGCTCGTTTAACTGATTTACCGGAAAGAGATGGCGAACAGAGACCTGGTAGAGGCCGGATTCAGTTAGATCGTATAGGTAATCGACAACGATTCGAACTACAACAGACTCTCCAGGTTCGATTGTGCGTTGCTGGTAAGATGTGCTACGAGCGACGAACGAACTCGGCCTGTTGTATAACCTAGCGCCAAGCAACGTGTAGGCCGGTGATGGGCGCAAGGTTTCCTCCTTTAAGAACTCCTGCTTCTTGCCGTAGCGTATCGCGCCACCGCGAACGTCAACCCGATACTCTGGCCGACCGTTGTCAATGATGTATTGTAAACTGCGGTCCGTGATGTTTTTTATAGTCACCCGAAGAACCAATGGCTTGTTGGCTAAAGACAGAACGGGCAATCTTGGGAACTTTCTGCTTGAAGAGGCTGTGTCATCAAGGCGCGCCGTCAAAGTAAATCCCCCTACGGGCGTGCCCCCCTCAGCGAATGGTGCTTCTTGCTTGATTTCGTTATTCATGTGACATGCACAAGGGAATTGACCCGCTCCGCGAGGCTCACCCTCGACCCAAACTCATGTTAGATAGATACATGACCTTAAAGAAAATCTTTCTTATACTACTGCGATTGCCTGTATCGCTTCTCTGGTTTTGCCTCCTCTTCGCAATGTTGCCGCTGCTCGTCGTCACCCTGATACTTGCCTATCTTGTCCAAGGTATGGGATGTCCACCCTTTACCTTTCTGTATGCACCTTTTTGTGGATGGGAAACTGCTGCTGAGACAGCCAGGGAAAGAGACTTAGAAATGAGCCGACAGGCGAAAGCAGTCAGTACTTAACAAACTCGAACCAGGCAAAACGTACGGAGCGCGTCTCGACACACGTACCATCGGTCAAGTACACATTCGAGGTTTTTCGTTCAACTATTCCTTTTCCATGCACCCACGATGCGACGCCAAAAGAGACATTGCCCACGGGAAAACCAATTGGGTCGTAGGGATGCGCTTCAACGTATGTAATCGCTTTCGTTAATCCCAGCAAGATTGCGACACTTAGAAAAAGGAAAATACGCTTCCCGTTGCGACGCTTCCCGTTGCGACGCTTCCCGTTGCGACGCACCCACACATTGCAAACATCGCATGCAGATTTAGCTAATCTCATCAGTCTTTGCTATCCATCCTGTGTCCGAAGGGTCTGCCGTGCCAGAAGGTAAAGGCTCCTCGCTGCAGTTAGCTCAGTCAGCTCAGTTAGCTCAGTCAGCTCAGTTAGCTCCCAATACGGCAGTACTGCAGAAACGACATAAGAATGGCTGGAGCAAGTAACGAGGCAACAGCCAGCCCCTTCTGCGGAGAACTCATCGGGATGACACCCACGATAAGAGCTACGGCGACGGGGCCCACAAAGGACCATGCAGTCGTAGATTGCCACCAGTCCCTGAAGAGGATTCCTCCTCCAAAGGTGTGCGCGCACCATACCAGAAGCGGCCAGAGGCTGCCGACAAACGTGCCCACCACCATCACCCGTACCTGAACGAGAAATTCTTGTTTCACAGCGGATCCTTCCTGAAGCGGATTTTCCAGCCCTATTCTACAGACGGCTTCTTGCCTGGGCATGAGCCTTTGTACCCAGGCTGATCCCCTTCCAGCTTTGCTGCTTCGTGGAGTCCCATCAAGCCACGTTATGATCCCGTCAGGCCAATTGATCGCACTTTTGGCTGATTTGACAGCCTTCTTGAGCGCCATTTCGAAGTAATCGTTGGTACCGGTGCAACGTTTTCATTGATACTTCTCTAGTTCCCCCAGTTGCCGCTTCGGTTAAATTTTGACAAGACAATAATCAAGCTGAGCAGGCTTGAAGTAGATAAACTCCGTTCCTATCTCCGCCTTGGCCAGTGGTTCCACCGAGACCTTTCGCCAGAGCGCGTCTTTGTACGTCGATGCAAATACGAGAGCTTCGACTTCCGACTCAAACGCATAGACGTAGTCCTGCTTCCCATGACGGAAGACGAGGTTCTCTTTCGACGCATCCTCGTTAGGCAGAAAAAGGCAGTACAAAGCCTTGCTGACCGGTGCCTTCGGGAAACGGAAGCGAAAATACTGCTTCGCGGCACGCACGACGGCACGAACGACAATGATCATTACGACAAGCAACAGGCATAGCCACAGCGCCGCGAAGATCCAGAGGAGAAGCCGCATACCATCGATCCAGCCACCGTCGTCCATCATTTGTACCTCAACAGCGCCTCACTCGTATTGCTTCAATGCCATCCTTGCAGCCGGTTCCAGGGCTTGTGTCGCCCGAACAACAGCCACAGCCACAAAGCCTGAGAACAGGGCATGAATAACGTCCGCTTCGCGGGGGGGGGCGGGCAATGCGGCCAGCGCATCCGCAATTAGCCCATAGCCGAAGCGGTTCAGACTTCGCGGTGAAGCGCCTGTCGGAAACCGGCCCACGGCAACCGTCTCCTCTCTAACCGCTTCAGCATGCACTGCCGTTTGACAGCGATAAACCTGCGGTTATAACCGGTGTCATTGCAGCGCAACGCCGGGCCGTGTTACGAGCAGGGCCAGAGCAAAGTCCTGATTATAGGTCTGCGCCGTTTGATGAAAATGCGCGCTCAACCCGACTCCGCTGCCGACGAATAAGCCCCCATTCCAGCCAAACGCGCTCTTGGTCCACACCGAAGAAGGCAATCCCATCCTCGACATTGACAACGGCAACAGCCCTGCAGATTGAGAAAGCAGTTGCCAGCTTTACCGGGTCATGGTTGCCATGGCTATCGAGAGCCCAGTCAGTCCAAAAACCACAACCTATAATGACGCTCATTGATCAACCGTCACAACCAGTATGAGTTCTTAGAGGGCCTCAAGAAAGCCTTCTGTAACCTCTACTTCTGTCGTATCGACTGGTTTCTCTGTCGCCGTAAAACAGGGACTAGAATAGCGAATCCCAATAGTACCAGGGCCATGGAATAGAGGCTGAGCACGGGAGCCATCTGGACATGGGACCAGTTCTCGCGCGTGAGAGCTGAGTGAACGCTACCCGTGCGTAGCGTGAAAGCGCATCCGATGGCGCCGCTAAATATCCCAATGAGTGCGGCAATTACTTGATGACCCTGCCGAGCAAGATAGATCATGAATCCTGCAGCAGTCCCCATAAGCACAGCAATTGGCCAAACCCAGGGCGCAATGAGCCAGTTTATGAGCAGCGACCCCAGGAAAAAGCCAATAACAATATTCTGCCCTTTGGAATCATGTTTTCTTTTCATAGGGATCCTCTGCGTCAGGTATCGATAGCTTCTACCAACGCCCGTTCGTACGGCTTCGGTTTGATCAAGTCCCGTGTCGCCACTTTTATTGAGGTATCTTCACCTTCAAAACGGCAGG
>JAZKEA010000049.1:5631-5950 GCA_040387315.1 Armatimonadota bacterium | reverse complement strand
TCCGCGGCCGGGACCAGGGTCTTGCCGTAATCTTCAGCGATAATCTTTGACGCTGAGCCCTTCGCCGCCAGGAGCCTGCCAACGGGAATGCAGGTATTCAGGGACGGCGCCCGCTCGCTTCGCCCGGGCCTGGCACGGCGGCGCTTCTCTTGCTAGGCTGGCATGGCAAGGGGCTTCGGCCCAGGGCGCACCAGCCACCTAAACGCACCGGCATGAATTTCGAGAACCCCGTCCAGAACGATTACGTCCCGAGCCCCGACCAGTATCTCGGTTCTTCGGCTGCCGCCACGGACCCGACCCTTCCGGCCCCTTCGGTGGA
>JAZKEA010000049.1:2470-5597 GCA_040387315.1 Armatimonadota bacterium | reverse complement strand
GTTCCCCCTGACCGCGCCGGGATGATCGAGTCCATGGCGGCGGAGCTGGGCGTCGACATGCGCAGCCACGAGGGCGCGGCGGCGATCCGCAAGGAACTGGAAGAGCTCATCGCCATCGTGGACCTGATGGGCAAGTAACGCGGGACGAAAGGAGCTTCCACTTTCATCCATAAGTCATACGTCAGGATGGCAACAGAGTACGTGGCAATAGAGTACCCGGATTTCGAAAGGGTTGACGTGCGGGCGGGCCGGATCGTGGAGGCCGCCGATTTCCCCGAGGCCCGGAAGCCCGCCTACAAGCTGCGCATCGACTTCGGGGACGGGATCGGGATACGGAGCTCCTCGGTCCAGATCGTCGCCAATTACGCCAGGGAGGACCTGGTCGGCACGCTCGTCATGGGCGTGGTCAACCTGCCTCCAAAGCGGATCGGGCCGTTCGTTTCGGAGTGCCTCACGCTCGGGTTTCCCGGCGCGGACGGAAACGTGGTGCTGGCGCGGCCGGGGAGCGAGGTGCCGCTTGGAAGCAGGCTGTTTTAACCCGCAGATCCGACAGCATAAACCGACTCGGATTGGTCAGCCTGCTTGCGCGGTCAACCAGGCGGCGCTGCCTCGTCTTTAACGCGCCGGTAACGGGACAGATCCGTCGCGCCGTTCCCATGCAGCCGCGGGGAAGCCTGTTGCGAGAGGCTGCTCATCCACTCCGGAACGATCCTCTCCCAATCCGGTTCGTTGCCGTACAGCCCCCTCGCGATGCGGATGAGTTCGTCCTGGTGCACAGACGCCACCTGCTCCCGCGCGAATTGGAGCAGGCGGTCGCCGATGCCGAATTCCAGCAGGCTCGCGGTCAGGAGGGCGCGGACAAGGGACTGGCAAGGCCAGGGATTTTCTTTGAGGCTTATGTCTACGCAGCCGCCATGCATCGCATCCAGGAAATTGTACTCGTACATCCTCATGCGCTCGGGTAACGTTCCACCTACCACGACGGCGACCGCCTCCACGTCCAGAAACGTCGTCCGTGTCAGTCCCTGGAAGGTGACGTCGCTTACCAGGCCCTGCCGGAAGGCCCAGGTATCCTGGAGCGGCCAGATGTCGACGAGGTACCCGTTGTAGTTCAGCCGGAGGCCGCCGAACCGGGTACTGCGAATCACGTACGACGAGAAAAGGGACAGTAGAACTTCGTTCGAGGCGCCTTCAACGACCAGGTCTATATCCCGTGGGCGGTAGGAGGGACCGAAGCGAGCCACGTCCCGTACGGCGCCTCCGAAGACGGCGGTTCTCATTCCCCGCTCCTGCAGTGTACGGATGATGTCGTAGGATGCGCGCCACGCTGGCTGCGTAAACGCGTCGGCAAGGGCGCTCAGGACTTTCTTCCCCGCCCCAGTGGTCGGTGTCATATGCCTTCGGTCATTCGTGGATGGTTGGTTCGGGTTTCGGATCAGGCTGTCGGCAATGCCGGTGGCCGAGATCGCAAAGTTGATAGTCCTGTTTGGCCAGGACAAATGTTTGCCTCCGTCCCGTGTTCCGAAGCACCGCCGCCGTGCGCTTTGATTGTGAGAAGTGGCCTGGCATGAATTTAACACAAACCGTTCCTCGCGGCTGCGACCGGGAGGGCACGGTACGTCCCGCACGTAGGCGGCCGTGCGGGCAGTTTCATTCGCCTTCTCACGGGGGTGTTCAAGTGTTAACCCAAGTTGCCTGTTGCGGTTCATCAGTGTTGTATCCAAACCCCTTTTCCGTTAGCCTCCGCCGGCTTGAATGCCTTGAGGCAATACATATTCAGGCAGGAGCTCCTATGGCAATACGCCCGACGTTTGACCTTTTAGATCCCCGGCTCGTCGTCGAAAATGCGCGGAAACGAGCACGCACGTCGCGCGCGCTTGCCTTCGAGGCGAAATTTGGATCGATGAAAGCCCTGAACGAAGTATTATCGCAACGTTTAAGTCGGATTGGCCCGCTTTCCGCCAACGCATCCATGCGGAAGTTGGAGCAGTTTGCTCATCCGTATGGTACGGGCCCTGGGAGGACCGGTCCGCCGAAAGCATCGCGGTGTGAAATTGCCTAATTAGGAGCAGCGTAGACCGTTTTTCTGGAGTGGTGGCCCTAGGCATACAGGGTATGCATTTCCTGGCTCGCGCGAGCGCATATAAGCGTCGGGCGGCAGCCTTTCGATCTTGGGAAGGAGCCCCGCTGTATTGCGGCTTCCGTAAGTGCACTGAAGACGCCCGACGAAGGTCGAGCCATCGGTCTCCCTGGTTTTACCGCATGCTGGAACGGTCCGTTGACGGGGAGGAGTTGTGGCCAGACGCACATGCGGTCCTCTGGAGCGGCCCGCTATGGGAAGTATGGGACAGGGAGTGGAACCAGGCCACCGCAAGGACACTGCCTTGTAAGGAGGATACGGGATGGCATGGACTTCGTTGAAAAAAACCAGGTGTAATTGTGATGGCAGATCCAACGACGAAGGCGCATATGCGGTTTAAGAAGCGCGGGATGAAGCGGATGCTTGAAAAAACGATACCTGACGGACAAGGCCTGATGCAGGTTTGTGAATTCACGTGAGAAGGCAGTTTTGGATTTTTCATATCGCTCACGCACAGATAGATGATACGCGCCCAGTTGCCCGATCCAGATGAAACCGGTTCCAACGCCACACCCTGAATGGGTGCGGCGTTTTCTATTAGAAACAGTGGGGTCGGCATGCCCCCTTCCGGTCCGTGCGGGTTGACTCCCGAGACTCTTTCGTCTATTCTCCGTCGGACAAAGGAGGGTGATATGGGCTTGCTTTTCCGTGGTGAGATCAAGGTTGTCGTTGCGGCCATGCGCGTCTATCCGGCGGGGAACAATTATTTCTGGGGCACGGACGGGAGGCTCCGCGTAAGCTGGAAGAACCATCTGCCCGAGTGGATTTTCGCTGAGGACCTTGAGGTGGGATTACCGGCTCCGGCCGTGGCGCTCGCCTGGGCGAACCGGCGGCGCAAGGACCGCGTTTCCCGTGCCGAGCTCATAGAGGCTGGAAACCGCGTGGGAGACCATTGCCGGCTTTTGGATCCTCGGATCGATCCGGACGAGGAGCTGGACAAGGACCCGGTAGCGTTCGCGTCCTGGATACTGAGCCGCGACAAGTAGC
>JAZKEA010000049.1:1415-2460 GCA_040387315.1 Armatimonadota bacterium | reverse complement strand
CCAGGATTATCCTGGGAGGCGCTTTTCTTGAGCGTATTCTTCTTAGTGTGTGCAGCGATCCGCGCAACCAGCGCTGCGGAGCTTAAGCATGACCCGAGGCAGTCCGGCGGCGGCTCCGATGGCTAATGGTAGACCTAAATACCGGGGATGTGTCAGCAGTAAAAAGGGATTGATTCAGCGCGAGGCGATAAGACTGAAACAGGGGCCGTTGGGGTGCTCCCGGTTCTCGTCGCCGACCTGTATCTTGTTCATGCCGAAGTGCTGCAGGCAGGCAAGGATATCTTCCCTGGTCATCCAGTGACTGATCTCCTCCGGGCCGCCGCAGAAACCACGCCAGTTCCGCAGGTATGCCGAGGGCGCTTGCGTATACTCCTGACGATACAGCGTGTGCTTGAAGTCTTTGTATACTGACGCCTCCCCGCTGCCGAACCGGTGCGCTATCCGCAGGTTCTTGGAGACGATCTCCGGGTCATAATAGTGCGTCCAGAGGAAAAGGTGATCCGCGGACTTCGCTGCCAGCGCGATCATCTCAGCGGGGTTCTTCATATGGTAGAGAACCCCGCTGGCGAAGCAAAGGTCGTACTGGTTCTCGTTCGTTCGGAGGTACTCGACAAAATCTCCGCAAAGAAAGTGAGAGGCAGGCATGCCAAGCACCTCTTTGGCGACAAGGCATTTCAGGTAGCCCCGCGTGTTCGCCTCGATGGCAACGATGTCCCTGGCGCCCGCACGGTCAAACTGGTAGGTGTGCCCCCCTTCGAGAGGGCCGAGTTCCAGGATGGTCTTCCCGCTGACGCCCCCTATCTGGCTGAGGCACCAGGTCACTCTCCCATCTTCAAACAGAGGCGACTCTCCGGCCTTGAGGTCAGAGCGCTCACCGGGAAAGCGCGAGGACCATTCGTCTTTGAAGATGTCCAGGGCGGTCTGGTCACTTGGTGAACCCTTCGCGTACTGGTCTAGAATGCCCATGTTAGGGCGTTTGCCACGAAGAACGGACACGGCGGCGCGTGCGATAGAGCGAAGTATTGCCATAACAAAGGTTTACAGA
>JAZKEA010000049.1:0-1405 GCA_040387315.1 Armatimonadota bacterium | reverse complement strand
GGTTCTGCGTTCTGCGAACCTACTTTCATCCTCCGCAAGCGGATTACCTTCCTCGGACCCATCGCACCGCCATATTTTCTCGCTTGCTTGTGGTGCGTGCCGCTCGCATCTACTCCCCCTTGGCAAAACCCGAAGCAATTTAAGAAAAAAATAAACAATCCAGCAAGTTACAGACAAAACTATGTTATTAATATCCCTGACTGCTACTTTCAACACTGCTACTTTCAACGGCTGAAAGTTAAGCAGACGCTCCGTCGTTGCATTTCGATCTGCCGCCAGTCTTTCCGCTTCTCGCACGTTTTCACCGCCGAATCTCGTCGCTGTTTGCTTCTTGCCATTGTTACGTTCGTTGGAGACACACAACACATGCGTTCCCCGCGCCCTCTGGGCAGCTTTCCGTCCGCGCTCTGCGCACGGCTCATGACGATATTTATGCATGTCTGCATAGTCGCACTGATGGCGGTGCCCCCTGTACTTGGTTCTTACGTCGTCCTGAACCGTGCCCTCCAGACATCTCCCCGTGTCACCGCAGCCGGGTCAGGCAAGGGGAAATTGTTATTGGCAGCAAGGCGGGGAGGGGCGGGTGCCCGCGCAAAGAAACCTCTCCACAGTTCTGCATCCGCTTTCGGCCCGTCGGACCCAGACCGTCCTCTGAGCGGTGGCAACCCGGGCGCTTCCCCTCAGTATCCCAATGTCGCAATTGCTAGACAAGGGACAGCAGCACTCGGAAAAGCAGTTAACGTCGGTTACGCGCAGAACACCAGTGCGCTTCTTTCCAGCGTGGGCGCGACGCTATCCATGCTTTCGACCGGAAGTGTCGTTCTGCCTCTGACGAACGCCGGTTTTGAGACACCCGCTCTTGGCAATGGTAATTTTCAGTATTCTCCTAACGCTGCGGGAGCCGGGTGGAATTTTGAAGGAGGGACGGGCATCTCCGCGAATGCCTCCGGCCTTACGGGAGGGAACCCGTCGGCTCCGGAGGGCCAGCAAGTCGGTTTCCTGCAGGGAAGGACAACGTTCTTCCAGTCCATCACCGTCGGGAGCCTGGGAGCCGTGCGAGTCTCCTTTAAGGCGGCGCAGCGCCAAGGGTACGGGCAGGAGATGGTGCAGATACTGCTGGACGGAAGCGTCCTGGGAACGTACACCCCGTCGTCCTCAAGCTACGCGTCCATCGTGACACCCAATTTCGGGGTGCGTCCCGGCACGCATGTGCTGACGTTCTTTGGCATGAACCGCCAGGGCGACGACTGCACGGTCTTTATCGATGATGTTCAGGTGATATTCACGGAGGCGCCGCCTGCTCCCGTCGCCACTTCCACGATCCTCAACAGTGGTTTCGAGCATCCGTACGTGGGCGACAATTACGGCGCCTACTCTTATAACACCTCGGACGCTGACTGGGCGT
>JAZKEA010000048.1:0-8057 GCA_040387315.1 Armatimonadota bacterium | reverse complement strand
CTGCCGTACCCCCAACCGTACCCGAATCGCAGGTATTTTCGGGAATGTTCAGCCCAGGCAACAAAAAGCCCCCTGAAACTGGAATAGCTTACAGTTTCAGGGGGGATGAAACTCTTCTCAGTCGCCCGTCTGTCAGTGCTTCGGCGTCCGTTCAATCACGACACCAGCCACTGTATAAAAGCCGCGCAGAATCTGCCAGACATAGAAAAGCCATCCGTTACAGTCTGACGGGTGGCTATGGTCATAACGAGAACCGACTATATCAGGCAGCTGCGCTTTTGCGTCGGCGTGATCGGACCATAAGGCCCATGACCGATGTTCCCGCCATACCCATCGCAAGCCACTCGGAAGGCTCCGGTACCGCTGCAGTGGCATTTACTCGAGAGAAACGAAGGTTATCAAGGCCGATGATATCGCTGTTCCTGATATTTGCATTCCGCAAGATGAACGACCCAATACTGTTAGAACCATTTGTTGTGGCAAGCCCCATAAAGTAAAGATTGTTTGACTGGAAGTTAGAGACGACCGAGTTAAAGCTGCCCAGAAGTGCCCCCGTGCCATTTTGTCCGGCATAGGCTTCGATTGTTAAAGGATTGTTCTCCCCAGTGGGATTAAAGTAATCGATCGTAAACAGACCGACGCCACTGACACTTTGCGTGAACGAGACCCCGAAGCTTGAGGCACCACTGTCATCGAAGAGATAATTTGAGGCAGGATGCGGCCCTTCACCAGGAGAAAGCGGCGTAGAAGTATCATTGCCGTCGTCTGGTCCGGTTCCCGCTGCAACCGTGTTGGCATCGCCGACGGTGAAGAAGGTAACGCCGTCCGAGGCTGTGTAAAAGTTGTTCTGCAGGGCACCTATGGGATGGGTGTCGAAGTTGACGTTCGTATTGACGGTAGCGCCCTGGGACGTCACGAACGTATTAAAGTTTGTGGAGTTCGTGGTCGGATTTGCGATAAACCCGGTCAGCTGGGCATGGGCTGTGTTTGCCGTCGCTAGGGAGAGCATCAGCGCTCCTGCAAGGGAAAGGGAGGGGAAGAAACGAGTGCGAAGAGTAGCTGACATAATTTTCCTTACGGCCTGTTTAGCATCTACGTTTTGCTGTTTGGCCGCTCCTGTACGCTTGAACTGTAATATGGTTTGCCCGCTAGTGGGGATTTCTTTATTGGTGCAAGTACCAGTTTCTCATTCAAGTGGTACCTGGCATTTAGCACCGATAACTGCGCGGCCTACCTCGGCTCTAGGGGATCTATCGACGCATGTGGAGTGGCATCGGCCTTTATCCCTTGCGTGTCTTGCCTATCTTGCGCATCAAAGTCCAGGCAATAATGCCCACGGTTGATGTTGTTTAGCTCACCCTGGAGCAGGACGATGATGCCGGGTAGGAACTCGATAGGGATATGAACGGATGAACTCATCTCATCCTCCGGTCCACTCGTTGCCACGGTCACACCGCGACAGCTCGCGGAAAGGGTAACCAAGGTCAGGGTAGATAATGAAGATCGTTTGGTCAGGCTCATGTCGTGCTATCCACAGATGCAAAAAGAATGCCGTCTTGAGTACACCGTACGGAGTACTCAAGGAGAATCAAACAGCGTTGCTCTTGCTGCCCTTGCCCCGCCGAGAACGGGCGCGGACCATGAGGCCCATGACCGACGTTCCTGCCATGCCCATCGCAAGCCACTCGGACGGCTCAGGAACCGCGCCGGTGACGCTGGTGGGCGTGCCGTTGATACGCACCGCGGAGGTGTCGTAGTCTGAAAGGAACGCCCATGGCTGCGCATCCGAGCTCCGGAAGGTAAGCCCCATCGCGCCGATGTTGTTCAGGTTGATGGCGATGGCGCTGCTCGGGCCGGCATTTTCTACCAGGAAGTAGCTGCTCCCCCCAGTCACGGTGACACCCGCCGCCGAGACATCGAACACGCTCAGGGGGACAGAGTCATTAAACGGGGGGGAAATGGCAAACGTGCCCAGCGTGCCCAGGCTCGCACCCGGAACGTTGCCGGCCCCAACGCTCGCGAGCGAGAACGTGGTGAACGCGCCGGGCGTACCAATCTTGCTGATCGGCAATTCCAGACTGGTGAGCGTAAAGGTTCCGGTTCCCGTGACCGTGAAGCCGATCGCCAGGTCGGAGCCCCCCCCGTTGGCCACCCCCGTGTTATAGCTGCTTCCGGCCCCCAGGTTGGTGAACAGCACGTCGGCGTGTGCGGCGGGGGTGCCGGTGCCGGAACCGATGCCCAGGGTCAGGGCGAGGCCACAGGCGGCGAGAGCGGTCGAAATGTAGCGCATAGAGATGTCTTTTCTACCTTCTGAGAAAGTGGGTGCCGTCATTGTGCTCAAAGATTCCAAAGATTCACAGAGATTCAGGGACGGAATCTTGTATCTGCCGGGCGGCGATGATCGCGGCAGGAGCAATGGGAACTGGGTGCTGGGAACTGGGTGCTGAATACTGGGTGCTGAACAATGGTCACCAGGGGGGAAGGGGCGTTTCTAACCTTCCCCCCTGGTATCTTCTCACGGCGTCTCTCGTTCCGTGAGAATGCCTTGGAGTAAAGAGAGTGGAAGAATCGCTGAGACCGCAAAGCGTCCGGCGCGTCCGCAGCAGTATCCCTCTTTTTCACCGGTTCACCGGTTCACCTGGCACATCCAGTAATCCAAGTATCGCCCCTCGGTGTGTCTCAAAGCGTGTCTCAAACCACAGAAGAGGATCAAATCCAGAAGCTTATTTCAGAAGCTTATTTCAGGCTGTCTAGGATAGCCTGCGCTGCTCCTGTCAAAACCGCTCCCTGCGCTGTCGGGATCTTGCCCGTCCGCACGAGCGCCTTCACCTGGTTGAGGAACGCGGTCAGCGCATCACGCTCTGCTGCGACATTGCCAGACGCCGCGGCGTTCTGGGCGGCGGTGAGCTTTGTCAGCAGCGCGTTGGTGTTGCCGGCGGAGAGTGTGCCCGTCGTGCCCAGCTTCTCGACCTGCGCCTTCAAGGCCACCAACGGGTCGGTGTTGAATAGATGAACCTGGCTGATCTGTGCGTTAGCTTCTGTGTCCTCGAACAGTACGACCGGCACATCAATGGCGGTGCCGTCTTGAAGCGTGCCGGTGAGCACGTAGTACATACGACCGTACATGCCGATGTATGGCCCCGCAAGGCTCAGGCCCGTGCCGTACACGTTGAGGGTTGAGTTGGCGCCGCTAACGCTCAGGCCTTCGATGGAGCCGCCGTACAGGTTAACCACGCTGGAGCCTTCGGTTCCCAGGAACCCTTCAATGAAGCCGCCGTACATGTTGACCACGCTGGTGTCGAAGGCTCTCAGGCCGCCGCCGTTTGTAATGAAGGCGGGGGAGATCACATCGACGACAGCTGATCCGTAGACGTAAACAGTGTCGTCAATGGCATAGTTGATAATGCTGTTTTCTGCGATATTGTAGTCAGCGCGGGACGGGGACGGCTGAGCGAGCGCCATCAGGCAGAGGAGCAGCGCGGCGATAGAAACAGAAACAGTTCTAAGAGTAGCGCTACTCTTAGCGCTAAGAGGGAACGGGAGCACCTGCGAAAACAACTTCATCGTGCGATTCCTAACGGGGAAGGGGACAGTTATTTGGCCGCCATCTTCAGCAAGCCAACAGGGCAGAGTGTAACACAGTAAACGCATTAAACATAGGTAGACACAGTTAAGCATATTTGGAGACAGTTAAGCATGTTTGGAGACAATAAATGCACAAAATCCCGGTGACAACGGTGGCATCTGCGTATAGACAGCGATGCCACCGGGCCTTGGCTTGTCAGATTATTCGTCGCGGAATACTGACAAATAATCAAGTGGGCTGCTTAGTTCTTGCGGCACTTGCGGATCACCATTCCCGCCACGCCTACAACAGGCAGGAGGAGGGCAAGGGAGCCGGGTTCCGGGGCGGCGGTAGAGGCGGCAGCTAACCCGACGCGCAGATTGTCGGAGCTCGCGTATTGCCCAGTCGTTGAATTATTGACAGTCAGGGTGGTGAGGGGAATGGTGGAGATAAAGCCCCGGAAACTGCCGACCGTTGCGCTGGTCGGGGTGTACGAAGGGGTCGTCAGGGTCTCTGTGGCATTGCTCACCGTCACCGTCAGCGCCTGAGAGAGGAACGTGCCACCGGCATTTCCGATAAAGAAGTTGCCGCCAATCGCGGTGTAGTTCCCCCCCGTGGCCGTGAAGATCAAGTTCCGGTCGCTAGCATCCGTTCCTAAGACATCGTTGATACGAAAAGTCTGCTCCGGATTGGCTCCCGACTGTGATGCCCTATAGCTAAAACCGTTGCCAGAAGCCGTGTAGGAAGATTGGCCACGGGGCTGCCCCGCAAAGTCATTGAGGAAGGTCGTGGAAAGCGGAGTGAGAGCCGTGATGGCGTTTTCAAACGCTGCCTGGCTGGTGAAGAGGGTGATGTCAGCCGTCGCCGCAGTCGGCAGCAGAGAAAGGGAAAGGCAGGTGGTGAAGCCGACAACGCCCGACACGAAACGATAAAACAAACGGTAGGGCATAGGGAAGCGCATGGATGAAACAACACTTATTTCCATCGCCGACATTGGACTTGCTCCCCCCGGTGGCGACAGTCGCGGCAGGAGCTTCTAAGGATACAGGGATATTCAGACTCTAATCAAAGGCTAGCAAGAGTCTGACCTTACGATTGTAGGGGCAAGGCGTACCCCCAACCGTACCCGAATCACAGGTATTTTCGGGAATGTTCAGCCCAAGCCACAAAAAGGTCCGGCTCGTCCACTGGGGAAAGTGGAAGGACCGGGGCAAACCGATTAACCTGATCGATTAGTGCTACTCCTTGCGGCGCTTTCGGATCACCGTGCCAGACACTCCCACAACCGGCAGAAGCAGGGCGAGGGAACCGGAGGGATTAGACTGCAGGTTGTCGATCTCAGGTTGCTGCCACAGAAGTCCCAGTCGGCAGCTCGGTTGGTTACGGTGATTCTCTGCGGTATGGTCCTGCTATTCCTGTCGTGGCAGGGAGTCATCTCGGCATGGCACCATCAATCCCCAACCGACGTACCTTTCCCATTGATGCTGCTTTTGTACTTACTGATTGCCGGGATCGCCGTGTATGGCATCCTTTTCACAATTCGTTCACAGTCAACAAGAGGGTTATAAATCTTTAAGCGGTGCGGGGAGGTGGGAAGGGAATAATAACACTTTCTGGACTTATTGTAACTATTATTGTTACAATCGGGTATGATGAAGTCATGCAGGTATCGAGTCGGTTTTCCATAGGGGTTCATATCCTCTCGCTGCTGGGGGCGTACCCGGACGCGGAGAACACGTCGGAGTACATGGCAGGCAGCATCGGGGCGAATCCGGTCGTCGTCCGCAACGTTACCGGAATGCTCCGAAGGGCGGGACTGGTAGCCACTCAGCAGGGTGTGGCAGGCACACGTCTTGTAAAACCGCTGGAGGAGATTACACTTCGGGACGTTTACGGAGCTGTCCGCGCGGTTGAGGACGGAAATCTGTTTGGTTTCCATCCTAATCCACATCCAAATTGCCTGGTGGGGGGCAATATAGAGGCGACACTGGAGCGCGAGTTTACGGCGGCGCAAGCTGCTATGGAAAATCGCCTTGCCCAAACCACGCTGCAGGAGGTTGTACGGAAGCTGCGGGAAGCGGCCTCAGGGCGCCCGCCTGGTGATTCCACTCATTGTTAGCTTAGTGTAATTCTGCGCTGGATACGAACTGTTTGTCATAAGGTGCTTCGGCACCTTTTTTCAGGAATCTCTTGTAACTAATGTGGTTACAATAAAGAGGCAGAAAGTAGGAAAAATATTATGACCATCGCTGTTACAGGAGCCACCGGTCAACTTGGCCGGCTTGTTGTGGACAAGCTCAAGAGATCTGTGCCCGCATCGGATATTGTCGCCCTCGTGCGTTCGACCGCCCGAGCCGCTGATCTCGGGGTTACTGTTCGTGAGGCCGACTACAACCAGTCTGAAACGCTCGACACGGCTCTCGCCGGAGTCGATACGCTGCTGCTGATTTCGTCAAACGAAATAGGTAAGCGCGTCAGTCAGCATCACAACATTGTTGTGTCCGCTCAGAAAGCCGGTGTGAAACGCATTGTCTACACCAGTCTGCTGCACGCGGACACGTCGTCGCTGAGCCTTGCCAGCGACCACCTTGCTACGGAGCGGGAGATTACAGCATCCGGTGTTCCCTACACCCTTCTGCGGAATGGGTGGTACACCGAAAACTACACTGCATCGGTGCCAAACGCGGTCGCTGCCGGTGCGTTTATCGGTAGCGCCGGTGACGGTAAAATCGCCTCTGCGACGCGCGCTGACTTCGCGGAAGCGGCAGCCGTGGTTCTTACCGGGCAGGGACACGAAGGCAAAATATACGAGCTCGCGGGAGATGAGGCTTATACTCTAAGTGAGCTGGCCGCTGAAATATCCCGTCAGACTGGAAAATCGATCCCTTACCGCAATCTTTCAGAGGCAGATTATTCCGCGGCGCTGGCTGGATTCGGCATTCCGGAAGCTATCGCACATGCCATTGCAGGCTGGGATATATCGGTTTCCCAGGGTGCGGTTTTCGACGATAGCCGACAGCTCTCGTCCCTCATCGGACGGCCTACGACGCCACTTTCAGTCGCCGTAAGTGATGCACTTGCATCCGGCAGGTAAGCTCGTAAGCTCCGGGTATACTTGAACCGAAAGAAGGAGGATTGTCGTGAAAGGGAATAAACTGACCGTGTCCATCAAAGCGGTCGCGTTTGCCGTCAAGGGGGACCTTCCGGATGACGTCAAGCTAGAGCGCCTGCGGCTCTTTCTGGAGCAGGAGGCAACCCGCAAGGGCGTTCGCCTGGACACCGACGGTCCCATTTTGCAGGGACGGGTGGAGGGCAAGGACGAATTCTTCTTCTACAACGGACCAAAGGGGAGACCTCTCGTCGTTCCGGAAATCCAAGTTTGATCTCGTAATCGGTATTCAGTATCCGGTATATCGGCAACATTCGCGGGGCTGTGGAAGTCAGTGGGCTTCTATGGCCTCTGCGTATTTCTAATGCCGACTGAATGGTAATCAGTATCCCTATAGCGAATATGAAAGTGCTGGAATAATGTGCCGTATTTAGCGGCAGGACACAATGATGTTACCTGGCAAAGTTGCCAGTATGACATTCTTCGCTAGGCATTGAAAGTGTGCTTCTGAGTCGCCAAACAGACCGTAACAATACGCGATTCAGGTGAAAATACCGGGTGAGAATTCTCACACAGTATTTTTCTTGACAAGTGCTGAAGGTAGTAATATACTCTCCGCATAGCAGGAGACAGTATTCTACGCTTTTCCAGACAAGCTTTTGGAGGAGCCGGGAACTTCTTTCTACTGTCCCGACGATGTCGTCGGCCACGCCTCAACCAAACGGGGCGGACGCTGCGATGTACTACGACAAATGGTTCGCAATTCTCCAGCGGCGGCTCGACTTGCCGCGCATGGAGTGGCTGTTTTCCTGTTGCAGAGGAGCCTATCACCGTGCGTACCGATCCCAATTATCCTTATCCCTCTGTCTCTACGCTTGTACGGAGGCATCTCAGGCCTCGCGATTGTCCTGCCGTTCCGGCTCTCCGCAGCACTGCGCTCAAGAAATAATCCTCTAATTCTCGCTTTTCACTAAGCGAGACTGGTTCTGGTTTTTCCTAAAGAACAGACCGTGCCCAATGGCACGGCTTATCGCCCTGCGCGCGGGGCGACCTCCTGCTTTGCCTGGGATCATACAGCGCGAGATCCCGCACTGCCGTTCAGATGATTCCGCCCCACCACCACGCAGCGTCGTCGTATGCGCGGGGGGCGGTCCTCCGCCTGGGAGGAGAAAGGGGTGCCGCTATGGCACAGGCGATTGGCCCGGTAATGGTCGGTGGTTTTGAGGAGTTCGTCATTCAGGATGAGACGGGCGAGAAGTACCAGATCCTGTTTCTGCCGGACCGCAACAACGACGAGCTTCAGAATGAGGGCAAACCCCCCATCTACTACTGGGTCCCCGGGACCGTGAGAATGGCACGTAAGGGGGACACCGGCGACTATAA
>JAZKEA010000047.1:7474-7946 GCA_040387315.1 Armatimonadota bacterium | reverse complement strand
AAGCGGCGTGATCCCCGTGGTCAGATGCGGGCCGTCAACCAGCTTGAGCAGCTTCTGCTGGATCTCGCGGATGCCCGCGCCGTTCAGCCGGAACACGCCGAGGAGGAGTGGCTGGAAGGTGTCCGGGAGGCGCTTTCTGCGGATGGGGTCTTCGGCCCGGATTATGCCCGAATCGCCGCTGACACAGGCATGAGCCTGACGACTCTCCGCCGCCGTTTCCGGGAGACGATGGGGATGTCGATGCAGGACTATGTGCTGCAGGCGCGGCTGGCGGCAGCGCGGGAACTCCTCGCCGAGACGAACCTGCCCCTGAAAACCGTCGCGGAGCAGCTTGGCTA
This sequence comes from Armatimonadota bacterium, assembly GCA_040387315.1. Lineage (GTDB taxonomy): Bacteria > Armatimonadota > Armatimonadia > Armatimonadales > Armatimonadaceae > JACMJB01. The sequence continues at coordinate 7,608 of JAZKEA010000047.1, read as the reverse complement.
CGACAGCGTATACTTCTTCTGCCGCCAGTTCCGGCAGCAGGTTGGTGTGCCGCCCGGTTTATATCGCAAAACGCGAGCGGCTTAGTGGTGTTTCAGGGCGCAGCAAGCAGCGCCCCTACAGTGGAGCCTATGTC
>JAZKEA010000047.1:415-7464 GCA_040387315.1 Armatimonadota bacterium | reverse complement strand
CCAGAGATCGTAAAGCCATCCCTACGCCGTAAAGTAGGGGCGCTGCTTGCTGCGCCCTGAAACACCACTATGCCTATGGCTCGTTTCCCAGTTACTCTACTTCGCCAGTTCGTAGAGGGCATGACCATATATCTTGGCGCATTGCAGAAGTCGCTCGACGAGAAGGCGCTCGTCGGCTTGATGCGCACAATCCTCGTCCCCCGGCATTGAGGCCCCGTAAGCCACCCCAACCGGCGCGACTGATGTCGCGTAGGTGCGTCCGCCAATAGTCATAGGCGGGGTTGTGTAGTCCCCGGTCTGCTCTCGGTAAACCCGCAGCAGGGTTTTGACTGGCTCCTGATCCTGGGGCACGTACAGCGGCGGCGTATGGGATAGCTTCGCTACTTCCCAGCCGGTCTCCGCCACCGAGCGCTTCAGGCGTCCCGTAGTATCATCGCCGTCCCAGGTAGCGGGATAGCGCACATTGAACGTTGCGCTGATCAAGCCGTCCCGGCAGCTAACGACCCCCAGATTGATGGTCAGAGCACCGGTGATATCGTCGCTGCCAGCAATTCCAACGGCACTTCCATCCGGTGCACCCCGTCCGGCGAGATCGGACATCCACTCAAAATCACTGGAGGCAAGGTCATCAAAGACAGATATCTGAGAGGTAAGTGCCCGCATCAATTTTACGGCGGCATTATCTCCCTGCTGAGGCGTTGAGCCATGGGCGGACTTTCCGAGCGCCCGCACCAGAAGCCCCTCGGCTGTCGTTTCGACCGTGATTCCCGGCATAGCGGCGAGAACCGGTTCCACCATCTCCAGGCCCTCAGGCACGCCGACCAGCAGCGCCGACGCGTCCCGGGGCACCATGTTGGGGCGCAGACCGGAGTCCAGCCAGGCGACGCGAATCAGTGCCGAGCTGCTTTCCGGTACGCTCCGGGTCACTACGGCGGTGAACGAACCTTTTTCCGCATAGACGAGGGGAAAGTAGGCATCCGGTGTGAACGCCACGGTCGGCTTGACCTGCCCCGCCGGGCCGAAGTAGTGCTTCATGCAATCCCAGCCGCTTTCTTCGTCACAGCCGAAGATCAGGCGGATTTTGCGCGACAGCGTGATGCCTTCCGCGGCGCACAAATCCATTACAGCCTTCGCCCCAAACAGAGCGGCGAAGGTCGGCCCTTTGTCGTCACTGGTACCGCGTCCCCAGATATAACCCTCGGAAATCTCCGCGCCCCAGGGGTCTTTCGTCCAGCCCTCGCCGGTTGGAACGACATCCAGGTGCCCCAGCATCCCGACGATCTCCTCACCGTCACCGAATTCAGCGTGACCCGCGTAGCCGTCAAAGTTCTCCGTCTTCATCCCCAAGTCATCACAGAGCGCGAGTGTCTGTACCAGAGCGTCAGCGACCGCTCTACCGAAAGGCGCACCGTCTTCTGCTTCCGCTGTCTCTTTTACGCTAGGGACCCTCAGGATAGCCTGGGTATGCGTGAGTATGTCACTTTCGTGAGCATCGACCCAGGCGGAAATCTTATCTTTCATCAACTGTTCCTTTTGCAGGTTATTTTACGAGCATTTCTAGGTATCTTAAGTGTGTCGATTCAGCCGCTTATTATTGCTAGGAGAATCAAGTATGGATAAAAGAAGATTGACGGCCCTTATTGGGGTCTGCGGATTATTCGCTGCCAGCGCATTAACTGGCTGCGGTCCTAAACCGGAAGAAACCGATACAACGACCGCACCGCCCGCAACAGCGCCTTCTACCATGGCAAGCCCTGGTTCGATGGTGGCATCGCCCAGTGCAATGCCAACTACCGCACCGCCTGCGCCTCCCGGACCCCGGTAATCGCGCCCAGACACTCTACTGAAAAGTCCCAGCGCGCCGGTTGTCCGCGCGCTGGGATAGAGCCTCGTTCGACACCACAATTTATCTTTTGAAGAAGTGCTGACAGAGCGCTTCCCCAACCCGTGCCACTGCCTCGCTGCCAAGGTTTGTGGAAGTCCAGCGGCTGTCCGGCACATCTTTTGTGAACACGCAGACCGCCAGAACCTCATCGCCACGGGAAATTAAGCCTGCATCAGCGCGCACCCCATTTACCGCGCCACCTTTATGCCGAACGACAAAAGGAGGTGCCTCCAGCCGTTGATCCGCCGCGTACGGGTTGACATCCAGGTAGCGGGGCAGCAATTCCCCATCCACGACATAACCCATACGTCGCAAAACCTGATCACAGACGGCCTGAGGAATCAGGGTCGCCTCTCCCAGATGCTGAACCAGCGCCTGCATATCACGCGGCGTACTCGTCGCTGTGTATCGTGGGTCGCCGGGTTCGAGCGCGAACTTTATAGGACGATGAATCGTGGTGTTCTTCATACCCCAAACATTTTGCATTCGGGCATTTACCACGCCGGGTCCCCCGACCGCCGCTAGACACAGGTTAGACGCGGTGTTATCGGAGACATTGATTGTCAGTGTTGCCAAATCCCCAAGCGGCAATGTCAGTCCTGGCGTCAGCTGCGCCAGAACCCCCGAACCCGGCACAAAGGCTGTCTCCGGAATCTCGATCAGAGATTTCGGAGACAGGTCACCGCTTTCCACCTGAAGGAATACCTCGGTAACAATCGCGATCTTGATCACGCTTGCCGTCGGGAACTCCATATCGGCGTTAAAGAAAACACTCTCTGCCGTGGGAAGGAAGGTCGCCGCAACCCCGAGGGTTCCTCCCTTCAAGCCTTCTTCAATATCAAGAAACGTCGATTGAAGCGTCTGTTCCTGGCTCATGCGGCGGGCTTTTCTTTATTCGTGCCTGCTTCGTCGGTTTCTGTCGGGTCGTCCGTCTCGTAAGTCTCTTCCAGTCCGGATGGCGCGGGGACTGCCGCGGTTGTTCCGGCGGCCTCCATTGTCGGCAGCGGCGCGGAGATTGGCCTCGGGGTATCCATGTTCTGGGTCTCACCCATGAGTGTATCCAGACCCGTCGCCGTTTTACGCTCCAGAGCTTTCAAACGCTCTGAGAACTCTTCTCCGCTTGCGGCGGCCTCGGTTGAGATCGAGCCTGTCGTATCGCCGTCCTCCGTATGGCCGCCACTGCGGCGGTTCAGGCGCATCGCTTCCGGTGATTGATCGAACCGCTCGGCGGCCTCCGTCCGCGCGATGGTTTCCATATCCTCGCTCTTTTCGGAAGAGGCGGGCCGCGCTCGCGTTTCCGCCCATTCCCGCAGCCGCTCGATCCCCTCACGCATGGTTACCGAAAGCGGGATGGACTCCAGCACTACCGCCAGCAGATCCTCGGTCGTCACCTCCCGCGGGCCGTCTCCGAATGCCTTGAACAGCGCCGCTACTACCACCTGCTCAATCTCCGCGCCGGAATAGCCTACTGTTTTCTCAGCCAGTTTCGCGAGGTCGAAGTTTTTCGGGTCACGCTTACGCTTTTTGAGATGGATCGAGAAGATCTCGCCGCGTTCCTCCTGGGCGGGCAGGTCGACAAAGAAGATCTCGTCGAAACGCCCCTTGCGCATCAGTTCGGGCGGGAGCTGCGAAACATCGTTACTGGTAGCCACGACGAAACAGGCGGCCTGCTTCTCCTGAAGCCAGGTGATAAACGAGCCAAACACACGGCTGGTCGTACCGCCATCGGAGAACGGCGAGCTTTGCGTCCCGGCAAACCCCTTCTCCAACTCGTCCAGCCAGAGCACACACGGCGCGACTGATTCTGCGGTCGCGATAGCCTTACGCATGTTCTCCTCGGACGAACCGACGATCCCGGCGAAAACCTTGCCGACATCCAGTCGGAGAAGCGGGAGACGCCACAGGCTGGCGATGGCCTTCGCGCTCAGGGACTTCCCGCAGCCCTGCACCCCGAGCATCAGGACACCACGTGGTTCGGGAAGGCCGTAGCGCTTCGCCTCCTCTGAAAAAGAGGCGGTGCGCTGTCCCATCCACTGCTTCAGCAGGTCCATACCGCCAACATCGGAGAACGCCTCAGAGGCGCGGTAGTATTCCAGAATCCCGGATTTACGGATAATCTGCTCTTTTTCGCCGAGAATCACATCGACATCGAAGCCGCGCTTTTCGACCAGCGATTTGGCGAAGACGTTTTCGGCCTCGTTTGAGGTCAGGCCGGAAGCGGCCTGCAGTATCTGCTCCCGCTCGATAGGCGTGAGATCCGTCTTGATCTGAGGATTGGACCGCACCGACTGGATAATGCCCTCCAGCAGACGATCGATATCGTTCATGGTCGGAAGCTGGTAGTCGACAACGGTGATCTCTTTTTCCAGTTCCGGCGGCAGTTTCAGCAGTGGGGAGAGAATAATCAGCGACTTGTAGCTGGTCTTCAGCAGGTACACAAGGTCACGCAGGCGGCGCGTTACCACGACATCACTGATGAAAGGGTGGAAGTCCTTCAGGACGAACACGCTCTGATCCGGCGCACCCATGATCTGATCCAGAGCGGCGACGGGCTCGCGAGCCGCGGTGTTGCCGCCCAGTCCCGTTGTCGCCGTCCAAACGACCATTTTCTTGCCACGCCTCTGACAGATATCACGAAGCGTCTCTTCGACCCGTCGTTCCTCCCAGGAGACGACGTAGATAATGGGATAGCGGGCGCGGATCAGGGTTTCGAGTTCTATCTCAACCGCCGATGGCTGACGGGAGGGTACGGACGACATAGGTGCGGTGGTCACGAGTCGGGAATTCTCCTAAAACGTTTGAACAGAGGCGGCGCGAGGGTCTCGCGGAACAGCTAATAGACTATTATAGACTGCTCCACTACGTTACCGCAAAACCACTTAGAAATAACGCGCCGCTTCCGCCGAGCCGGGGGCGATACCCGCCTTCACCATTTCGCCGATCGCCTCTTCCAGGGACATTCGGTCGCCATACAGGCGCTCCGCATCCAGTTCCGCGCCATCGGAGGCGGTCGGTCTCCCGCCGAGCTGGCGGTGCAGATAGCCCAGCGCTATCGCCATCCGGTCAAAGGTTTCGAGTGGGTCGGGGGCGGTGGGCAGCTCGAATCCAAGCGACAGTCCGTGTATCCCTTCACCCTCCACCGCCCGCTCCGGAAGAAAATATCCGGGCTGCCCCAGGCTGCTCAACGTAAAGATCCGGTGGCCGGAGCGCGGGTCCTCCCAGTGGAAAAGGTCCATCTCGCCCCAGGTGAGCCCAAGCGCATAGGCGGTTCTCCAAACCTGACGTGAGGGGAAGGGTCGTCCGGGAGGCATCAGGCGCATCTCGATGGGACGCGCAAAGCGGGCCTTGATTCGATTGAGCCGGGCGGCGCGGGCGACCGCTGCCTCCGGTGCCTCCCCGGGAGCACTATTCCACCCGAGCAGCGAAAACCGTTTCTCGATCTCGCGCCGGTGCTGATCCAGCTCCCGTATGGCATCCCTTCCTTGCAGGATCAGCTGAGACAGCGCCCAGGAAAAGGCGACAGCGCCAATCGGCAAGTCCGCATCCGGCAGCGCGTCAGAGGCGAAGTAAGGCAGGGGAAACCAGGGCGGCTCCCCCAGATCCGGCCCAGGCACACGTGCCCATAACCGGGGGAAGCCGAGAGCCGCGCGTGCCTCCGGGGTTAATGTCTCAAGGACGGCAAGTAAAGAGAGCGGGTATTGCCCCGAGACCTCAACGATAAAGGAGGTAGATTGCTCCAGAGAATTGGAGGTGGAGGCTGCGTTTTGAGGAGCGGACGACACAGGAGCAGGTATGGGTGTAAGCAGATGCTGGGCGTTTTCCAGCGGCTCCGAACCCAGCGCCAGCACAACCCTCTTTACAAGATCGGGCGCAGATTTCCCCCGCGCCTCTACCGCAAAATAGTCATCACCGAAGCGGTGGAAAGTATCACCGGGCATAGAAAGATTTTACCGCGCGCTCAAAACTGTACCAATCTTCAATCCTGAGCCGCGGATGGTCTGTTTTTGGTCTCATTTATTGTACTTTCCCGGCTAAATCTGCTACAATCGGCGCGGAAACGCAAGGAGAACAGGTTATTTTGCGCGTCGTCATGCTCTCGTGGGAGTACCCGCCGATGCGGGTCGGTGGCATTGCTGCCGCACTGGAGGGACTTGCCCCCGCCCTCGCTAAAACTGGAATCGAAGTCCATGTGGTCACCGCAGGGTCCGCAGGAGGCGCTGTCGATGAGGAACAGGCCAAAAACCTGTTTATCCATCGCGTGGATGTCGAAGAAGACACCAAGGATTTTATTCACTGGGTCCATCTGCTGAATGCTCAGATGGAACGCCGCGCGGATGCTCTTATTTCCGGCTGGCTCGCCGAGCCGAAGAAGCAGCAGAAACCTGTACTGCTGCATGTTCACGACTGGCTCGGGCTTTTCGCCGGGCGAGAGCTGAAGAACCGTTACAATATCCCGCTGGTATCAACGATTCATGCCACCGAGTTCGGACGTAACAACGGCATCCATACCGAGATCCAGCGGTACATCAACCAGTGCGAGTGGGACCTTCAGTGGGAGTCGTGGCGCGTCATCGTCTGTTCCGAGTTTATGAAGGGCGAAGTCGAATACGCGCTCCAGACCCCGAGCGACAAGATCGACATTCTTTACAACGGTGTCGCCGCCGATATGTTCGAGTTCCCGTTCCCCGATGACGAACGGACCGCCTTCCGCGCTCGTTTCGCCGCGCCAAATGAAAAGATCATCTTCTTCATCGGGCGTATGGTTCGCGAAAAAGGCGCTCAGGTTCTGATAGAGTCGCTGACTCGTGTCCGTTACCAATACCACGACGCCAAGCTGGTCATCGCAGGCGGTGGTCAGCGCGAGCATCTCGAACAGCTCGCACGGTATCTCGGCCTGGGTCCCCATGTGTACTTCACCGGGCGTGTCTCCGATGCTGACAGGGATCGCCTCTACAAGATAGCCGATGTCGCTGTCTATCCGTCCCTGTACGAACCGTTTGGTATCGTCGCGCTGGAGGCCATGGCGGCGCGCGTCCCCGTGGTGGTCAGTGATGCCGGCGGACTTCCCGAAGTCGTTCAGCATGACATTACGGGCACCGTGACCTACCTGAACAACCCGGACTCTCTGGCATGGGGAATCACGCGCGTCCTGAAGAATCCCGAC
>JAZKEA010000047.1:0-405 GCA_040387315.1 Armatimonadota bacterium | reverse complement strand
ATACCAGCGGGTCTACAATGTCTTCAACTGGGACCGGATCGCCAAACAGACCGCCCAGGTCTACAACCGCGTCTGGAGCGAGTATCAGAGCAGTAATTTTGCGCAGGGAGCGGCTCATGCCCCTAAAGAGATCAAGGTCACTAAAGCCGCTAAAGCCACTAAAGGGAGCTGACACCGTGACTTTCTTCCCGCGTCGTTACTCCATCCTTACCTCCGGCCTTTTGACGCTTGGCCTTCTTATTTCGTCGGCGAACGCCCAGAATAAAGTGCCATACGCGGAAACGCAGCGGGGCATGAACGAAACGGCGGCCAAAGATTTTGCTAGAGCGGACGCTGAGATGAACCGCGCATACAAAAAGCTCTTCACCGGGCTGAATCAAAAAGCCCGCATTAAGCTGCGGGATT
>JAZKEA010000046.1:0-2364 GCA_040387315.1 Armatimonadota bacterium | reverse complement strand
GCTCCCGCCAGTCGGCGCGGGCAGACCCGAGCGGAAACAGCTTCTCGCGCAGGGATTCCGCCAGCGCCATAAGTTTAGCCAGACGCTCCGCTTCGGCGGGGCTGCGCCGCGCCCAGTCGTCACGGACGCTCGATTCGTCGTCGGTCTGCGGCAGATAGCGGACGGTGGCATACAGCGTCTGATTGGAGTCCTGAGAGCAGTTGTTGGAGGGGCCGACATAGGTCCCGCCCTTCCCGTCCGCGATTCGGTAACGCGCGGTCATGATCTCCAGGTTCCGGGCGAACTCATCGAGCGGGGATCGCGTCACGCCGTCAAAGTCATAATCTTTGTCTACCGGGTCGAACTTGAGCACGATGTCTAGGACCGGGAGACAACCCAAAAAGCCGAACTGCCGGTTTCCCATGTAATGAGCGTAGGCGTTAGTGCCCGAAATTACGCCCTCGGTGTTGTTCGTATAAACCTGCTCGTAGGTAATGTCGAAGCGAAGCTCGCCGCTCAGGGGCTCCCGAACGACCGTAGCGATTCCGAACGAGAAGTGCCCCAGGCAAGTCGGCTGCCGCAGAAGCCCGAGCAGCTGGGAGTGGCGCGAATACCGTCCGAAAGTATGCAGGAGCAGACCCCGGTCCCCTTCTTTCCAGGCGGAGACCGCTTCGGCTTCGCTCTGCCCATCGGCGGCAAGCACGACGGATAATACCTCTCCCTTACGCTCGTAGATCCGCTGCCAGGACTCCTCTTCGACAAAGGGGATCGTCTGCGACGTGCCGATCTTTGCCTTCTGCGGTTCAAGGCGCAGCAGGGTACGGGGCACGATCCCCTGCACCACAAAATCGCCCGCCGCCTTGGGAGAGCCGTAGACGTACCAGCCGCTCTCATTCAGCGGAGACGACAGCACGCTCTGCCGTTTTGACATCGCGGCGCCCTTTTTGTCCGGCAGCGTCTCCGGCAGACGGACGATTTCCTCCGGCCCGTCAAAACCGCCGGTCTCGCGAGAAAAGTGGCGAACTTTGAAGCCATCGGTGACGGCGGAATCCTGCTCGACAAATGTCACCAGGCCATAGAAGCGACCGGTTATCAGAAGCGGCTGCTCGGTGATGTACAGCGCGTCCGTTCCGGACGTATCCACTTCCTGTATCACCAGGCCACGCAAAGCCACAATCACATCGTCGTAGGGGTGCTGTGCCGCAAGGGATTCCAGCGGGCCGACCGATTTCCAGCCGTTGATTCGCTCCGGGTAGCCGATTCCTAAAGCGCGTGTCTTCTTCGTTCGCCAGTTAAACTCAACATCGCGCGTTACGGCTTTAACCATCGCCTGTACCGAGGGTTCGCTGCCCCACCGAAGCCGAAGCGTTCTGCCGATCAGCGCACTGTCGTCGGCGTGCTGTATCTCGATGAAGACCCCATCACCACTAATACGCTCGTCAGGTTTCGGGAGGATCAGCCGCCCGATCCAGGAACCTATCGGCAGGTACCGCTCACTGTGTGTGAGGGGACGGATCGGGTATTCTTCAGGGCGATTGTACGCGCTCTGGCGGTACTGCTCATAGTTACTGCCTTTAGGCATAGTCGATTATTTCCTAATTGTGTGGCGCACGAAATCGACGAGTGATTGAAATCACTCGCTGTTAAGGGCAATTGTCCTGCCGGACGAGAGATATATCAACGGCGCGTGTCTGCGCGTCCACAAGGACGCTTGTTTCTCGCAGCGAGTGATTGAAATCACTCAGAACTCGGCAAGAATTTACGCGCCGATGCGCTTGACGGTCCAGCCCTGGGCGATCATTTCGTCGACGATGGTGTCACGATGGTCGCCCTGAATTTCGATAACGCCCTCTTTGACCGCGCCGCCCGACCCACACTTCTTTTTGAGCCTGGTGCAGAGTTCCGCCAGTTCAGCGGGAGCAAGAGGCACGCCCATTACCAGCGTGACGCCTTTTCCTTTTCGGCCCTTGGTCTCCCGCCCGACACGCACAATACCGTCCTTCGGCACCGGGTTCTTGGGCGCGGGGGCGGCGCGATTCGTACCGGCATGGGGCTTTACCCGCGAGCAGTCACATTTGCTGACGGGCTGACCGCAGTCGGGGCACATCCGCCCCTTCTCGGTGGAGTAGACGAGTCCGCTCACGGCGTGGGGTCCAGCTCCGCCATCAGCGACGGCAAATCTAAGGCGCGCGTATACATGGCGATTTCACCGGATGCGGAGCGAGGCCAGACCTCTTTTGGGCGGTCCCAATACAGTTCCACACCGTTCTGATCAGGGTCGCGCAAATAGAGCGCCTCGCTGACACCATGATCCGATGCCCCATCCAGCGATATACCCGCCTCTGCCAGACGACGAAGCGCGTCCGCGAGAGCACGACGTGTGGG
>JAZKEA010000045.1:2627-8696 GCA_040387315.1 Armatimonadota bacterium | reverse complement strand
GTGTTCGCCGGGGCCGCCGAGGCGGGGGCATAGAGATGCCAGCCCGGATCGATTGCCGCCTTGACGGTGACCGTTACGAACTCACCGGGACGCGGGTCGGTGGGAACCGCGACCGCGGTGAAACGAATCGGATTCTTCCGGCCACCCAGCGCCGGACCCGACTGTGCCAGGGCGGCGGACGATGTGCCGCCGACGATGCTCAACGCACAGGCGAGAATCAAAAGGCTGTGCAGCAGAGTTCGCCGCGAGATCGGCGGTTTCGTTTCGGTTCGTTTCATAGATTTTTTGTTCGGTTCGGCGACCCGCGTGACGGCCCGCTGCGGCTTTCTAGCTAGTTCTACTTAACAGTTACCATCGCGGTCACGGGAACGGTTTCCGGCGGCAGGCAGGTCTGGTCGTTGAAGGTCTGGTAGCCGACGCTCGCCGTCAGCTTTTGCTTGCCGGGCTTCGCGGTTTTGGCGACCGTAAAGGGGATCGCAATCGTCGCCTTACCCTGATACACATTGACGGGCTTGGGGTCGACGGATGTCTTCAGCGATTCCGCCTTGGGAAAGCGGGGTTTGCCGAACGTGACGCCGTTCGCTCCCTTGGCGCTGACCGTGGTCGGAATATAGCTCGGGTTGCCGGGATCGGAAGCATAGACATGCCAGCCCGGCTTGATCGCGAGGGTTACCATCACCTCACCCTTGCCGCCACGGGCAACGACTCCGGGCTTGACCCCGCCCGATGTCGTGACCACCGAGGCGGGCTGGGCAATCGCGGGGACAAGGGGGGAGAAAACCGAATATCCGGCAACGACGACGGCTGCGGCGGCAGCCACGGACAGGCTCAGGCGGGTGTTAGACATGGCACTTTAATTCCCTTTTCTTCGATCCGCACACGGCGGGTCTCAGTGACGGCGGTGACGGCGGTCGAACCGCCCGTCTCAATTATACTCTCGGTGTCACTGCTTTGCAGTGCGTAATCGGCGATTGCCCGTGCATGAAGGGCGGTCGTATCGAACCGGGGAAGCGGGAAATCCCCGGTCTCGTCCCCCGCCAGAAGCATCAGCTCGGTACATCCCAGGATGACCGCTTCGGCTCCCTGCTCGACTCGAAGCTTCTCCGCGACTCTCTCCAGTGCAAGCCGGGACTCCGGCAAAATGATGCCCTGGCACAGCTCCCCAAAAATAATATGATGAACGATCCCCCGGTCCTCGTCGTTCGGTGTCACCGTTTCCACGCCATGACGCGTGCTGAGGCGCTCCGCGAGAAACGGCTGCTCCATCGTGTAGCGCGTACCGAGCAGACCGACGCGCGTGAATCCTGCCGCCCGTACCGCTTCCCCGACCGCGTCTCCGATATGCAGAAGCCGCACCGAATCGGGCACGGATGCCTCAACTTCGTCCGCGACACGGTGCATCGTGTTCGTGCAGATCGCGATACAGCCCGCGCCGCTGCGATGCAGCCCTTGCGCGGCCCCGGAAAGTGCATCAGCAGCTTCTACCCACTGCCCCGCCTGCTGCATCCGCACGATCTCGGCAAAATCAAAGCTGTGCAGCACGAGGGACGCCGACGACAGCCCGCCGCGATGCGCCCGAACCTGCTCGTTAATCAGCTTATAGTAGACCGCCGTGGACTCCCACGACAAACCCCCAATTAATCCTATTGTTTTCATGGTCAAAAAGTTCCCCGGCGGACGATTTCCCGCGCAATTCAGCCCCTGCTGAGTTATGCGTACTTTTACGGTTAAGTAGGACTGTCCTATCTCAGAGAGATAATAACAGCGGTCCCGGCGGATGTCAAGGGCAAGCAACCGTCAGGACCGCTGTTATTAAAGTTGACTATCGGGCGTTTCGTCCGGGCATTCACGCCCGGACAACACGCGCTGTTATATGCGAATTACCGGGTGGCGCTGACCGTCGTTTTGGGGGCAGTGGCTCCCACGGCGACATCGACGCCCAGTTTCTTCAGCTCGGCCTCCAGCCGGTGATCGTTCTCGCCCATGTAGCCGACAAGGGCCGCGGCGATCTTGCCTTCCTTATCGATGACGAACTTCGTGGGGATACCCGAGACGCCGAATTTGTTGCGCGAAATGCTCTTCGCGCTGTCACGGCCCGCCGGGTCGAAGTAGATGGGGAACGTGTAGTTAGTGCCCATGTTCGTGGCTGCCCACTTGTCGTAGGAGGTACGCTCATCCGAGACGCAAACCGCCATGATCACGGCATCGTCACGGGTCTTGAGCGCCTGGTAGACGCCCTCCAGATGCGGCATGGAGGCGATACAGGGACCGCACCAGGTCGCCCAGAAGTCCAGGACAACTACTTTCCCCTTGAAGTCCGCGAGGGACTTCGTACCGCCCTGGGCATCGACAATAAAGTTCGGCGCGACCTTGCCGACCGACAGAAGGCTTGGCGCGGGAGGCGGCGGGGGCGGCTCGTTCATCAACGCATCGGACGGGTACAGGGTCAGCTTGGAGCCATCCGGGGAGACCTTGACCTCGTAGACCTTGCCGTCCATGCGGAAAGGACCGTTGATCGTCACCATCTGTTTCCCGACACCGGCAGCGACCGGCGCACTGGAGCCATCGTTGATATTCAGCCAGACTGGGCGCACAAAACCGGGCTTGCCATCCGGCAGCGGCGCGGGCTTCGGCGCGAGAGATCGGTCATAGATACCGTCGGAATCGTTCTCGATGAGCTGGACGGGCACGTTCTTGCCGCCCAATGTCAGCACTCCGGACCGGGCCGTCTGCCGGAACATATTTGCGGCCTCCGCGCCTTCACGGTAGTAGATACCTAGCGAGTAGGGAGCGGTAGCCATCTCCTTGGTCGGGTTCTTCGGGTCTGCCCACGACCCGCGCAGGATCTTCTGAGTCAGGTTATAAGACACGATACCATCGCGCTTGGTTTCGCCCGTCCACGCCCCGTCGCCGTCGTCGGTCAGGTCACCGTTGCGGTTCAGGTCTACATACAGCTTGCCGCCGCCGCCGTCCTTGTCGTCGATCACCAGCAGGGTCTTGCTTTCCGGGCCGTTACCGACCGTCAGGGTTCCGTAACGCGCCTTGCCCCCATACGTAGGTTCCTTGACCACGCCCGCCGGTTTTTCCGTCGACAGCCCGATTCGGGCGGGCATGTACTTCATGCCGGTCTTCTTAAGCTGTTCGATGGTCAGCGCCTGGGTGTCCATCGTCAGGGTAGCGGTGGCAACGGGCTTGCCCAATTTGCCGCCTTTGGTCCCGGCAGCAGCGGGAGCGCCGCCCATAGCCGCCATCGGAACCGATTTCTTGGCTGGTGTGGGCTTCACGTCGTCTGCGCGGGTAGCGCCGGAATAGAGGGAAGCGACTGTCAACGCAGTCAGCGCCGCTGCTGTGAGCGGTTTGGGAGAGAAGTAGTTCATGCGGGTTGATGCCTTTTTGCGATGCTGAGAAAATACGTCCTAGTCGGAGAGGACTGTCTTGTTTGTGCTAATTGCTCAGGATGCGAACTGATTGGTCAAAAAACAAACTTATCGTGTTCAGATGTTGATGGAACTTACTTCGGTACCTCATTGCAGTCGGTCGGAATTGCCGAAAAAGCAGTATTGTTGAGCGACCATGAACTGTTCGGAACAATCGTGTTTCTTACCTTAGCCCACTTCACATGCCCGTCTGCGAAGGCATAGTTTGATCCACCTGAATGTCGGATGAAAAAATAATTGGGATGTACTGCTGGAACGGGTGTGCCTGCCTCAATCAGCTTTCCAACCGAGCATGCCTGAAAACCATTTGTATTACCGGAAAAGTTAGTAGTTATAGCGTAGGCACGAGCATCTCCCATGACGATTAGATTTGCTGGTGCCTGAACGTCTGCCATTGAAAGGGCAATTGGTGGAGGAGGTGTAGTCCTGTTCAAAGCTCCGTCTGTTAAGCCAATAGCAACAGCTTCATTCATGCCAATGCTTCGTGTTGCCGTTGTAACCTGATTCATCTCGCCAGGGCATGTCCAGACCTGATTCGCCTTGATGTAAGGATCAAGAAGGTTCACATATGTCGTAAAACCAACCCCAATCGCTGAAGGGACTAGCATTTCGTCGTAGTCCTGAGAATACATTAGAACGGCGTTGCCAATCTGCTTCAGGTTAGAGCAGCAAGCTGCTTGTCGCGCCTTCTCCCGAGCCTGGGCAAAAACAGGGAAAAGTATGGCGGCGAGGATCGCGATGATGGCTATCACGACGAGCAGTTCGATCAGCGTGAAGCCAGCTAATCGGCGAGGGAGTGCAGGCGACCCGGAACGACGGTGGAGCGACATGGGAGGACCCTTTCTGAACCAGCAGCAGAGACTGTGCACCAGACAGCCCCCTGAGTAAAGTCTATAATTCCAATCCACTATATCAGAATAACTGAATGGTTGATCGATAAACTTGGCGATCTCGGTCTATATTGCTGTGTTTTCCGGCTCAAGGCATTCGCCGGTCTAAAAGGGTGTCGGGAAGCCGCTCTCCCGGCAGAATCGCCCCGATGCGTTCCTGCGGCTCAACATTCGTTTGTGGTTCAAATCGCGGTTAGGGGAAGTATAGCACAGTTTTCCGGCGAAATGGTGGAAAACTAAGACAGACTTAATTTTTTAGTCTTTCTGTGTCGCGTTTGCCAACGGATGCAAAAAAGCCCGGAGCGTCACGCGGCGCTCCGGGCGGCACATTTTAAAGGCGTTACCTAGTTGGTCTTCGACTATCCGATTCTCCCGAGTGATTGAAATCACTCGCTGTCAAGGGCAAACGTCCTGCCGGACGAGAGATTCTAACGCAGCGTGTGTACGCGTCCGCGAGGACGCTTGTTTTCCTGAGCGAGTGATTTCAATCACTCGGAATAATCTCGCGTAACGCCTACTTGCCTGTGTTCAGCGTCAGCGGGCAGCGACCGCCGCCTTTTCGACCGTGACCCCGAACTTCGCCAGCGCGTCTTCTAGGAAGGTTTCGCTCGCAATGTAGCCAATGGTGTAGTCCGCGACCTTGCCCTCTTTGTCGATCACGTACTGGGTCGGAATGCTGTTGACCAGATACTTCGTCTTGGCGATGTCGTTGGCGCCCTTTCCCGCCTTGTCGAACAGGGTGGGGAAGGAGTAGACGCCCTTCTTGGCGACAAGCCACTTGTCGTAGGCGTCCTTATCGTCCCAGACACAGACGGCGAGAACAACCACATCCTTATCCTTGACCTGCTTGTACACCTTTTCCAGATGCGGCATGGATGCCTGACACGGGCCGCACCAGGTCGCCCAGAAGTCCAGGATCACTACCTTACCCTTGTAGTCCGACAGCTTCACCGGCTTGCCGCCGGGGGTATAGGCGGTGAAGTCCGGGGCGGGGGTGCCCTTCGCAAGCAGGACGCCGTCCTCCTTTGCGCCTTCAGGGACCGCCCAGACAAACGTCGCCGGTGCGACTGGTGTATCGAAGGTCCACCTGGCAAAATCCAGCTGGAGATTGGGGCGTTCAACCCCGTCGAGCAGCGTGCCTTCCAGCTTGCGGAGGGGAAGACCTGTCGTCGCATCGACCCAGACGCGCGTGAACGCAACTAGCTCTTTACCATCCGTCGTCTTACGGGCCGGGTCTTTATCGGTGACGGCGACGGTTTTCTTGCCCTCCAGCGTCGCCTCGGTGAACGTCCGCGTGGCTCCCGGATTCGGCCCCGCCCCTGGGGTGCGGATCAGCTCAATGCCCGCCATGGAGGCCAGCTGGGACATCGGTCGCTGACCGGCCTTTGGGGCGTCCTTGACCTTATAGATACCCTCGGCGCTCGCGACGCTGTTAAACTCGTACTGCTTGACGCCGTCCGAGAAGTAGAACGACGGCTTTTTGGTCACAGCGGCGAGCGGCGTGGCATCGATTCGGTACTTAGCCGGACCCGCCAGCGTCACCGTGACCGCGAAGAACGGCGTGAACTTGGCGGTTGTGCTGTTCCAGACGGAGAACATGCCATCGGCGCGGATCGTTTTCTTTGCCGTCAGCGGGGAAGCGGGCAGCTTAACAGCCGTCGTTCCTGTTGGAGCGGTCGCGGCGGTCGTCTGGGCGAACGCGACGCTGCCCACTGTCAGCAGCGAGATTGCCGCTCCCGCAG
>JAZKEA010000045.1:0-2617 GCA_040387315.1 Armatimonadota bacterium | reverse complement strand
GGTTTGTTGACTTCATAAAAATCCGTTTCCTAGTAAACACGAAGAGATCGCCTTAGAGCGCGGGGTTCCCCGGCGTTTTGTCGGCCACAAAGTAGTAGTTGGAACCAACTGCCGTTGGTGCCGAGGTACCGGGACCAAGAAGGAAGCCCTGCTTCGCGGACACGTTCGCAGCGGCTGTCACGCCGTTCAGGCTGATGTTCATACTTTTGGCATGACCATCCTGAAACAGGATGTTTGCCATGTTCTGATGGCGACCGGTGGCAATTTGATTATACTGACCATAGGCCGCGCCCGTCCGGGGGTTTCGGGGAGGATAAACGCCGCCGAAAGACGCCTGAGTCGCGGAACTCTGTGCATCCATCAGGAGAACGGTGTCCGAAGGGGACTGCCAATCGGAAAGTGCCGGGAAGGGACCGTAATTTGTTCCGTCCGGCAGCGGTATCGTACCGTTAAGCAGGACGTTCCGGTCATAGCTGAGAGCGGCATCTGTGGGATCGATGGTGAAAGGAGCACCACCGGAGCCCGCAATAAGGTCACTGGAGGATGGGCAGGACTGAACCGGTCCGCTCTTTAGATAACTCTGAACAAGCCCCGCTGAGGGAACGAGTTTGGCGGCGGAATCGCTCTGCATCACGAGACCGAAATACCAGTAGGCAGTATTGCTGAAGGCAAAGCCCGACGGATAGCTGGAGCTGTAAGGGGGATACATCTCATCGGCGTCCTGGCTGTACATCAGAACCGCCGTACCAATCTGCTTGAGGTTGCTGAGGCAGGAGGTCTGCCGCGCCTTCTCCCGAGCCTGGGCGAAGACAGGGAATAGGATCGCGGCGAGGATGGCGATAATAGCGATAACGACAAGCAGCTCGATCAGGGTAAAGCCGTTGCTGCGATGTCGTCGCGACAGGGAGAGAGGGGAAACCTGCATGATGGATCAGACTCCTTACCGAACTGGCTGAGACAAACTCAGAGCAAGAGACGAGAGACACCGCAACGGAGGGGAGCCCCCAGCCGCAAAGGCTGAAGCGAATTTCAGAACATCGCTGTCCTTATTTATAGTCGGGATTGTAACGTACCGTATCTCTAAGGACAAGAGCAAAACGGAGAAGTTCCCAACAGGATTTGTCATATCGTCTATAATATGACAAATCAGTCGGTTTTTATGACTTTACAAAGCCTGCTCAGCAACGCCGTTACTACCCGACGTGAGCGAAACGGGTGGTATATTTTTGTAACAGTTATGAAAAACACGCTTCTTGCTACGGCAACGCTCGCACTTTCCGCCCTCCTCTACTCTGCCATTGGGTCGCAGGCGCAGACAGCGAAGCCCGCGCCTCCCGAGTTTCGCATGACCTACACGCTGACAGACGGCAGCGCGGAGTGGGACGCGGAGAAACGCCGACGTATCATCGAGGCGATGGATGGCGCAGTGACTTTGTACAACCAGATGGGGGAGTTCGACAAGAAAGCGCGTGTCAGCTATAACGTCGGCACTCCGACAGCCGACGGCAACTACAACGGCTCAATCCGGTTCGGGGGGCAGATCGGGAAGCGGACCGCGCTCCATGAACTCGGACATGTGCTCGGCGTGGGGACGCACCCGAAATGGCAGTCTTTCATCAAGGAGGGGAAATGGACCGGGACGTATGCCCTCGCGCAGCTGCGCGCCTTCGACGGCCCCGACGCGGTCCTGCATGCGGATCGGCAGCACTTCTGGCCGTATGGCCTGAACTTCGATAAGGAGTCCAGCCCGGAGAATGACCGCCGCCATGTGCTCATGGTGGCGGCCTTCCGGCGAGATCTCCAGATTATCAACGGTCAGCGGGGCGATGCGCCCTAGCGGCGGCGATCCCAGCGCTCGCGGGCGTTGGTGTCGCGGCGGTCACGGTCCCTGTCCCTGTCCGAATCTCGTCCGCGATCCGAATCCCAGTCTCGGTCGCGGCCCCGATCCCGCCCATTGCTGTAGCGGTCTCTGCCGCTGTCATAGCGGTCGTCCCAGTCGAGGGTAAAGCTGTAGCGGTCCCGCCCCGCGGACCGGTCCTCGATCCGAACGATCGTCGTGTAGTTGTTTCGATTACTCGGCTGCTGGATGATTCGAATCTGCCCTCGGCCGTCGTGGCGATCCAGCCGGACGCGGACATCGTCCCGCGGAATCCCGCCCCTCAGGCTCTCACGCGCGTTCCTGACTCCCCCGGCGTTCGACGTGATCCGAATATCCCGCCCTTGAATAGAAATCGTCGCCGTGTCGTCGACGTCGCCGCTCCACGAAAGGGTGCCCGCCTGGGCGGGGATAGCCAGGGCGCAGAGCCCGAAAGCGGCGAGACCTGTTTTTACATTTCCGATCATTTGAATTTCCTCACGAATAGGGTTTGTGCTGTGGTTCGTGGCCCGTCTCTCTCATCTCTCCACTAATTATTGAGACGCGCAAGCACCGGAAAATGTGACAGCGCAAAAGGGTTTGAGGCAGGCAAGTGTTAATACTATCTCGGAAGCAATTTGGCTTCGGAATCAGGTAAGAGGTACGAACGATGTTGTTTCGCCGGCTCGCACTCACGGTTTCCCTTCTCGCCCTCAGTTTGGGAATCGCTCATATTCCAGCCTCCACGCCTTCGCCAGCCGT
>JAZKEA010000044.1:0-5986 GCA_040387315.1 Armatimonadota bacterium | reverse complement strand
AGCTAGAGCAGCGGTCTCTCGTGGTGACTGAGGAAGTCGCCGCGACCACCTCGATGCACTTCCGCATGCTTGAAACCGTTCGCGAGTTCGCTGCCGAGCAATTAAGCGCGACGGATGCCCATGGCGGTCAGCTACTGCGGCAGCAGCACGCCGACTTTTTTGCCAGTCTCGCCGAAGAGGGCGAAAAACAGTTCCACGGCCCGGACGCGGTGACCTGGCTTGATCGACTGGAAAGCGATCACGATAACTTCCGGGCCGCACTTGAATGGGTTTTAGCCAATCCTGAGTTCATTGACTTCGGCCTGCGTATCGCAGCGGGCCTCCATCGCTTCTGGTACATTCGTGGCTATCTGTCTGAGGGGCGACGCTGGCTGCAAAAAGTCCTCAATACTTCCGGAACCGGGGAGCCTACCGTCGTCCGCGCGAACGCGCTTTCGGCGGCGGCAGGTCTTGCCGGGGCGGAAGGCGAAATAACCGCCGCCCATTCCCTGCATGCGGAAGCACTGACGACCCAGCGAATCTGCAACGATGTGCGAGGAATCTCGTACAGCCTCTGTTACCTTGGCCTGGTTGCCTCCGGTCAGAACGACCATGATCGAGCCCATGAGTATTACCAGGAGAGCCTCAAGATCGCCCGTGAAATCCGCGATGAGGGTAACGAGGCGCATGTACTCAAGTGCTTGGGCGCGAATGCGATGATGCGGGGCGACACGGATTTGGCGGAACAGTTATTCGAGGAGAGCCTGGCAATGTACCGTCGTTTCGGCGACAGACGAGGAATTGCCATGGTACTCGGTGAATTGAGCGGGCTCGTTCTCTACCATAAGAAGGATTATGCGAAGGCCGAAGCGTACCTGGGCGAGAACCTGAAGCTGGCGCGCCAGATAAACGATGTCGTGCATACTGCGCATGCGCTCTCCGGCCTGGGGCAGCTAGCCCAGGCTCGCGGGGACTACTCCCAGGCGAAAGCCTATCTTGATGAGGGGCTCAACCTTTTCCGAACCAGAGGCTATGAGTGGGAAGTGCTTCCACTGCTCACGTGCTTCGCCAATCTGTCGGTCGCCCAGCAGGAGCACGGACGTGCCGTCCGAATTGAGGCCGCGGCGGATGCACTCTCGCGCCGCCTGAACCCTGCTTTACCGGACAGCGATCAGGAATGCGAGAAGCCCTCTCTTGCCGAACTACGCTCCGCGCTGGGCAGCGCCGCATTCGAAACCGCCTGGGCGGAAGGCGCGGCAATGAGCCTCGACCAGGTAATTCACTACACCATAGAGGCGTCCTAGTCGTCAGGGCTTCGGCCAGGGCAGACGGACGGATACCGGCTTTGATGGCATCCAAACCGTGTTGACAGCTTCGACAAAAATAGTGGCTGCTGCTTCCCGTTCTTTTTGCGGAATAGCGCGGACGAAGTAAACGTTGTTCGGGGTGCTGCCAAGGTGAACCCGAGCCCCACCGGGCTCTTTTCGATAGATATTGTAGGCGTGGACAGGGCCGGAAGCAGGGGTCCATCTCAGTCGAAATGATGCACGATCACCCGCGTTCCACTGCCGCTCAATCCGCAGATTCGTGGGTGGCTTTGGCGCGGCCGTCGTACCGGCATCCAGAACCGCGATCTGACCGATATGGATCGCGTAATCGGTGAGCGGGGTCTCCGAGGCAAAGCGCAGCGAGATCACGGAAAGCGTTTGACCAACATACTTTGCCAGCGGCAGAGTGACGACGTTCCAGCCGCTCCCGCGTGCAGCGCCGACATCGAGGTATTCGAATCGTGCCGGGTCACGGTCGAAATCTAATCCTGCCTGCAGATGTGCCGGCATCGGGCGGCCCGTTTTGTAAGCGATTCGAATCACGGTTTTGGGCCCGATCTTCAGCCGGGTCGAGAACAGCTTCAAATGGTTCGGCGCGTTCAAAACACCGGACACCTTCAGTGACGTTCCGCCATTAAAGGACTCTTTCCAGTCGAACTCCGGCCGCAGTTTTCCCCCGCCGCTCTCGATGCTCCACCGCCACGTCGGCAGAATGTCCTGCAGGCTGAGGCTGTTCCAATCGGCGTGCCCGACGACCGACCCGTTGACGGCAAACTGATGTCCCTGCCCCGTATTAAAATTTGTGACAAACGGAAGCGTCGTGATCGGTGACTGCTCCGGAATGTAGTGCGCTATCCCCTTCCAAGGCTCGTCTGTAGAGGTATTGCCGGGGTCACCGTTCGCCCCCACCCAGAATCGGCTCTCCCGGATGTAGAAATCGTCGGAGTCCTTTGCGGAGTGAAAGGTCCATTCGGGACGGTAAAACCCGACGGAAACGTTGTGCGGCTGATCCTCCGGGAACAGACTTTCCCATCGCACATTTTTGTTGTATCCCGCGCCCTCCACATCGATCCCGGCATACAAGTCATACGGGCTGCGCGAAAGCCTCAATGCTTCGGCGCGTGACGTGACCAGGCGCTCCGGTCGCCAGCGAAAATCGAGAAACAGGTTGTTTGAAACGAGGCCACCGTCCTGGAAAAACAGGCTGTTTTGCTCGTTGAGCGCGCCCTGCCAGCCGACAGCGCCGTTTTTGTTCATCGCGTCGTACCACATGACCCGCAGGCTCGACTTCTTCTGCAGGTACCGCAGGAACTCCTGTACCTCACCGACAAGGCGAGCGTCCGCGCCATCGGTTTCCTGATTGAAGAACCAGCCGTCGAACCCGTAGTATTTCGCGACCTCGATCAGCTTATCCGCCACCGGAAAGGAATCGCCCCTCTTTTGGACGAGATCACGGAGCCACTCGATTTTGCCGCCGTACACGACAGGCGGGAAGAAAACCGTCCCCAGCACTGGCACCCCGTTTCGGTGCGCGGCATCCGTCACCGTTGGCTTTGGGGCAAGAATCAGACCCTCACCGGACGAACCGCCCCAGCACACCAGTACATCCGTATACTGCCAGTAAGTGGCAGTGTAGGTGGAGAAGACCGCCTCTCCCTGCGAGGGGTTCTTCGAGGTTGGTCCAAACGCGGCAAGCGAGGCGATACGGGCCTCGCCCGGTCTGGCGTGCGAATTAACCTGGGTCTTTGGATTATGAAACCGCGTGGCGAGCGGCACGCGGCTTCGATTGTACTCGGCATCCGGGTCGGCGGTCGCCGTCCATTTCAGCAGGTCGTTCGGAAACCAGTGCGGCGCGAACGGCTGACCGGGTGTAACCGGTCCCTGAGCTGCGGCAGGACAGATCCATCCTGCGGTCATCAGTAACATTAGGAAAAGGAGGTTCCTCACAGCGACAATTCCCGTTGTGGTCATACTCAGTGCTGCTTTCTGAAGACGATGCAAACTATTCTGGTTGATTAAAAGCATTGACAGCGCGAACCACTCCCTGGTAAATTTGGGCACTCGACACAACGAACGGATGAATGATTTTGGCTATTAGACTTGCTTTATCGACGTATTCCTACTGGCATTTTCGCGGCGAGAAAACGCCGATTGAGACCGTGATCGACGCGGCGGCGAAGCTGGATGTCGCGGGTGTGGACATCCTGCATCAGCAGATGGAGAGTGAGAACCCTTCGTATGTGCAGAAGCTCAAGCGGCACGCCTTTCGGGCGGGCGTTGACCTGGTCAATTTGTCCATCCATCAGAATTTTGTATCTCCGGACCCCGCCGTGCGTCAGACCAACATCGATCATACGATTCGCTGTATCGAGCTTGCCTACCAGATGGGTATTCCCTGTATCCGCCTGAATTCCGGTCGCTGGGGAACCATCAAATCGTTCGACGAGCTTATGGATCGGCGCGGTGAAGAGCCGCCGCTAGAAGGCTACACGGAGGACGATGCTTTTAACTGGTGTATTCAGTCTATCGAAGCCTGTCTACCCAAGGCCGCCGAGTGCGGTGTCATACTTGCCCTTGAGAACCATTGGGGACTGACGCGGACCCCTGAGGGAGTCCTTCGGATCGTGGATGCCCTGCCGTCTCCCTGGGTCGGCGCCCTGATGGACACCGGGAACTTCCGCGAGGATCTTTACCCTCGGCTAGAGAAGATGGCCCCGCAGGCAATCTTTGTGCAGGCGAAGACCTACTATGGCGGCGGTGAGTGGTACACACTGGATATAGATTACGGTCAGGTGGCTGCGATTCTTGAAAATGCCGGTTACCAGGGCTATATCTCGCTTGAGTTTGAAGGTAAAGAAGACCCCGAAACCGCCGTGCCAAAGAGTATCGCGGAGCTAAAGCGGGCTTTCCAGCTTTAATCTGAACTGCGTTTGCTGTTGCGGATCGCCACGATCTGGTCACAGATAGCGTCCGCAACGGCACGCTTGGGCTGCTGTGGAAGAGAAATCGGCGGCGCATCGGGCCGGTAGAAGGTCACGATATTCGTATCGACTTCGAAACCAGCTCCGGGGCGGGTGATGTCGTTCGCGACCAGAAGGTCCAGGTTTTTCGACCGGAGTTTGGCGAGTGCGTGCTCCTCCATCTTTTCCGTCTCGGCCGCGAATCCGACGAGCGTTTGTCCGGAGCGCTTTTCTTTTCCGAGGGTGATGGAGAAGTCGTTCGTGCTGGCAAGCTCGATGGCACGGACGCCCTGGCTCTTTTTTATCTTCTGAGGTGCGACCTGTGCCGGGCGAAAATCGGCGATAGCGGCGGCCTGAACGATGACATCCTGCTTTGCAGAGCGCGAAAGGACGGCATCCTGCATTTCCGCGGCCGTCTCGGCACGAACGATTTCCGCAAGGCCCGAAGGGATGGCGAGCGCCGTTGGACCAGTAACAAGGGTTACCCGAGCGCCACGCGCAGCGGCCGCTTCCGCGATGGCATACCCCATCTTGCCCGAGGAACGGTTTGACAGGAAGCGAACCGGATCGATAGGTTCGCGCGTGGGTCCCGCCGTCACCAGAACGTGGATATCCTGGAGGTCACGCCTTCCCTCAAGGGTCTGCTGAACGATGGCGACGATCTCGGCGGGTTCCGCAAGGCGTCCCGCGCCCACGACCCCTTCCGCAAGCCGCCCGACCCCCGGCTCGATGAAAATGTATCCTCGCCGCTCCATAGTTCGGCGGTTCTCCTGAACGGCGGGATTCGCCCACATATCCGTATTCATCGCGGGGGCGACAAGAACGGGCTTGTGGCCGTTTGCGACCAGAGCGGAGGTCAGCATATCCCCGGCGAAGCCATGGGCTATCTGCGCCAGAAGGTCTGCGGAGGCCGGGGCAATAACGAAGAGGTCTGCCAACTCGGCATAGCGAAGATGCGCGATCTCCTGCGGCCCGAACGGCTCCTCGAAGGTATCCGTTGATACCGGCTGCCCTGCGAGCCCCCAGAAGGTGGCAGGCTGCACGAAGCGAAGGGCCCCTTTGGTCAGGATAGGATAAACGGTCGCCCCCTCCTGAACCAGTTTGGAGCACAGGTCCGCGGCCTTGTACGCCGAGATAGAACCCCCGACTCCAAGGACGATAGTTTTGCCGGAAAGTGTCATTTGGTCAGGCTCAGTGCTGCTCATAGGGGGGTGACCAGGGGACGCTTGACGTGCCATCCTGCCCCTCATGGCGCACGCGGCAGCGTTCGGCAAGGAAGATCGCGCGAAGGAGATCGGCGGCGCGGTCTACATCGTCGTTCATCACGGCGTAATCATAATTCGGGATCTGCTGAAGCTCCGAGCGGGCATCGAGCAGTCGCGTCGTGATCTGTTCCTCCGTCTCGGTGGAACGGGACCGCAGACGCCGCTCCAGTTCATCAACAGACGGGGGCATAAGAAAGACCAGTACCGCATCACGGACCTTGGTACGCACCGTCAGACCGCCCTGCACATCGATTTTGAGCAGTACATCGATCCCCTTATTGCGCTGCTCCTCCACCCAGGCACGCGGGGTGCCGTAAAGGTTTCCGTTCACCCGCGCGTACTCGAGAAAGGCGTCCTCCTCAACCTGCGTCCGGAAGTCCGCGACGCTGACAAAGAAATACGGTTTCCCCTCGGACTCTCCCGCGCGCGGGGCTCGCGTCGTCGCCGAAACGTT
>JAZKEA010000043.1:0-10635 GCA_040387315.1 Armatimonadota bacterium | reverse complement strand
CCGTCGTCCACTGGCGCAAGTCCGTCGTCCACTGGCGCAAGTCCGTCGTCCACTGGCGCAAGTCCGTCGTCCACTGGCGCAAGTCCGTCGTCCACTGGCGCAAGTCCGTCGTCCACTGAAGCCAGTGAAGAGTGCACTGAAGCCAGTGAAGAGTGCACGGGCTCAAGTGCGCTCTACACGGGCGCAAGGGGCTCCGGGCGGGAATACCCCGAACACCGAACATAGCGCCACGGCAGGATTGCCCCACTGCTCCGGCGAAATTACAGGGCAGAACGCTTCACTCAGGACGTGCACCCAACCATGCCAATCAGCCCGGATGACCCGGCTGTCGCTCCGCAGTCTATCAACGGACTTGATACTATCCTTGCCGAAAACGCCGTCGTGGAGAAGCTGTCCGGCGGTTTTATTTTCACCGAGGGACCCGTTTACGAAGCCGCGACAGATACGGTCGTCTTCTCCGATATCCCCGCCGATACCCTGTACCGCTATTCGGTCCTCACCCGAACCGTCGAAAAGATCCGTCAGCCGTCCGGCCAGGCCAACGGCAACACAAGGGACCACAGCGGGCGGCTTATCACCTGCGAACATGAGAACCGGCGCGTCTCCCGTACCGAATCCGACGGCATGGTGGTGACACTCGCCTACGCGTTCGGCAACCGGCGGCTGAACAGCCCCAATGACATTGTTGTCAAGTCGGACGGCGCCCTTTATTTCACCGATCCCCCCTACGGTCTGCCTGAGCAGACGGTAGGCAAGGAGCAGGAGCACAACGGGGTCTATCGCATCAGCGGGGACGGCACCCTGACCCTGCTGGTGGATGATTTCGTGCGTCCCAACGGTCTGGCCTTCTCGCCCGATGAGAAAACGCTCTATATCGACGACTCCCACGAGCAGCATATCCGCGCCTTCGATGTGGCCCCTGACGGGACCCTGGGCAGCGGACGACTCTTCGCGACCCTGAAAGATCTCAGTAAAAAAGGGAACGCCGACGGCATGAAGGTAGACAATAACGGCACCGTCTTCTGCACCGGAGCGGGCGGCGTCTGGGTCTTTGCCGCTGACGGCACCCATCGTGGCAACATCGAAACCCCCGAGGTTCCCGCAAATGTCTGCTTCGGCGACAGCGACGGCCAGACGCTGTATATCACCGCGCACACAAGTCTCTACCGAATCCGTCTGAAAACCGCCGGACCCATTCCAGGTAGAAAGTCGCAGTAGTCTTCGTTGACAGACCTTTCTCCCGATGTTCCTCCCCGGTGGCGGCGGGTCGCACTCGCACTGAGCATGTTCCTGACCACGGGCGTGTTCGGGTTCCTGCAGCCCTTCGTGCCGCTGTACCTCATCTCAGCGGGACTCAGCAAGTCCCAGTACGGCCTCGTCACCGCGATGGGAACGGCGACCGCACTCCTGATCCAGCCGATCCTGGGGCGCATCTCCGACCGTCTGGATGCCCGCCGCCCGCTGATGGTGGTTGCCGCCGTCTGCGCGGGAGGGGCTTATCTGGCCTACCGCGCCGCCGACTCGCTTCTGGCCTTCACCCTGCTGACCGCAGCGGGCGTCAACGGGTTTCAGTATCTTAATGCCGTGGGCGGCGTTCTTGTCGGGCGATTGGCAACTGTAAACCAGGGAGGCGGCGCAGCCTATATCGGCTACCGTATCTGGGGGTCCGTCGGCTATATACTCATCGCCCTGGGTACTGGCCTGCTGGTCAACCCGACCCTGTCCGGTCGCGCGACACTGACCCGTGCCGATCTCAACACCGCGTTCAGCTACGGCCCGCTGCTGTTTTTCCTGATCGCCGCCGTCGCCCTGCTGGTACCGGACCCCCGCCGCGCCGCGCCCGTTACCCTGCCGGAAACCGTATCAGAGGAAGAGCGCAGCGCGTCCCGACAGGGCCAGCAAGACCGAAACCGGAATCTGAACCATTTTCTCCTCGCCTACTTTCTGTACCAGTTCTCTCTCTACGGGGCGTCCGCTTACCTGCCCCTGTACATGAAGGCGATGGGGGCGACGCCGCTCTGGATCACCGCCATGTTCGCCGCCGGGGTCATCTGCGAGGTCCTGGTTATGACCCGCGTCGGGCGCTGGACCGATATCCACGGCAGGCGTCCCGCGCTCATCTTCGCCTTTCTCCTGATGCCGCTCCGCCTTCTGCTGTACATCCCGGCGACCGGCCCGCTCTGGGTGCTTGCGGTACAGACACTGCATGGCCTCAACTTCGGCATCGTCGGGACCATCGCTATCGTCTTCATCAACGACCTCGCAAACGACCGGGACCGGGGAGCGCTCCAGGCGCGTCTTGCGGGCACCGCGGGCGTCGGCCTTGCCCTTGGTCCGCTCACCTGCGGCTGGCTCGCGCAGAAGT
Organism: Armatimonadota bacterium; assembly: GCA_040387315.1. Taxonomy (GTDB): domain Bacteria; phylum Armatimonadota; class Armatimonadia; order Armatimonadales; family Armatimonadaceae; genus JACMJB01. The sequence continues at coordinate 8,270 of JAZKEA010000043.1, read as the reverse complement.
GGAGCATCGGCGGCATGTTTGCCATAATGAGCTTGATCGGTGCCGCCGGGGCCGTCGTTCTGCTGACCAAAGTCCGTGAATCTCATCCCTCGCCCGTCCCATTAACAGGAAAACTAAGCTGGCTCGGATAACGAACATCATGAACCGAATAGAAATGATCCGACTGGTCGAGGAGCTGAACAACAGCGGCTGGAGCCCCTTGGCAAATGACGCCAGCGACGAGTACTGGATCAGACTAGAGATAGCACGGGAAAAAAAGCTCGAAGAAACAATAAAAAACGCTCCCCCCGAGTGGCTGTCGGTCGCTATCGACCTTTTGCTGAACTATCCCACACAGCGGGAAGAAAACAGCGCATTTCCCCGATCACCCGCAGTCAGTGGTCGAAAATGGTCGGTACGTATAACGAAAGGGCGCAAATTTGCGGCTCAGGAGAGTATCCCTCCGGAAGTGCTTCCTGACGCCGACGCACCTGCTTTCGTCACTCCCGCTGCCGAGGAACACTGGCTTATGTCCCTTACCACACTGCTTGATGTGTGGGCGAAATACGCTCCCGAACAAGTTATTGCTGCGCTTGCCCCCATTGTGGAAAAGCATAGTAAGCAGCTGGCATATGGCTGTGGCGTTGCCGTCGAAACCGAGCAGGCGGGCGCTCTCCCGATATTGATAGCCGGTGTTGCGGATTTCGAGAGTATGGATGATGACGGTATAGCAACGTTGCTTGAAGCGGTAGTATCCATGTCCGGCGTGGAGGCGGAGCGTCTGCTGGAGGAGCTGAAACAAAAGATTTTTGCTTTGCAGACAATTGGGTCCGAAACCGCTGAGATTCTTAAAATATTCAATATCCGAAAAAATCAGCACAGCTAAAGCCAAAGACACTCAGGAAAGAAAACGATGCCAAAGATGGATAGATCAATGCGACAATTCGCTGTTAGTTTCGTACTCATGACCACTGCCGTGGTTTCTCCCCTGCTCAGCGCCCCATCGGCGCTTGCCGCCCGAAGCGACCAGTTCCAGGAAACCATCGGCCCCACCTACGCCGATGCTCCGGAACTGACCGTTCCCGAAGATGCGCCGAAGGGCACGCTCCACGAGTTCACGATGAAGTCCACGGACAGCAAGATCTATCCCGGCATCGCCAAGAACCAGCCGGGGACGGTCCCATACGAGCGGAGAGTAGTCGTCTACGTGCCCAAACAATACGTAGTGGGAAAAGCAGCCCCGTTCATCGTAGCCCAGGACGGACTGGGCTATCGCGGCACCCTGCCGAGGGTGCTGGACACCATGATCCACCAGAAGCGCCTGCCCCCGATGATCGCCATCATGATCAACTCGGGGGGAGGGGACTCCAAGGGAAGTCAGCGCGGCCTGGAATATGACACGGTCTCCGGGGTCTACGCGAACTTTATCGAGACCGAGGTGCTGCCCAGAGTCAGCAAAGACTACAATGTCACCCTCACCAAAGACCCGAACGGACGCGCGACCATGGGCGGCAGTTCCGGTGGTGCGGCGGCCTTCACCATGGCCTGGTTCCGCCCGGACCTGTACCGGCGCGTCCTCACGTACTCCGGAACCTACGTCGATCAGCAGTCGCCCTTCAATCCCGCCTCGCCGCACGGCGCCTGGGAGTACCACGAGCATATTCTCTGGCAGACCCCGCGCAAGCCGCTCCGTATCTGGCTGGAAATCAGCGAGAACGATAACGGCTCCACACGCAACGAGGCCTCGCTCCATAACTGGGTCATGGCGAATCAGCGCATGGCAGGCGTGCTGAAGGCCAAAGGCTACGACTACCGCTACGTTTTCGCCAAAGCCGCGGGCCACACCGATGGCCGCGTCACCCGTCAGACCCTTCCCGGCGCTCTCGAATGGCTCTGGCAGGGGTACCCGAAACCAAAGTAGTCTGATCTCCTTGTATCGCAAAAACGTGTTATGCTCTTGGTCGTAGAACATTCATAGCGTCTACAGGGCGCGGCAGATCGTTATCTCCCTGACCTTCAAGGTCGTAAAAAGCCTGATCGCCGCGCCTTTCCCTTCTAAAGCCCGAACAGTTGCCTGGGCAAGGGCCTCTGACTTCATGCTCCCAGCCCGCATTTCACAAGGATGGGCGTCCGAAGGACACAAGGAGCAGTCATGGATCAGGGGCAGGATCAGCCCTCACTTTTTGTCGGTATCGACATTTCAAAAGCCGTCTGCGACGTAGACGTTCATGGCTCCTCAGATCGCTGGCAGTTCACCCGCGACGGGGAGAGACTTACCAAACTTCAGGAACAAATGCGAGTTCTGAAGCCTGCTCTCGTGGTGCTGGAGGCAACAGGTGGCTTGGAGACAATCGTCGCCGCCGCGCTTGCGGTCATTTCCGTTCCTGTCGCTGTGGTCAATGCCCGTCAGCCGCGTGACTTCGCTCGTGCGACGGGCAAACTCGCCAAGATAGACAAGATCGACGCGGCGATGCTGGCACATTTTGCATCTGCGCTACAACCAGAACCGCAGACACTCCCTGACGAAGATGCCCAGCGCCTCCGTGCCGTCTATGAACGGCGGCGACAACTCATGGAGATACTACGGGCCGAACAGACGCGGCTTCATTCTTCGCCAGTCTACGTTAGAAGCGATATTCAGGACCATGTAGACTGGCTGAAGAAGCGACTGGCAGAAACGGACAAAGACCTGACCAAATTGATTCAAAACAGTCCGCTCTGGCGAGAGAAAGACGAACTTCTCCAGAGTGTGCCTGGGGTCGGCAAAATCCTGTCATTCACGATCCTGGCGTCTCTACCTGAACTGGGAAGTCTCTCGCACAAGCAGATGGAGGCTCTGGTAGGTGTCGCACCGTTCAACCGTGACAGCGGTGCGTTTCGAGGGCGGCGCACTATCTGGGGCGGTCGCGCTACGGTTCGCGTGGTGCTGTACATGGCAACACTTCGAGCGACGAGTAGCAACCCCGCGATAAAAGCGTTCTACGAGCGGCTGAAGGCCGCAGGCAAGCCAACAAAGGTGGCTTTGGTCGCCTGTATGCGGAAAATGCTGACCATCCTCAATGCTATAATTAAGCAGAAAGACAGTTGGAAAGAAGCCTTTACATGAGACACCGAGGGCGTTACGTGCTTTTGATGTATGTCATCTGCATCGGCTTCGTCACGCTTGTTTGGAACTCTCTTGAAGGCAACGTTATCCAAGACTGGTATCGCATCGGTGGTGGGAATCTGAGGGGAGCCGATGCGTTCCAGACGTTTACCCTTCTGTTTAGTATGTGGGTCTATCCTTTTGCAATAGTTTCTGCATGGTTATTCTTTTGGCAAGCGCTTGATGAGAAGCCTCTGAAGGCAAAGATAGAGTGTATCTGCCGTGCCGCTGTTTGTTGCTACATGCTTTACCGATTTTGCGCGTTGGGGTTAGCAGAATTCACCTTCACATCTTAATCTTGACGATTGTGACAGTTGCTTTCCGACTGACGTGAAGCGCCCCTGCTCTCTGTTGGAGTAGGGGCGCTTTGCACACTCTTCTCAGGCAAAGTTGGTACAATTCAGGTAGCATTCCCGAGGACGGGCCGGTTATCAGGAGTCTACTATGCCCACTTCTTTGTTTGAAAAAGGTATCGTCACCTGCACCTTTCTGGTAACTCTGGCAGACATACCACAGGAAGATCTGCAGCGTCTGCCCGATGGTCAAAATATAGATGAGCTTCGGCGGATGCAGAACAGCGACAGCAAGCAACCGGATGTCCCCGAACTGCCGGATATAAAGGACGATCCACAATTCTGGGCTGGATTTGTTGTCGATAAACTTTTTTCCAACATCATTAGATGAGTTTCATAAGTCATTGTTTATTCTTTGTAAATCCTTGTTGAGCAAGGAGGCGATCAAGTTGAACCGCAACGTGAACCGCTTTCGATGATTTCGATACCGATAGGAAAGGATCTTGAACACCTTCAGACGGCGCATCGTGTGCTCGATACAAACGCGCTCACGCCGCTGCTCCCGATTCGCACGCTTCTGCTCCTCGGTAAGAACACCTTTCCGGGGCTTCTTGACCGGGGTTTTACTACCGACAAACAGCTTGTGCATGCCCTGGTAACCGGAATCGCCGGAACAGGTCACCTCATCGTAGAGAGACAATTTGCTGGCCTGGAGCAGACGCAGATCCGAGGTCTTGCCTGAGGAAAAGCAGGTTGTCAAAATCAAGCCAGTCCCTTTATCGGTCAGCACCTGGGACTTGATGCTGTGGCATTTTTTCTTTCCGCTGTAGAAGCGTCGCTGCTTTTTTTGGGCCGCTCTATGGGCGTTTCCGTGGTGTCGATGACCACGAACTGCCACTCCATGTCCGACTTCGCCACCTAGTTCTTGCCGGGCAGCGTGAACTTGCCCGACTGCATCAAGGTGTCCTCGACACGACGGATCGTGCGGCTTACCGTCGGTTCGCTGATCTTGTAGGTTGCTCCGATATGGGCCAGACTGCGGTATTCCCGCCAGTACATCAGGGCAACGAGCAGCTGGTCTTCTCGTGAGAGTTTGCACGGTCTGCCAAAGTCGCGCCAACTCTCTTTAAGAGTCGCGAGCATTTCGTTGAACGTCTGGGGCGAAACACCCGTCAAGCGCTTGAAGCGTTCCGGCTTCAAAGCCTGCAGGTCGGCGTAATGCATGAACCATTGTAACCGACTTATGAAACTGGTCTATTGGAAAAACGCGACCGCAAGGCGTTGTACTTTACAAGAGTTTTCTGGATACAGATTCGGATGCTCCGCACGTTGCCGAAGTCCGCCAACAAATCGAGAGTGGCGAGACGCCCGGCCAGCTGGTGACCATACGCCTTGTTTTTACTCGCCCACCCTTCACCCGTCCTGGCGGCACCGACCCGGAGCATCTTCCGTTCCCCGGACTGACCTGGCTCACCAGTCAGATTCCTCTGGAACCGGGCAATGGGTTTGCCCTGCTCTACATGGCGGCAGCGCAAATTCCGATTTGACCTGGAGACCCCCAAGGCAAAATAAAAATCACCCTGCGTCTCTTGACAAACCCCTCAAAATGCGTTAATTTATCGATTAATAAGCCACTGATGGCAGAGCCGTGTTCGTACCTAACGGGTCGGAAAACAAGGACTGTTTTTGATGCCGATACGCAGAGTCGCAACGCTAAAAGATGTCGCCGCCGAGGCCGGAGTCAGCAAGGTCGCGGTTTCCGTGGTCCTGAATGGCTCCCGCTCCAATGTCGGGGTCTCCGCCGCGACACGGCAGCGGATTCTCGATTCCGCCGAGCGTCTGCACTATCGCCCCAACCCTATCGCACGGTCACTGCGCCTCCGGTCCACCAACGTCATCGGCCTTTATAGCGGCAGCCAGTACGCCCTGGCTCGCGGAGGCGCGTTCCTCTCTCAGATTATCGCCGGACTGCAGGATGGCTGCGAGGCGCACAGCAAAGATCTTCTGGTGCATGGCACGTTCCGTGGTCAGTCCGTAGACGATATCTATCAGGAACTCGCCAACGGTAAAATTGATGGTCTCGTACTTCATGCGCCGGGTAATGATGCTCTGGTTAACCTTCTGAGCGATGCCTCGCTCCCCTGCGTCGTGATCGCGTCGCCTGTGGAAGCCTTGCCCTCTGTGGTGGCGGATGATGCGGGCGGAATGCGCCTTGTCGCGGAACATCTCCATGCCGCCGGTCACCGCCGGGTTGCCTTCCGCCAGAGCCTGCTGCGGCACAGCTCGTCGCTTCGCCGGACCGCAGGCTTCTGCGCCGCCGCCGCCAGTCTCGGCATGCGGGTCCAGATGCTCTCACCGGGGCCTGCCGATGACCAGCTCGGCCCCGAAGAGGTGGCGCTTCTGGAGTCGCCCCGAACCGAGCGGCCCAGTGCCGTGGTCTGCTGGAATGATACCAGCGCCTACGGATTTATGGCCTGCTGTGCCGCGCGCGGCATCGAGATCCCTTCGGACATTGCTATTACCGGGTTCGACGGCTTCTCGGCGCCGGGGATACCGCGCTGGCAGCTAACTACCGTTCGCGCACCGTGGCGCGCGGTCGCGAAAACTGCGGTTGACCTTCTCGTAGCCCACATCAATGGGGAACAGATTCCCCGGGAGACCGCCCTGCCGGTCACCCTCAAAACCGGAGATACCGTATAAATTGGCAGGGATCAACACTGTGCCACAAAGAATGTGGCATCTGCAGATGAAAGGACATCAATGACCATGATCGCTTATACCTCTCGTACACGACGCCCTCTGAGCTCGACATCAGCCTTCACTCTCATCGAACTGCTCGTCGTTATCGCCATAATAGCGATCCTGGCAGCCATACTATTCCCTGTCTTCGCCCAGGCGCGGTCCAAAGCGCGACAGACCGCCTGCCTCTCCAACACCAAGCAGATAGGCACCGGCCTGATGATGTACACACAGGACTACGACGAGACTCTGCCCGGCAATCACCGTGATGCCAACGGCGTATCACAGGACGGCGGCATCGCGCGGCCTCTGGGTTATATGGAGCCAACAGTAGCCGGAGTCCCCTCCACCTACCGGAACTGGGCGCGCGATATCCAGCCCTACATCAAGAACACCGACGTCTATGTCTGCCTCCAGGCCGTGCCGCGTTCAACCGTGACCGTCAACGGTGTTGTCGGCAGCGCGAATAACTACGACGAGATCACGGGCCCGAATGCTGCCAACATCAGCTACCTGCTGAACGGTATCGCCGGAAGCAAGGCGCTCGCCGTGATACCCGCTCCCGCCGATACCATTTACCTGCACGAGGTTATCTGCTACACACGCGCCGCGCAGGAGCGGCCTCGCCCCGTTTCCGGCAACCCGAACCTCGCGACCAACTTCGACCACTCCACCTACGATTACTCCCACCAGGACGGCGCTAATCTGCTGTTCTGCGACGGACATGCCAAGTGGCAGAAGAAGTCGGCGATACGTTACGAGCAGTTCGGGGTAATCTCTCCTACCGCGCCGGCCTCACCGAACGCCGGGAAGGGCGTTTATTTCCTTCAGGACCCGATCGCCGCCCAGGCATCCCAGAACAATCAGTACACCGTGGCATTCTAGCTGCGGCAGTAATAGAAATACAGAACGGAACTATGCAAGAAATTTCAAACTTTGGACAGACCGGAAGCAGATCAAAAGGCCCAAAAGGCTTTACCCTTATTGAGCTGCTCGTCGTGATAGCGATAATCGCGATTCTCGCCGCGATACTTTTTCCTGTCTTTGCCCAGGCGCGGGAGAAGGCACGGCAGACCGCCTGTTTATCGAACGTCAAACAGCTCGGTACCGGGGTCATGATGTACGCCCAGGACTACGACGAGACCCTTCCCCTGGGCGCTCTCAACAATGGCACCAACGGAACGGCGCAGCGCTGGTACAGCGATATCGCGTCGTATACGAAGAACACACAGATCCGCAACTGCCCCTCCAGCGACTACCCGGTGCCCACAAATGTGGATAACCGAACGAACTACGGCTTCAACGAGAGTCTTGCGCTCTACACGGATATCTCTGCGGGTCCTGCCAGACCGTCTTCCACGCTGGCGCAGATTGCCGCTCCGGCAGGACTTGTCATGCTTGGAGACACCGGTCAGATGACCGCTCCCGCCGATGCCACGCTGCTCAACGATTCCAGGAACTGGCGCAAGCTGATAACCGGCAATACCGACTGGAACATGTCCGGGCCGTATGTTTGGAACAGCGGAAATCGTGATGATTCGCCCTCACCCGCCGCGAACCGCTTTTATCAAACGAATCCTACTTCTACCAGTGTCCTGCGCCGCCCCACCGCCTATCATAACGGTGGTGTAAACATCGCCTTCTGCGACGGACACGCCAAATGGATCAAGCTGGAGCAGCTCGTCGGCCCGCTGCCGCGTGGCTACGACCGGGCTGACCCCAACAACCTCTGGGACAACCTGTAACTCATAACCCGTCAGTGCAGCAACCACCGCGAATAGCAGAGCCCTCGCCAGATTTTGGCGGCGGCTTTGTCTTTTCTTGTTCCTGGTTCCTGTGTCCTCTGCTACAATAAGCAGACGTCGCAATGACTGCGGCGTTTTGGAGGAGACCCGTCCGCTATGTCCCGCCGCTTTCTCTCTTCGGCACTTTGTGCCGCCCTGCTTGCTGGTACCCTGGTAACGGCTGCCCGTGCCGATAACGGCATCTACATTCCCGCCGATAAACGCCATTTAGGTCTGAGCCGCTTTGACCTGCTGCCCTTCACCGACCGTAAAAAAGGTGACCCGGACCGGTACCGTGCACTGAATCCCCGCCACGTCAAAAAAGAAAAC
>JAZKEA010000042.1:0-3804 GCA_040387315.1 Armatimonadota bacterium | reverse complement strand
GGACGTGGCCGGATAGGGCTTTGAATCGCCCTGCCCGAGAACCTGGGCGTTCGCCGCGTGGCTGCGGGTAAGACCTGCCTGCTCCGCCCCGGCAAGCAGCATCAGCATAGTGGCGCTCAGCCCGGCGCGGCGGAGCAATTCCCGCCGCGAGAATTCCGGCAGGAAATGGTTCGCGAGACGGTCGTTCGTAGAGACTGACGGCACAGACGGCATCGTCGTCTCCCGGATCGCCTGAACCATTTCAAGCGAGATTTTTTCTTCGCCAGCGGCGCGGGTTGGTTTTGGCGTTTTATGGTTCATGGCCTGCTTTCATCCTTTATGCCGATCAGAATGGTGGCACGGTGCCTCCGGGGGGAGAGAAGCCCGCCGGTCTTAACATCGAGTCATACTTCGGTCGTTCCGGCGGGTGCGCGGTTCCTGCCCGTCGCATCCCAGAGAGCGGGGAGGCGTCCCCTCAAGATAAGAGCATTTCCCTGCCGCACGACCCACGGCGAGTTGTTCTGGTCGCCCGATTGGTCCCAGCGGCGCTGTCTTAGGCCAATAGGGCACCTCGGTCTAGAAGACTTGAGGAGACGGTTCTGCACTAGTCAGTTCTCCGCGACGCATCCGCGTCGTTATGTCTTTCGTTCAGGCTCGCGCCTGCCAAGTGACGTTTCCGCACTGATTTTAAAGGCAAGGCGTACCTCAATCCGTACTCAAAGGGGAGGTTTTTTTGCGGCGTCATTTTTTGGTAGTAGGTACGCTTGGGTTACCTAAGTACACCTGCGGTATGGGCTGAGGCAAGGCGCGGTATATAATCGGGATCAGACCAATTCGTTCCTGGGCGCGGTGCAATAAATAAGTGCGGAATCATCCTAACGCAGGCTTAATGTCCAAAATCTATGCCCCTTACAACAAAACGAAGTAGCACCAGTAGTTTAAATCGCGGCCTTTGCATGTCATCGTGTATCGTGAGCCTCCTCTTTCTGATTGCAGGAGGATTAGGTTACCGCTATTACACGACTCTTGGCATCGATACAGACGTGCGGGACAGCCCGACCACAGTTTATTACCGTTACTATCGAATCCGCTGGCCGGGCGATGGCACTTTTAGAATTGGTGGTGGAGCCTCGCATTACCCATATGGAAGCAAATCGGTCGAACCGTTCGATTTCGGCGGTAGATTCCTTCAGCCGCCGCGGCGAGAACAGCCCAGGTCGCTCTGGAACCGGCTGGGGTTCTGGTTCATACAGAACCGCTATGACGACGAATGGACATCAGGAAACCCTGGACTCAGAAAACCTGCGGAGTTCTGGATTGGCGTTCCGGGCCTTTTACCTGCCGTGGTATTTGCTTCTTTCGCCTGGTTGTGCGTGCGTCGGCTGAAGCGCGACGTGAATCTGATAGAATGAGTGCAGGCAGAAATACAATTGCACCACTGCCTCTCGTAGGCGCTGACATTGACGTCAGCAACATGCCCAGGAGCCTGAAGGGGAAACTCTAACGGCAATCATGGGATGGAATTAAAGGAACAGAGACAATGAAGTTAGTCCAATTGAGTGATGTTGCTCATGTTGGCGGCGTTGATTATGACACGTACCTGTTACGTGACGACACTTCGAACGAAGTGATTCATTTCAACACCAAGTCGGAAGCGGACCAGGCAGAGTATTCGGTGAAAGAGCATCAGGCTTTTCAGCGAATCCGCAGAGAGATCACAGAGCATCACCTACAGGTACTGCAGGATACGGATGATGGCAATGGCTATATCGTCCGATTGATGGTTGAACGTCCCTTAAATCGTGCTTCTGAAGTCATAGACTTGAATTAGTCAGCATCAGGCAAAAGGCCGCATTTCCAGCGAAATGCGGCCTTTTTTACGTTATCTATCTTCGGCGAGGATATATCATGTATTTCAAACGAGAATCTCCGAAAGCCGACGCCAAGGATACGGCAAGCGCGGATACCTTCTGGCTTCGAAATGAAAAAGACCAGGTCATCAGTTTCCGTGACCAGGATGCCGCGGAGCACTTCCTCAAGATGGTCGAATCAAGCGAAGCCTATATTCGTCTGCTTCCTTCCGTTCAGCCGGCAGTTCTCCAGGCATATCTTTGCGAGTATGACAATAACGGCTACGTTATTCAGCTGACGCTCTCGCTCAAAATGCGTTCGGACTCCGGGATAATCCCTCTGTCGCGCAGCAACAGCCAGGGCTAATAGTGGAATCAGTCTTGTGAGGCAGGAAACGACCTGAGATACTGAACCCATGCAGGATATCCGAACCGGAACCATGGGCTGGAGCTACGAGGACTGGAAAGGCTCTTTTTATCCTAAAGATATCCCTGGACCAAAGATGCTGGAGACTTATGCGCGGATCACAGGTTTCAGTACTGTCGAACTGGACTCGACGTTCTATGGGGTCCCCCGAGCATCGACACTTGACGGCTGGGCTGCCCAGACGGGAGAGGGCTTTCTCTTTTCCGCAAAAGTTCCCCGCGCGATTACCCACGAGCGACGGTTATTTAATGCGTCTGAAGCGGCATTGGACTTCGGGACACTTCTGCGGGACCGTCTTGGGGCCAAATTAGGCAGTCTGCTGCTGCAGCTTCCTCCGGATTTTGTCGCCGACGAGCAAAAGACACTCCTTGCCTTTCTCGATGGAATCGCCTCATCGCGCTCCGGAAACCCGCCCCTACCCTGGGTGGTTGAGTTTCGCAGTGCATCCTGGATTGAAACGCAGATCGCCACGGCCCTCGCAGAGCGCGGTATCTCCTGCGCGACAACGGAACGAGTAGACCTTGGCGGGCCACTTCGATACGTCCGCCTTCTGGGAACCGAAAACTCAGTTGCCCGCTTCGACGAGCGCCAGATCGACCGTTCCGAGGATATCGGCGTCTGGGCCCGCCGGCTGGACGAGGCGCGTCGCGCCGGACCTGATGACGGACCTCCAATCCTTGTCTATGTTCGGAACTTTTACGAGGGGCACGCTCCCGCGACCATCGCGGTGCTGCGCGACCAACTCGGGCTGCCAACCGTTACCCCTCCGGGGCAGCAGCAAATGTCGCTATTTTGACGTTTTCGGGAGAACGCGGAGATAGGCAGACCCCGCCGCCCAGCCGGAGGCTGCGATGAGATCTGACCGGCTGGCCCCTGCAGGCGGCGGGGGTGCAGTCACGTTTACCGCCTGCCGAAGCTGCTGAAGGATCGTCTGCGCGGTCTCCCCCGCTTTTCCGGAGAGCGGAGCAAAATCTCCCTTATCGTCGGCGAAGACACCAAGAGTGAGCGGGGCAGTGGTGGCAATAGCCTTGATGATTTCCGGTCCCTCCGGTCCCTGTACACGCAGGCGATAGACATCCGGCAGCGGCATATTATATATCTTATTCGCGGTTATCTGATTTGAGGAAGCGAAACGAGTCGGAAACAGAACGGTGATTTTCCCGGCGGGATCGATGTCTACCAGATAAAGATAACAGTCCTGAGACGCCCGCGCGGTAAAGGTCACCGTGTCGTCGATGTGGACTTCGTCCGACTCTTTGCCGTTGACTCGTACATCGACCGCAAACTTGGCGGCGGAGTTTTCCAGTCGAGACAGCAAATGCGTGGCGGACAGGTTCTCCAGTAACGGCACCAGAGACGATACAGAGTTCGCAATCGATGTGCTTGTTATCGGATTTAATCGCTGCTGGTTACGGTAAGGCGTAACGGTGATACTGCTGCCTGCTCCGCTGATATCCAGATCACAGTCGCGGGCTTCCGTTGCGGGCAAAATTCGAAAGATACCGCCTTCTGAACGCGTCTGAAGCGCTGCTGCCAGTGATACTGCCA
>JAZKEA010000041.1:5575-6236 GCA_040387315.1 Armatimonadota bacterium | reverse complement strand
GGATCAGGGGCCGTTCGTCGGGGTAGACACGAAGCGATTGGGGCGGCAGTCCCGCCTGTACGAGGGCCTCGCGGACACCCGCGATGCGCTCCTCCGCCCACGGCGCACTGCGGGGCGAGAGAAACAGAATCTCGGTGTGACCCCGCGCGATCAGGTGCTGCGCTGCCATAAATCCCGCACTGTGGTTATCGTAATAGACATTGGGGACCGGGGACGACAGCGCGCCCGACGATACCAGCACATACGGCACCCCGCATCCCTCCAGCGTGCTGAGATGGCGCGTGATGGCATGGTTGTATTCGGAAAGCTCGATGACCGCGAGCGCGCTGACCCCCTGACGAAGGAGAGCATCGACCGCCTCGGCGATGTGGATCGACGGGTGTCCGGCGTGGGGCCGCCGGGTGAAATACCGGGTCGTGGTCTCCGCCGCCCCGGCAAGCTCCATCTCCAGGGTCGTCGCGATCTCATGGTCCCACGGCAGCGGCGCGAACGACGCCTCGCGCGGTTCGGAATGACCGCCGCGCAGGTCGATAATTCCCAGCATCGTACTGAGGCGCGGCTCCCGTCGGGAGGACTCCGGCGACTCCGCGATGCTCTGCGCTGTCCCCTCCGCCTGCTTCCGCGCCGCCCGGCGCGGCTGGTAGGAAAGCTCCCGAGCGGC
>JAZKEA010000041.1:0-5565 GCA_040387315.1 Armatimonadota bacterium | reverse complement strand
GACACGGGAGCGAGCCTCCGGTCCGACCCGAATGCCGTTCGTGCGTCCGGAAAGAACGGTAGAGGCGACCGCGATAGAAACGCTTGCCCTTCCCGCGACCTGCTGGAGGGTAACGCCTTTATCCGCTTTATCCGCCGGGGACGGTTTTGTACGGGCAGCCGGAGACGACATGACTCATTGTAACCCCTCTTGATAAAATTGGCGAAGTTTGATTAAAAATAATTGATAAATTAATCAAAATGGCTGTCCATTCGCCAATGGGTTGTGTTATAGTGAGTCCATTCAAGCGTTAGGAGCGCCCGCGGGCGCTTCGGAAATGTGAGTTTCATCGACGACGATGACAGCAAAAACCGCTGCCCCTGGCCTTCCGAGAAGCCGCCAAACGATACTGGCGCTGCTGGCACTGTCGCTCGCAACCTCGGCCCTGATTTTCTCCCCCTGGCGCAGCCACGCTCAGCAGAAACCGTCCGATCCCGCTTCGTCGGGAGAACCGCAGATCGTCTTCGAGCGAGACGTGGTTTACGGACGCGCCGGGGGCGAGGAGCTAAAGCTGGATCTGGCGCGGCCCGCATCGGGGACCGGGCCGTTTCCGGTTGTGGTCTGGTACCACGGCGGGGGCTGGCAGGCAGGAAAGAAGTCCGACAGCAGCGGCTTTATCCGGCGGCTCGCTGGGCTGGGGTTTGTGGCGGCGTCCGTGGAATATCGCTTCGCGCCCCGTTTCCCGTTTCCGGCCCAGATCGAGGATGCCAAGTGCGCCGTCCGTTACCTGCGGTCACGCGCCGCCGAGCTCCACCTTGACCCGAACCGCTTCGCGTCCGGCGGCGAGAGTGCCGGGGGGCATCTCGCCCTGCTCGTCGGACTGACGAAACCCTCGGACGGATTAGAAGGGACCGGCGGTCATGCGGAGCAGTCCAGCCGGGTCCAGGCTGTCATCAATTATGTCGGCCCGACCGATTTCCGGCTTTTGAAGATGAGTACGCCGCCGCCGGGTGTCGAGGAGATGTTCCTCAGCTACTACAAAGGCAAGACCGGGCGTCAGGTAATGCTCGATTTTCTGGGTTCGCTCGACCCGAACGCCCCGGTCATCCCCCGCGTCTCGCCTGTCACCTATGTCGATGCGGGTGATCCCCCGGTGCTCGCCTTTTATGGGGCAAAAGACCCGCTCGTGCCCCCGGTCCACGGCGAGACCCTCGATAAAGCGCTGAAGAAAGCGGGGGTCGATTCGCAGATGGTGATAGTCCCCGAGGGCGGTCACGGCTGGACGGGCCGCGACAAGGAGCGGACCGACCGAATCACGCTCGGCTTTCTGGAGCGGTACCTCCGATGACGCCCCGCTTTCTGGTGCGAACCGAAAAGCACGCCCCGCCCGGCGAAGCGGTTCGGGCACAGCGCGCCGATGCGTTCGTCGATACCATCGGGGTCAATACGCACTTCAATTATACGAACAGCCCGTATGCCACGCGCTTTGGAGAGGTCAGGGAACGGCTGCGCGAAAGCGGCATTCGGCACCTGCGCGACGGCCTGTTCGCCGATCCCATGGCGGCAAAGCGGATGACCGACCTGCACCGCGCCCTCGGCGTCCGCTTTCTGCAGATAGTCGGCCCGCGCGTGGACAGCCCGCGGCCCTGGCGGGGAAAGCTCGCGCCGGAAAAAATACCGGGTGAGCTGACCGTTCTCAAGACCCTCTACGGGACCGCCTGCGAGGCGGTCGAGGGGCCGAACGAGTACGACAACACCCATGTAAACCCGGCGTCTCCGGAGACCACGGATCCAGACTGGCCCGCGACCCTGGAGCGATACACACAGGCGCTGTGGCGGGCCATGCAGGCGGACCCCACTCTCCGAAAGCTGCCCGTTCTCGCACCGTCGCTCGCGCACGCCAGCCGCGCGGACCAGTGCCGTGACTTTTCCGCGTTCATCACGTTCGGCAACCTGCATCCCTACCCCGGCGGATTCGGACCGGGCACGCCCGAAAGCCGACTGGATTCCTACAATATCGCCCGGACCCGCCGTGTCTCGGGTGCGAAACGCTTTTGGGCATCCGAGACCGGCTACCACAACGGGATGAAGCATCCGCCGCACGGACACGAACCCGCCCCCGAGGCGGTCACGGGAAAATACGGGCCGCGCCTGGTGGCGGAGTACTTTCGCCGGGGCTTTTCCCGCGCCTACTTCTACGAACTGCTCGATGCCGGGGTAGACCCCACCGACCGGGAGGCGAACTTCGGTCTTCTGCGCCACGACCTGAGCCCGAAACCGATCTTCAATGCCCTCCGCGATACCATCGCGCTTCTGCAGGACCCATCCGGGACCGCCTTCGCGCCGGGCACATTGTCCTTTCACCTATCGGGGAGCGGCGATCAGTCCCGCATCCAACACCTTCTGCTGCAGAAGCGTGACGGCACATTCTGCCTTCTGCTGTGGCAGGAGGTCAATAGCTGGGATGTCGCTTCTCGAAAGACGATCCCGGTCCCCGACCGCCCGGTGACCCTGACGCTCTCGCAGCCGCGAATCACGCGGGCGGTCACGTTTCTGCCCTCGACCCACGGCACGACGCCACTGGCATACTATAGGCAGCCCGCCACGATTCGGCTCACTGTCCCGGATCAGCTTCTCGTTATCGAACTGACCCCGGAGGTAAAAAGTTGACCACTACTTTGCCTATCGAAACTATCACTCTGCCGGAATCAAACTCAAGGAGTACGACGATGTTACGTTCCCTGTCTTCCCGCCGCTCTGGTTTTACGTTGATCGAGCTTCTCGTAGTCATCGCGATAATCGCGATCCTCGCCTCTATACTTTTTCCCGTCTTCGCCCAGGCACGCGAGAAAGCCCGCGCTCTGACCTGCCTTTCGAATATGAAGCAGATGGGCACTTCCCTGATGATGTATGTCCAGGATTACGACGAGGTGTACCCCATGAACCAGTACACGGTTCAGGCGACCCGCGTTAAATACGACTGGCCCGAGCTGCTCTATGCCTATGTCAAAAGCGGAAACCGCACTATCGGGAACCTGAACTGGGGGGTTGGCGGAATCTATGACTGTCCCTCCTTCCCCGTGGACGGGCAGACGCATAACTACGGTCTCCACTACGATGTCTTTCCCGATGGGTCGTCGCCGTGGAACGGCTACCGCGCCGACCCGACGACAGCGCTCGCCGATATCTCCGCGCCCGCCGACAAGATCCTGATTATGGAAAAAGGGGTCAACGATACCTGGTGGGGCTTCGGCTGCTTCAATCCGTGGGAGGAGGAATGGACAGACTACGTGAACAAGGACGGCTCCCGCGCGGACCAGTCCGCCCACTATGAGCTGGATCAGAGCCGCAACCATGACTGCGACTATACGAACCTGACCGGGCCGGGTACCTGGGGCGGCTGCGGCACCATGCCTCGCTTCCGCCATAACGGCACCGTAAACGTTGTCTTCGGCGACGGTCACGCGAAGGCGATGGCACGAGGAAAGATCAACTGGTACCGAAACATCTTTATCCCGGCAGGCTCATCCCTGGTCCGGGTCAACAACGGCACGTATCCCTATTGACCCTCTGTGTCACAGCTCTCAAATCACGACAGTACAGCGCCTGCCCCCTCTCTGGAGAACGGGGCAGGCGCTTGAAAGGCATCGAAATGCGGCGCAGGTATAACCGGTATAACCGATACAAACCGACGATCTTAGCAGCGGGAATCGGTCTGTCGTTTCTGACTCTGGCAGGATGCCGGTCGGCGGAGCGGGACGCGCGGATTGTCACCCCAATCACGGCGGAGGCCAAGGCAAAAGCGATTCGGGACAATCCGAATATCCCCGAAGCGGCGAAGCGGGATGCCATCGCCGCTCTGCAGGGCCAGCACGCCCGAGGCGCGGCTCCCGGAGAGAAGCCGCCGGTCAAATCCGGAAAATGACCGATGCGCAGATTCTCTATTGCCCGAGTGATTGAAATCACTCGCTGGTAAAGGCAATCGTCCTGCCGGACGGGAGATGCAAGCGATACGGTGCTGCGCGTCCGCGAGGACGCTCGTTTTTCGAGCGAGTGATTTCAATCACTCGGACTAAAGTGCTAAAGACTGCTGGTTAAGGGCTACTTATCACCGGCTTTTCGGAAAACCCGCTTGATGCCCCCGCCCACATTGCGAGCCCCGGTTTTAATGGCTCCGCCGGTTTTACGGGCGGCAGTTTTGACCTTGGGGGGCACTTTTTTGGAGGCGTCCGGCCCGTCGCCGCCTATCTTTCGTGTCACTCGCGTCACGCCGCCACCCGAGTTGCGCGCGCCGGTCTGAGCGGCGTCGCCGGTTTTGCGTGCGCCGGTCTTCACCTTTGGCGGCAGCTGCTTGCTGACATCGGGCGTCGGTGTCGGTGCCGGGTTTTGTGCGAAAGAAGGGGCAGCGAGCGCAGTCGCCATCCACAATCCTACCGTGGCAGCCGCGATATGTTTTAGAGTTTTAGTCACTGGTCGTTCCTTTAGCTCGCGCAAGCGAAAAAGTTCTGAGAAAAAGCGTATCAGTAGAACAACTTGTGCGTGCGCCCTGAGTTTACCCGTGCACAATCATCGGTAATCAATCCCGATCCTGAACGCCACTGTCATGCCGGGATGGAGACGGTGGTCCAGAAGGTCACCCGTCAACCATTGCCTGCCACTCTAGTGTTTCCAATCGTCGGCGCTGAACCGACTTACGTGAAACGGGAAACGGCCCACGAAGCTCACGGTCAGATGCACGGCGGCGCAGAGGAGAGGCAGAACTGTACAGAGCCGAACTGGCTTAAAGTTCTTTGAGCAGAACATAATCGAAGTTGGGGGGATCAATACCAAGACGCTGGAGCGCCATTACCACCTGCCCCCGATGGTAGTTTTCATGATTCAAGATATGGAACAGGATGTCGGCCCGCGTCAGAGAACGGTCGGCGACGCGCCAGACCTCAGTTTCCTCCTCCACAGCGGCATCGGTAAGGGAGTCGAGATAGGCATAGGTGGCCGCTCGAATGGTCCGATGGTCCCGATACAGGCCCTCTAAGTCTGATGCCGCCCGGTTCTCATACATAACGGGAAGCGCCTGATTCAGCAGGCGCACCGTAACCAATCGCTCCTCCGCGCCGATGGTATGTGCCAGGATTAGCCGAATGGTATTCCATTGCGAGGTGGATTCGAAGGGCGTGTTCCACGTTTCAGAGCCCTGCGGCAGACTCACCAAGGTTTTGCCTAGCAGAGACCAGCAGTTATCGGAGTAACGAAAGAGACGACGAAAATCCGTTTTGTTCATTTGCTTCACCTCTTGCTTCATTTTTTAAGATAGGCAGGAAGCGGCTGCCCGTCACTTTAAACTGTATCCTTATACCCTACCTCGTACTGAAAAAGGGGAAACCGATAGACCTGTCCATAGCGGGAGGAAGAGTCACTGAGCCTCGGAAATCGTTTGCGATGCGGACAAACAGCAGCGGCTTGATACAGAAGCGCCACGAAAGTTGACGCGCGGAAGGAGCCCGGCACCACGAATACCGTAATTCCGTAAACCCCTGAGTCGCGCCGACCCAGGGGATTTTTGTTCGTCTTTTGTAACAGGGACGCTTT
>JAZKEA010000040.1:0-8468 GCA_040387315.1 Armatimonadota bacterium | reverse complement strand
AGGGCGGCGAAAGCACGCAAGCAATCCGAACCGCATTGTTGCAAAACGCGAGTGCTTTCATCAACGCCAAGATCAGCTACAAAAGTGCTGACCGGTCCGAGCGCTTTCTTGAGGCAAGCTTTACCCGCTACTCGGTTTTGTTTACGGGTGAGACGTTGCCGGACGGGAACATTGCGGACGCTGTGTATCTGCTGCTCAACGAGCCGTACTGGCAGGTCATAGATGCCGCTATGACCCGTCCGCTGGATTATAACTACATGCGCTCGCTTCCGCCCGCAGCCCAGCGTTTTTACGAAATTGTCAGCTACCAAATCTACGGGGCACTCTTTCATAAAAACGAGCGGGCGCGTCTTCGGTACTCCGAGTACTGCATGCTTTCAACTGCCACGCGCTACGCGACCTTCGATCAGGTCAAAAAGCAGATGTACAAGATTCACCGGCCACATCTGGAAAGTGGGTATTTGGCGAAGATTGCCTACGAGCAGACAACGGACGACCAGGGCCAGGCCGACTGGTGGATGTACTACGTCCCCGGCCCAAATGCGTCGCGTGAGTACCAGCAGTTTACGGGCAATGTCCGAAAAACAAAGGGACGCTCCAAGGCCAAAGAATCCCCAAACTACGCACCTGGCAGAACCGATACCGCGGGGGCTTCGCTCTTTTTGCCTTTCTCTGATTCGGACGGAGGGCCTGAGAAAATAACCGCTGGAGGGTCCAAAAAGCTCCTGCGTCCCCAAAGCCTGCCAACCACGCCGCAGAACCAAAGTGAACCTGTAAAATCCTTTGATCTGGTGAAGGCCGTGGAGCTTCCAAATCCGCTTGGTCCCGTTCAGCCGGAGATCGCAGCACTCATCACCAAACTGATTGCGGCTGACCTAAACCGGGAAGTTGCTGAGCGCTTCGCACGCGAAAGGCCGGATGAGTGTCGGCGTCAGCTTTTGTACCTTCCGTATGTCACGGAGTTCACCTCAAGCAGAGGCGCATATCTGCGCCGCGCCATCGAGCAAGGCTTCTCCCCGCCGCGCGCCTACACGCAGTCCCAGGAGGAAGCCGAGGCTAGGCAGAAGAAGCAAGCCGAGGCTCATTCGAGAAACGCTGCTGAAGCCTCCAGGAAGGCCGCTGAGGCTGCGGAGATAGCCAAAACGACCAACGACATGGCTCAGCTTGAAAAAGAGGCTCCTGAGGCATTTTCGGCCTTTGAGGCGTATCTCACCGAGCGGCGCCAGCAGACTGAAAAGCAGTACGCAGGATTATCTGCCTCCATCAAGTCAAAGGCGCTTAAAGCCTGGGACCTTCCGGATAAGCGGCGGGAAGAGTTCCGAGCCTGGCAGGCACTTCAGATCTCCCAAGCAGCGCCATCGTCAACGAGTACCCTGCCCTCGCCCACCCCAGACGAAAACCCGGAAGATGCTTCGCAGGTCCGCTCGCTCATAAAGCAAGCTTTAAAATCGAGCCATGGTAAATCCAAAGCCGACTAAAACGCTTCCACTTAGGAGCGATTCCCTCGATCATTGGACGTCCGATGATCAGCAAATCCCTGCACCTTTTGCGTGTCAGATAACGCCTTGACGGTCATCATTGGACGTCCGATGATGCCTTCCCATGACGTTTGCTAACCCTTCAATCCTCCTTAACCAGGCTTCGGCGTGCTAACCATCGCCGTTGTAAATCAAAAAGGCGGCGTTGCTAAAACCACAACGGCTGTCAATCTCGCAGTAGGTCTCGCTACCACGGGAAAGCGTGTTCTTCTCATCGACCTTGACCCCCAGGCTCACGCAACACTCGCCCTTCGCATCGAAAGCGAAGAGATCCCGTCCGAGAAGACCGTTTCAGCGCTATTCTACGATGTTCCGGTCAGCCACATTCAGGTCGATACCATCGAGCCCAATCTGAAGTTAATCCCGGCGAGCATCCATCTGGCGACGGCGGTTGAAAACCTATACAGCATCCTTTTCCGTGAAGGAAAACTGAAAAACGCACTTAGAACTGTGGTCGATAATTTCGAGTACGTCATTCTCGATAGCGGCCCGACCTTGAGCGTTCTGTCTATCAACGCCATTGTCGCCGCTGACCGGGTCTTGATACCGACTCGACTGTCGCTCTACTCGCTCGACGGTATGAACGCTCTATTGAACACGATTGCCCAGGCAAAGCCGGACCGCTCATCGGATTTTGACTGGCGTATTCTGCTGACGATGGTACGAGGCCACGGGAAAGAGCGGCAGGCCACGGCCTGGGAAATGCTTCAACCGCTCCAGGAACGAATCCTCGCCACGCAAATTCGAGACACCGAGGCAGTCGAAAAAAGCCAGATGAACGATGACCAAAGTAAGGCAATGGCTGTAGTCTTATCCCGCCAGTCCGGAAACCGGGGAGCTCAAGATTATCGAAACCTAGTTAAAGAGATTGGAGAGATATGGCCAGCCTAAGCGAAAAGTTCAGCCAGCACGCCCAGCACGCGAAAGGTATAGGAGCCGCTCTCGGAAGCGCGGCAGGAACGGGCGCTAAGGCTCCGGCGTTTCCCACAATGCCGATGGGGGACACCCGGCCGATCCTTACCGAGATTCCGCTTTCGCAGATTGAGCCAGACCCCAACCAGCCGCGTCGGGACTTAGGAGATTTATCGGAGCTTTCCGCATCCATTCGCGAGCTTGGGATCATCCAGCCAGTAATTGTTTCGATCATCGGCTACGAGCGCTACCGGATCGTGGCAGGGGAGAGACGATTTACCGCTGCAGGACTTGCGGGTCTTTCAAAAATTCCGGCTATCGTTCGGACTGCCGAGGAACATCAAAGGCTTGAAATTCAGCTCGTTGAAAACCTGCACCGAAAAGACCTGAATCCGTTCGAGGAAGCGGAAAGCTACCGACGACTCATTGTCGAGTTCAACTTAACCCATGAGCAGCTTGGAAAACGCCTTGGAAAGTCCCAGGGAAGCGTTACCGAAATTCTCAATATTTTGACCCTTCCGGAGCAGATCCACAAAGAGGCAAGAGAGTCTGAAGGGGCAGGGGGTCGGATGAGCAAATCTCTTTTGCAGGAGATTGCGCGGCGTCCGTCCACAGACCAGCTTCGCCTTTGGGACGCTGCAAAGCGTGGTGAATTAACGGTCCGAAAAGTCCGAGCCGAGCGAGAGGCTGCAGCTGCAAAACCGACGGGCTCCGTACCGTCGCCGAGACTTGGCCGTCCTGCTCCGTATCGCCATCAGATTGCTCTGCCGCAGAAAAACGCATCAATTACCATTGAGTTTATGGATGCTCGTCCAAGCCAACAGGATATTATTCGAGCCCTCGAAGAAGCGTTTTTGATTGAACGAAGTCGAACAGCAGCATCTTAATCATACGAATAGTATAAACCGTATATATCGTTAATAACGTTTATAGGGTTTAACAGTAATGGCATATTGCTGCACCTAGAGTGAAAAGGGGGTGACGGTGTTTTTGGGGGAGGCACACGCGTCAAAGCCTTTTCTGATTCATTAACCTTGCTAACTGCAAACCTTCAATCTGTCTCCAACCTCTGCTTCATCAAACCATCCAAAACCCTGGTAAAAACGCCACAAGACAACCGCTGCGGGTCACAGGTAAACCTGAGATCCGCTTTGCGTCTGACAAACGCTTCTGGCGGCTGGAAAGTTTTACGAACCAAATAAGGAGAGGTTCAGGCTGCCGGTAACGGTTGGCAGCGCGGATGAAGAAGCAATCAGAGGTGAAGGCAAAGGCGAGGGAAGAGCTGCGGTTGAAGCGGTTGGCTTTTCTTGCACTACAGCTGATACCAGCGCCTTCGTAATTTTTGGCGGACCTCCTTCCAAGATCTTGCCCGCAACCGTTTCGAGTGCATACCGTTCATCGGGCGAAAGCCTTTGAGCAGTATGCGTCAGAGCGTTTACCAGACCAAAGAGCATCTCTTGCTGGGACGCCTTTTCTGCGTTGAGAGCAGCGGTCACCATCTCAGCCGTTTTCTGGCTGAGTCCCGAGTCGCTTGCGATAGTTGCAATGACTCCTTCCATGTCAGAGACAGGCTCCCGCGTGGATTGCTCCAGTCGCTCCATAAAGCCGGAGCTTTGAATCAAGGCATCCCGAATCGCATTGCCGAGACCGGCGTTCAGGTCTCCAACCGATAGCCCGACATGGCGGTGATGGAGAAGGCTTTTGCCTTTCACCAGCCGCACAAGGCCATTCTGGCAGACCAGACGATAGACAAGCGCGTCAACGGTTATGGCCCGTTTCCCCACCTCGGAGTTTCCGATGTGAAGACCCGCCATCACGCGGTCGCCGGGAAGCACCTCCCGAGACAGGCGCGGGTCGAACAGTCGCAGATGAAGCGATTCTTCGGTAACCGCGAACCAGTCCACCTCGAAGGCGGCATCCGCAACTAAAGGCATTAAGGAATCTAGTACGTCACGATTGTTGAGCCGTGAGTACCGGTCCGAAAGAATGCCTCGAACCTGGTCTCCTTTAGCCCGAAGCAGCCATTTTTGGCTGCTCTGGTTTCCCGGTAGGTCGTACGGAGCATCGTCGTCATCACCGGCCTGATAAAGCCAGTGATTAACCTGAGCATCCTGCAGGGGCAGGGAGCAGCGGCGAAAGTATGCCGCCGGTATCCCGAGCCGCTGACACATCTGGGATGTCGCCCAGTGCGTTAGCTTCAGTCCTTTCGCCATCGCCGCGGCTGCTATGGAATCTTCCGTCTCACTCCCAAAAGAGCGAGGAAGCCGAAGCCGCCCATTTGCGAAGCGCAGCTGATCGCGCTCCAGAAGCATATCCCACTTATGAGCGTCATCCGCGTGGATTTGCTCCTGCACGTCGGTTAAGTTCATCTGTTCGATCCTTTCGTCGCTGTTGTCGTTGTCGAGACACGCAGAGCGCGTCTGTGTTGTAGTTGGGTGAGCGCTTCTTGCTTTTCAAGCTCCAAGCGCTCGCGGCGTTTCTTCGACTGCGTCCGCATCCAGTGCTGCCAGAGCTGGCAGCAGGAGTGAATGTCTCCTTCCCGTGCATGGCGCTGGCAGGTTGCCCGAACCAGAAGGGGAAGCCCCAGAAGGTGCTTGCACGGAATCACCACCCGGTCTTCCCCGAGGAACTCGCCCTGACTCTGCCGCGCGTAAAACGGGCATCTGCAGGTCGCGTCGAGGGGGAAGACAAGGTAACCCATGGGTGGAGCGTCTTTCGCTGCCTCCTGAGCCACCACGAAGGCGTGAGGCGTCTCCGTGGGATAAGCGGTGTAGCCTTCAGCGGACAAATTTTCCGCTCGCGCGTACAGCCTTTCGAGAAACCCATTGGGGTTATCGCGGTAAGACCTCTGCGAAGGGGAAAGCCGGGGAGCTGTGGCCGGAGAAGGGGAGGTCCCCATCATTTCAAGTGCTCCTTTCCGTCGGAGAGGCATTCTGTCCCCAATCAAGTCCCTGTCCTGGAGCAAGCTCCAAAACAAGGCTTGCGTCAGCGTCTTCCTGGGAGAGGCACCAGGCGGGGAGGACATCCACGCCCATTGCCGCTGCCTTGAACAATCGATGCCACCCGTCGATGAGTTGATGGCTCTCGCCAAACGGAACAAACAGAAGCGGCAGTCGCAGGTCTCGTGTCATCGCATGCGCTTCATCGAGTCCCTGATACTGGGCATGGATGAACTCGCAGGTAATGCCGATCTCGGAGAGCGAAACAGTCCAGAGCGTGCCGCGAGTTTCGGCGAGCTGCCGAGCTTGCGTCACACTCCAGTGATACTGACGACCGTCGGTGTCCTCCATCGAGTACACCTGGTCGAAGAGCGAGCCCAGGTAGACTTCCACCCCATCGGGTCGAAGAATCTTCATCAGGCACCGTCTCCTTCCTCGTCATCGTCGTCCGGGCTTTCATCCGGACCGGGCAGATACTCCCAGTCGTCATCCCCCGGGCGCTTTGCTCCACTGATGTGAAGCTTTGGCGCTGACCGGGGGTGTAGGGGATTGAACCGGGGAACCTCCCAGCAGCGATCCAGCCGATTGCAGCAGGCGACAACGAGCAGGGGGCTTGCGCCATGCTCTGCCTGCCACTCGCGGTTTGCGTCCTCCAATCGGTCGTGCATCTTTCCTACCGGAAGGAGCCTTTGACGGGTTGGTGACCCAATGTGCTGGCAGACCGCGTACTTTCCCGACAGGGCTTTGGCCCGAAGCGCCTTCATCTGAAAACGCTCCGGGTGTCTGCGTCGCCCGCCGGTTTCGCTCGCGCGCTGAAAGTACTCCCGTCGCTCCCGCAGGACAGCATCGCCGTAGGCGAGAGTCGCCCCGGTCCGTGCCGCATGCTCGATGCTTGCCACATCGTTTTGAAGGCGAAGCGCTGTGTGCTGAGTGGGCAACGTTGCTTTGTCCTCGTACTCGTAGCGGAAGATATGCCAGGCAGGCCCGCCTCGGACGTAATGGCAGCAGCCAGCACGTCCATCCGGGAACACCACCGAGCAGGAGTGGCTTTTCAAAAGCTTGGCCCTGCCGGAAGTGGGAATGGCGAGAAGGGGATCTACCCTCTGGGAAACGCCGGAGCGTTCCACCGAGGCCGATCCGAGTTCCTGAAGCCGCGCTTCAAGCTCTCCTGCGGAGAAGCTCAAATAGCGGGGGTATCGTCGGGACGCTGTCCCGTTGGTGGGCATGAGTGCCGTCTCTTTCCTTGTCGATAACGTTGCCTCTCTGCGAGGAGGCGCAAAGCCTCATTCGCAAAAAAGCGTTTCTTCTACCCGTATGAACCAGACCAAAAGGCTTCGTAAAAAAGCCAGCAGCCAGGCGTTTGTCAGACAGGGATAGTTCTAGTCTTTTTCGATAGGGGGGAGAATCAGAATCGGGAAGGTGATGTCATCCCGGTGCTATCTGGCGCCATCGGCATTTACGCCGGGCAACGGAGAACTGCAGGCACCGGCGATACCGGTGAGGAGGGCGTTTCCGGCACTACAGGAGGGCTGGACGATCACCCGACCGGCAGGATACGGATCGTGACATCACATCAGGGGAAAGGGGCCACTTAGACTGTTCTTCGATATAGAAATAAACTAGAAACAAAGGAGCAAACACAACGATGTAAATTCGAGGAACACCACCCATGACACAGGAAATTCAGACAACCGGGACCGGCGAGGACGCGCCGACTACGGAAGGCCGAGAACAACCGGAACAAACGGAAGAGCCGCACACTCGGTATCCGTGCCGCCTTCCCATTCGGATGACACAGGCGGAGCGGGCGATTATCGGGAAGAAAGCCTGCGCGCTCAATCTGTCGATCTCGCGCTACCTGGTCGAAAACGGCGTGGGGGACAAACAGAAGGAGGACCCGGCTCGCCTGCGGTACTTGCAACTCCTGTTTCAAGACGCGGCGGACAAAGCAAAGAGCCTTCTTGCCTCGCCCTTGTTCACCCCCAAAGATGAGCTGACACGGGACGTCAGAGCGCGTCTTGAAGAATCCGCGTACCTGCTGAGAACGCTCGCCGGGGAACTGGCAAGGCGGCTGCCATGACAGTAACAATAGGGACAGGAGGGACGTTCTGCCGGTTCACGGTCGGTAGTTCTTCCCCTCAGTCGTCGGTGCGCTATCTGCGCTACATCGCTCAGGAAGCTTCGGTAAGAGAACGGGAACAGGGGACCTTGCTCTGGAACCTGCCCCAAAGGGGACCGTCGGGTTCTCAGGGTGCCTATTCCTACCGGGCGCTTACCGACGCCCTGGCGGACTACGCGAAAGCGGATGCCCGGTGGGAGCAGGCACATCACCAGTCTCGCGGAGAGTCCCGCACCCACTACCGCGTCTTGCTCAGTTTTGAGGAGAACCCCGGAACCGCAAGGGCGAACGGACTGGTGGCGCAGTGGCTCGCCGAGGCATTCCCGAAAGCGCGGGCAGCGGCATTCCAGCACAGCAACACGGACCATCTGCACACGCATATCTGGATCGCGGCGCGGCAGACCGACGGGCGGAAGATTAATTTGAGCGCCCGTGACTTCCGTCAGCTGGATGAGAAATGGAACCGTCTCTACTCGGCAGCCCTTGGTCGTCCGGAGCGCACGCACCTTGACCGGAAGTGGCAAACCGAAGGTTACAAAATGCAGCGACGCGAAGACAGAGGTGAAGGGGTTGAGGTGCCGAGCGTGAGGCGACCAAGCGTTAGACCAACGCGCGCAGCCGATGATTGGAACCCCCGGATGTTTACGGACCGGGAAAGAAGCCGGTTAGAGATGTCAGAGCAAGTATATGAGCGTTACGAAGGCGGAGTTGGTCCGCATCAATGGGCAGCTTCAGGAGAATATTCGACTTCTTCTCCGGGAGAATCGGGTCATGGCAAAGGAGATCCTGCGCGTTCACGCGGTGAACCAGCGATTGAAAGAAACGCTGAGCGTCTCAACGGAGCGTATCGAGCAGATGACCGGGCGGTATCAGAGGTTGACCGACTACGTGAGGCGCTTGCGCGCTTGGGCGAGCAGGAAAGAGAGCTAAAAGTAGAACAGCCAGCGTTAGCAAAAGACT